>JBQCJG010000099.1:0-4968 GCA_051952955.1 Lysobacteraceae bacterium | reverse complement strand
GGGCCGTTCATTCCGGTCAACTGCGGCGCCATCCCGTCGGAACTCATGGAAAGCGAGTTCTTCGGCCACAAGAAGGGCAGCTTCACCGGCGCCCACACCGACAAGCCCGGCCTGTTCCAGGTGGCCGACGGCGGCACGCTGTTCCTGGACGAAGTGGCCGAACTTCCGCTGCCGATGCAGGTGAAGCTGCTGCGCGCCATCCAGGAGAAGACGATCCGCCCGGTCGGCGCCAACACCGAAATCCCGGTGGACGTGCGCATCCTGTCGGCCACGCACAAGGACCTCAACGTTCTCGTCGCCGAAGGCAGCTTCCGCCACGACCTGTTCTACCGCATCAACGTGATCGAGCTGGACGTGCCGCCCCTGCGCGAGCGCACCGGCGACCTGCCGCTGCTGTCCGGGGCCATCCTCAAGCGCCTGGCCTACGCCATGAAGCGCCGCGCCCCGGGCCTGTCGCCCGACGCCGTCGCCGCGCTCGAGGTCTACCCGTTCCCGGGCAACGTCCGCGAACTGGAGAACATCCTCGAACGCGCGCTGGCCATGGCCGACGATGACGAGATCGGGGCCCGCGACCTGCGCCTGCCGAACGCGCCGCAGATCCTGCCGCAGTCGCCGGCCCTGACCCAGGCGCCCGCGCCCGCCCCGGCCATCGCGTCGCCCGCGCCGGCCGGTGCCGACCCGCGCGGCACCCATGCGCGCGACACCAGCACCAGCGCCCTGCCCTCGTTCATCGAGGAAATCGAGCGCAACGCGATCCAGCAGGCGCTGCAGGAACACCGCTACAACAAGACCAAGACCGCGGCCGCCCTGGGCATCACCTTCCGCGCGCTGCGCTACAAGCTGAAGAAACTCGGGATCGAGTGACCGCGCCGCCGGCGGGCTTGCGACCGCCGGTCCGCTGCGCATAATCGCGGGCCACACCCTCCGCGCCCGCCTCGCATGACCCGCATGACCCGCTGGAAAGCCGCCGCGATCCACCTGCTGATCAGCTTCACCGTGGTCGGCACCATCACCGGCCTCATCTACTGGCTCTGGTTCCCGTACGGGATGATCCGCATCGCCGGCATGGACCGGCTGCTGATCACGATGCTGTGCGTGGACATCGTCGCCGGCCCGCTGCTGACGCTGATCGTGTTCAAGGCGCACGACATGCGCCTGACCCGGCGCGACCTGGCCACCATCGGCGTGATGCAGGCGCTCTTCATGGGCTACGCCCTGCACACCGCCTGGGTCAGCCGGCCGGTCTTCATGGTCTGGTCGGTGGACAAGATGTACCTGCTCTACGCGAACGAACTGGAGCCGGAGGATCTCGCGAAGGCCCGGACCGCGGACACCCGCAGCCTGGCGTGGTTCGGCCCCCGACGTTACGCCGTGAAGCTGCCCAGGGACGCAGACGCGCGCGCCGCCATCTTCGCCGACCTGATCCGCCGCCAGCGGCCGCTGGAGCAACTCCCCGAACACTACGCGCCCTACGCCGACAAGCGCGCCGAGATCCTGAAGAAGGCGATGCCGGCGGCTGGCGCCTCGCTCCCGGACTGGATGCAGGCCGGCGCGCTGGACGACGCCCTCGCCCGCAGCGGCCGCCGCAGCACCGAGTTGCGGCTGGTGCACATCCACTCCGCCCGGGCGGCCTCCATGATGCTGGTCGACGCCGTCACGGCCGAACCTGTGACGACGCTCACACCGCCTCCCGTACCTTGAGAACAGCTTTGCCGCTGCCGGGCAGGCAGGTGACGCAAAACGTCACTTTTGGCAACCTCGATTCTGTGAACGATGCCCGAACGCCGACCCCGGACCGGGAACCTGTCTTGTTCGGCGCGCTGGCACGGCTTGTGCGTATAGTTAACCCGCACGTGCTCGGTAGCACGGGCGCCACGGACAGGAGCACCTTCCTGGTACGGGGCACGTGAAAACGTTCGCTACTCTACTCCCGAGGGAAAACTGATCATGAAGAACACCAAAGGCTTCACCCTGATCGAACTGCTGATCGTGGTCGCCATCATCGCCATCCTGGCCGCCATCGCCATCCCGCAGTACCAGGACTACATCTCGCGCACCCGCGCCACCGGCGCCGCCGCCGAGCTCAGCGGCTTCCGCACCGCCGTCAACGTCTGCATCTCCGAGCAGCAGACCAACGTCGGCTGCAGCGCCGGCAACAACGGCGTGCCGACCGTCGCCAGCTTCACCGTGACCAAGAACGTGACCAAGATGGGTGGCGTCACCGACGGCCAGATCACCGCGACCACCGGCGCCACGGTTTCCAGCGGCGGTGCCAACCTGACCTGGATCGACACCCCGAACGCCGCCGCCGGCACCTCGAACATCACCTGGACCAACACCGGCACCGTGTGCAACCCGACCCGCGGCCTGCGTCCGGGCCAGGGCGACTGCCCGTAAGGTTCAGACTGTCAGCAATCGCGTGATGGAAGAACCCGGCCTCGTGCCGGGTTCTTTTTGGGTAAGGATGGATCGACCGAAGGCCCGCCACGGTCTTCGAGCAAAGGGGACACCATGAAGAATGACAAAGGCTTCACGCTGATCGAACTGCTGATCGTGGTCGCCATCATCGCCATTCTGGCCGCCATCGCGATCCCGCAGTACCAGGATTACATCTCGCGCACCCGCGCCACAGGCGCCGCGGCCGAGCTGACGGGCTTCCGTACCGCGATCGACATCTGCATTTCCGAGTTCAACTCCAACGTGGGCTGCACCGCCGGCAACAACGGCGTACCGACCCTCGCCAGCTTCCAGCTCACCAAGAACGTGACCAAGCTGACCAGTGTCACCGACGGCGTGATCACCGCGACGACGGGCGCCACGGCGTCCAGCGGCGGCGCCAATCTGACCTGGCTCAACACCGCCAACATGGCCGTCGGTGCGTCCAACATCACCTGGACCAACACCGGCACCGTCTGCAACCCGACCCGCGGCCTGCGTCCGGGCCAGGGCGACTGTCCGTAGGGCTTCGGGCGACATTTCACCCTTCAGGACCCGGCCGCATGGCCGGGTTCCTTTTTGGACGATCCGCCGGAAATCGATGATTCGCCGGTCCGCCTGCCTGCCGGCCCGCCATCGGTCCGGACGACCCAAGATGTGGCTCGCATCACAAAGTGCCCTCGGAGCGCAACCGTGACCCGGTTCACCCCTTCCTCAAACAATTGCACTCATCCGCTTGATCGCGCAGGATTCCGGGTGGGGAATGGGGTGCAAGCCGCGAACCGGCGCAGTAACCTAGGACGCTGACCCGGGCGACCTTTTCCGACAGGACGACCACTGACGATGAATTCGGCCGCGACCGCCAATCTGATCGGAATCACCGGCATTGCCCGGCGACTGGTGCTGGATGGCGCCCTCGACGAGACCGCCGCCCGCCAGGCGCTCGACACGGCGACGCGCGAGCGCAAGCCCATCGCCGGCTACCTGCGCGAGCAGAAGCTGGTCACCCCGTCCCAGCTCGCCGCCGCGAATTCGATCGAATTCGGCATGCCGCTGTTCGATCCCGCCACCATGGACGCCTCGCAGAGCGCGATCCGGCTGGTGAAGGACGACCTGCTGCAGAAGCACCACGTGCTGCCGCTGTTCAAGCGCGGTGGCCGCCTGTTCGTCGGCGTCTCGGATCCGACCAACACCGCGGCGCTGGACGAGATCAAGTTCCACACCAACCTGGTGGTCGAACCGATCCTCGTCGACGAGGACAGCATCCGGCGCACGATGCAGGCGTGGATGGAGAACAGCGATTCGCTCGGCGGCATGGAGGACACCGAGGGCCTCGACACGCTCGACGTCTCCGGCGGCGACGACGAGGCCGGCGCCAGCGAGGGCGGCGTCGATGCCAAGGGCGACGACACGCCGGTCGTGAAGTTCATCAACAAGATCCTGGTCGACGCGATCCGCCGCGGCGCCTCGGACATCCATTTCGAGCCCTACGAAAACGACTACCGGGTGCGGCTGCGCATCGACGGCATCCTCAAGCAGGTCGCGAAGGCGCCGGTGAAGCTCAACCAGCGCATGGCCGCGCGCCTCAAGGTCATGTCGCAGCTGGACATCGCCGAGAAGCGCGTGCCGCAGGACGGCCGCATCAAGCTCAACCTGTCGAAGACCCGCCAGATCGACTTCCGCGTCAGCACCCTGCCGACGCTGTTCGGCGAGAAGGTGGTGCTGCGTATCCTCGACGGCAGCGCGGCGAAGCTCGGCATCGACAAGCTCGGCTACGAGCCCGACCAGCAGAAGCTGTTCCTCGACGCCATCCACAAGCCCTACGGCATGGTGCTGGTCACCGGCCCCACCGGCTCCGGCAAGACCGTCTCGCTCTACACCGCGCTGGGCATCCTCAACGAGGAAGAGCGCAACATCTCCACGGTCGAGGATCCGGTCGAAATCCGCCTGCCCGGCATCAACCAGGTGCAGCAGAACGCGAAGCGCGGCATGACCTTCGCCGCGGCGCTGCGCAGCTTCCTGCGCCAGGATCCGGACGTGATCATGGTCGGCGAAATCCGCGACCTGGAAACCGCGGAGATCGCGGTCAAGGCCGCGCAGACCGGCCACATGGTGCTCTCCACCCTGCACACCAACGACGCGCCGCAGACCATCTCGCGCCTGATGAACATGGGCATCGCGCCGTACAACATCACCTCTTCGGTCAGCCTCGTGATCGCGCAGCGTCTCGCGCGCCGGCTCTGTCCGAACTGCAAGCGTCCGGCGCAATTGCCGGAACATGCGTTGCTGGCGGAAGGCTTCACCAGCGACGAGATCCACGAGGGCATCACCCTGTACGAAGCGGTCGGCTGCGGCGAATGCACCGGCGGTTACAAGGGGCGTACGGGCATCTACGAGGTCATGCCGATGACCGAGGCCATCCAGGCCATCGTCCTGCAGGGCGGCAACGCCATGCAGATCGGTGAGGTGGCGCGGTCCGTCGGCATCCGCAACCTGCGCCAGTCCGCGCTGCTGAAGGCCCGCAACGGCATC
>JBQCJG010000098.1:0-7487 GCA_051952955.1 Lysobacteraceae bacterium | reverse complement strand
CCGGCGCCGCGATGGTCGTCAAGTCCTTGCCGTCGGGTTTGCCGGTCGGGCCCACGTTTTTCAGGCCCACGTTTTTCAGGCAAGTGGGCGCATCAAGCGCGGCAATGGGCTGGCGCTGCCGGCGCCGGCGCGGATCGCGCTGTGCGGCGCGGCGATGGAGACGACGCTGGAAACCGCCGACGGCACGCGCCACGCCGTGCCGGCCGCTCGCCCGGTGACGCTGCCGGCCGGTCTGCTGCGGCTCGGCGGCATGGGCGACGGCCTGCGCGCGTGGCTGGCGGTCGCCGGCGGCTTCGACGTGCCGGTCGTGCTCGGCAGTCGCAGCACCGACCTGCGCGGCGGCTTCGGCGGCCTCGAAGGTCGTGCGCTGCGGGCGGGCGACCTGCTGCCGATCGGCACGCTCGACACGGGCGACGTCGCCGTGGACGACCTCGACGCGCCGATCGCGCCCGGCTGGTGGATCGACCTCCACGCCGATCTCCCGCCCGACGCGCCGATCCGCTACGTGCCGTCGGCGCTGTCCGATGCCCCCGCGCTGGCGTCGCACGACTGGACCGTCGATCCGCGCAGCGATCGCCAGGGCCTGCGCTGCGCCGGCCCCGCGTTCGCCGCCGACCTGCCGGAACAGGTGTCCGCCGCGGTCGCGCCGGGCACGGTGCAGCTGCCGCCGGACGGCCGTCCGATCGTGCTGCTCGCCGACGCGCAGACCGCCGGCGGCTATCCGCGCCTCGGCCACGTGATCGCCACCGACCTGCCGCGGCTGGCGCAGCGTCGCGCCGGCGATGCGCTGCGCGTCGTCGCCGTGACGCGGGACGAAGCGCGGGCCGCATTCGCGGCGCGGACCGCACGCATCGCGCGACTAGAATGGGCCATCGACCTCGCCCTCGCCCGGAAGTCCGTGCCATGACCCTGCTTCGATCGGCCACCGTCGCGCTCGCGCTCGTCGCCCTGCTGTTCGCCGCCGCCAGCGCGCGTGCCGACGAAGAAAGCGTCGACTACCGCACCGGCGGCAAGCGCTTCGCGAAGGTGTGGGTTGCGTTCTACGACGCGTCCTTCCACGAGCCCGAGATCGACGATCCGCTGATCGAAGCCGGTCGCCCGATGGTCCCCGCGATCTGCGAAGCCGTCGCACACCCGGACATGAAATACCGTGGCTACGCCATCGGAGCGCTGGGGTACATCGGCGACCGCCGGGCCCTGCCGACGCTGGTCGGCCTGATCGAGAATGCCGGCGAAACCGTCTCCATGCGCAACCAGGCCCTGCTCGCGATCTATCGCATCGACCGCGCGCTCGGCGCGCGATACGCCCGCCAGTACCGGCATGCGGACGCGCCGGTCGCGGGCACCGCCGAGGCGATCCTCCGCGGCGACCGTTCGCTGCTGGAGCCCACCGAAGAATGAGCACCGCCACCATCGACCTCAACTGCGACCTCGGCGAAGGCTGCGGCCACGACGCCGACCTCGTGCCGCTGATCTCCTCCGCCAACGTCTCCTGCGGCGCGCATGCCGGCGACGCGGACACGATCCGCGCAACGCTGCGCCTGTGCGCCGCGCAAGGCGTGGCCGCGGGCGCGCATCCGGGCTATGCCGACCGCGACCACTTCGGCCGGCGCGAAACCGGCGACGCTCCCGGGGCCATCGCGCGCAGCGTCGTGGAACAGCTGGCGACGTTCGCCGCGCTCGCGCAAGACACCGGCGTGGCGATCACCCACGTCAAGCTGCACGGCGCGCTCTACAACCGCGCCGCCGAGGACGTCGACGTCGCGGCCGCGATCGTGAAGACGGTGCAGGCGTTCGACCCCGCGCTGCCGCTGGTCGGGCTGTCGGGCTCGGTGCTGCTGGCGATCGCCGCGGACGCCGGCCTGCCGACGGTGCACGAAGTGTTCCCGGATCGCGGCTACGACACGCAGGGCCGGCTGCTGCCGCGCAGCCGCCCGGGCGCGGTGATCGACGCGCCCGACGCCGTCGCCGACCGCGCGCTCCTGCTCGCCGCGATGGGCCTCGCGAAGGACGAACGCGGCCGGCCGCTGCTGCTGCGCAGCGACACGCTGTGCCTGCATGGCGATCGCGACGATGCGGTCGCGATCGCTCGGGCGGTGCGCGCGCGGCTGCTGGACGCAGGCGTGCGCATCGCCGCACGCACGGGCCACGCCGCATGACGACGGAGATCGTCAACTACTGGCCGCTGATCGGCGTGCTGGCGGTCGTCGCCGGCTTCGCGCTGCGACTGAATCCGGCGCTGGTCGTGGTCGGCGCCGGCTTCGTCACCGGCTTCGCCGCGAAGCTGTCGCCGCTGGAGGTGCTGGACCTCATCGGCAAGGCCTTCACCGAGAAGCGCTACCTGCTGCTGTTCCTGGTTACGCTGCCGGTGATCGGCCTGCTCGAACGCCACGGCCTGAAGGAGCGCGCGCAGGGCTGGATCGCCGGCCTGCGCGGCGCGACGGCGGGCCGCCTGCTCACCGCCTACCTGCTGCTGCGTCAGGCGCTGTCGGCGATCGGGCTGACCAGCGTCGGCGGCCATCCACAGACCGTGCGCCCGCTGGTCGCGCCCATGGCCGAAGGCGCCGCAGAGACTGCGCACGGCGCGCTCACCGACGCCGAACGCGAGCGCATCCGCGCGATGGCCGCCGCCACCGACAACGTCGGCCTGTTCTTCGGCGAAGACATCTTCATCGCGTTCGGCGCCGTGCTGCTGATCCAGGGCTTCTTCGCCGACCACGGCCATGCGCTGGAACCGCTGCAGATCGCGCTGTGGGGCATCCCGACCGCGGTGTGCGCGTTCCTGATCCACGCCTGGCGCCTGCGGCGGCTCGACCGCGCCCTCGCCCGGGCGCATGCGCAGGACGCGCCGACGACGACGGGAGACGGCGCGTGATCGGCATGACGCCGGTCTACTGGCTGCTCGGCGCCTACTTCGCGGCGCTAGCGTGGCGCGGCGCGCGCGACCCGGGCAATCCGCGGCGCATCACCACCGCGACGTTCTGGGCGCTGCTCGCTGCGCTGCTGTTCGCCGCCGAACGCCTGCCGGTGCGCATTGTCGGCAGCTGCGTGGTCGTGCTGGTGCTGATCGCCGGCTTCGGCGGACTGCGCACGGGCCGCTACGCCGAAAGCGGCGCCGAGGAGAAGCGCAGCGAGGCCGCGCGCCTCGGCAACCGGCTGTTCCTGCCGGCACTGCTCATCCCGCTGCTGACGGTCGCCGGCACGCTGGCGGCGAAGCATCTGGTCGTCGGCGGCAAGCCGCTATTCGACACCGCGAACACCGGAACGCTGAGCGCGCTCGCCTTCGCCTGCCTCGTCGCGCTGGTCGCCGCCTGCGCGCTGACGCGGCAGACGCCGGGCGTCGCGATCGAACAGTCGCGCCGGCTGGTCGACGCCATCGGCTGGGCCGCGCTGCTGCCGCTGCTGCTGGCGACGCTGGGCAGCGTGTTCGGGGCCGCGGGCGTGGGCCAGGCCGTCGCCGGGGTGGTGCGCGGCGTGATCCCGGTCGACAACGCATTTCTCGTGGTCGTCGCGTACGCGCTGGGCATGGCGTTGTTCACCGCAATCATGGGCAACGCCTTCGCCGCGTTCCCGGTGATGACCGCCGGCATCGGCCTGCCGCTGCTGGTCGACCTGCACGGCGCCGACGCGGCCGCGCTGGGCGCGATCGGCATGCTGTCCGGCTACTGCGGCACGCTGATGACGCCGATGGCCGCGAACTTCAACCTGGTGCCGGCGGCGTTGCTGGAACTGAAGGACCCGTACGGCGTGATCCGCGCGCAGTGGCGCACCGGCGCACTGCTGCTGGCCTGCAACGTCGTGCTGATGTATTTCATCATCTTCCGCTGAGCGCATCGCATGCACGCATCGCCCGTCGTCCTGCTGACCGGCTTCGATCCCTTCGGCGGCGACACCGTCAACCCGAGTTGGGAGGCCGTGCGCCGGCTGCACGGCGAGACCCTGCACGGGCATCGCATCGAGACCGTGGAGCTGCCGACCGCGTTCGGCCGCGGCGCGACGGCGCTGCTCGACGCGCTCGACCGGCATCGCCCGGCGCTGGCGCTCTGCACCGGCCTCGCGGGCCATCGCGGCGCGCTCTCGCTCGAACGCGTGTCGGTGAACCTGATCGACGCGCGCATCCCCGACAACGACGGCGCGCAGCCGGTCGACGTGCCGTGCGTCGCCGGCGCGCCCGACGCGTATTTCTCGACGCTGCCGCTGAAGGCGGCGCTGCGTGCGCTCGAACGCGCGCGCATCCCGGCCGAACTGTCGCTCACCGCCGGCACGTTCGTCTGCAACCACGTCTTCCACGTGCTGATGCACGCGCTCGCCGGCGATCCCGTCCGGCCGCGCGGCGGCTTCGTCCACCTGCCGCCGCTGCCCGGCATGCCGCTGCGTTCGCCGCAGGCGCGCGCGATGCCGCTGGAGACGCTGGTCGACGGCCTGCGCCTGATCGTCGATGTCGCGCTGCGCACGCATGACGACGCACATTTCGCGGCCGGCACCATCGACTGACACCGTTTCTTTTCCCCCGCCGCAACGGAGTTCCTGCCATGCGCTTCGCATCCCTCGCCTGCACCGCCCTGCTCGCCTTCGCCATCGCCGCGCCCGCCGCACAGGCCAGCATGTTCGCGAAGAAACCCGAGACCGTCGCCGAGGAGGCGCAGGCCGCGAACCTGCCCGCGGTCACGGTGTGGGTCGAAGCCACCTGGGGCATGCGCAACCAGGGCGCGGCGAACAGCCTGACGAAGGCGCACAGCGCGTTCGCCAAGTACGGCTACAAGGTGGTGAGCGTGCAGCCGTACATCGAGAACGGCGATCTGCAGGGCTTCTTCGTCACGTACCAGAAGCCGTGACGTCGTCGCCGCCGAACCACTGCGGATAGCGGCGCCAGCGTCCGACCGAGCGCGCATGCACCGGCTGGCGCACCTGCCAGCGGCTGAGCGTCTGCACCGAACGGCCGCTGGCGTGGAAGGCCAGGCAGCGGTCGTCCCACGGCAGGCCGGCGAAGTCGACCAGCCGGCGGATCTGCGCGTCGGTGTCGGCGACCACGTCTTCGTACTGCAGTTCGAGGATCGGCAGCGGCGACACCGCCTGCCAGTGGCGCATCAGGCGTTCCTGTTCCGCGATCATGAACGCGATGTCGTCTAGGTCGGTCGCGTAGGTCGACAGCGGCGAGAAACTCTCGCTGAAGATCGACAGCGCGATGTCGCGCGGATCCCGCCGGCACCAGACGATGCGCGCATCGGCGAACAGCATCGCGATCAGGCCGACGTGCAGGAAATTGTACGGCTGCTTGTCGACGAGGCGCTGCGCGCCTTTCGCCGCTTCGCCGGCACCGGCGAGGTAGGCCTCGGCGCGGCTGCGCAGCCAGTCGGCCGGGATGTCCTCCAGCCGCTGCATCCAGTCCGCGCCGCGTTCGTCCGCCAGCGTCTGCGCGATCGCGACGATGCCGGTGCGCTCGCCGCAGCCGTGCACCGCGGGATGCGCGGCGAGGATCTGCTCCGCCAGCGTGGTGCCGCTGCGCGGCATGCCGAGGACGAACATCGGTCGCGGATCGCGCAGCGCCTGACGCCGGCATGCGGCCAGACGTTCGGGCGTGGACGTCGCGATCGGGCCGTCGACCTTGGCGGTGAGGTCGGCGCGATCGAAGCCGCCGTCGCTCTCGCGGCGCAGGCGGTTGGCTTCGGCCCAGTGGGTCACGGCGGCGGCGTGCTCCCCGCGCGCGTCCTCGCGCTTGCCGAGCACGTGGTGCAGGTAGGCGCGCTGCGGGCCCGGCACGGCCGCGTCCGCGGTCACCGCCTCGGCCTTGCGCACGAGGTCCTCGGGCGCGGCGGCACGCGCCAGCGCGATCGCCGAACCCAGCGGGTCGCTCCAGTCGGGCGCCAGCGCATGCGCACGCGCATAGGCCGCCTGCGCCGCGTCGGCATCGCCGAGGTCTTCCTGCACCCAGCCGAGTTCGAGCCACAGCGGCGCGTGGTCGGGGAACCGCGCCACGCCCTCGCGCACCGTCGCCAGCGCACGCTCGGGCGCACCGAGCTGGCGGTGGCACTGCGACCGCCGCAGCGGCACGCCGGGATCGTCGCCCTGCCCGGCCACGACGAGGCGATCGAACAGCGTCAGCGCCTCGGCATGATGTTCGACCGCGTATTCGGCTTCCGCCAGCGCGCGCAGGATCTGCGGCTGCCCGGGCGCCAGCGCGTCCGCACGACGCAGCGCGGCCAGCGCCTCGGCGTCGCGCTTCGCGCCGTACAGCGTCATCCCGAGCAGATACCAGCCGCCGGCGAGACCGGGCTGCAGCTCCACCGCGCGCGTGAACGCGACGATCGCCTCGTCGGCGCGACCGACGCCCGCGAGCACCTGGCCCAGGTCGAGCTGCAGCGCGGCGTCGCCCGGTGCCAGCGACACGGCGAGGCGCATCGCCTCGATCGCGGCGTCATGGCGGCCGGCCATCTGCTGCAGCGTCGCCAGCGCGCGGAACACCGCCGGCTGCCGCGGGAACTCGCGCAGCAGCGCCTGCATCGCCTGCTCGGCTTCGACGAGGCGCGATTGCTGCAGCAGGCCGTAGACCTGCTGGAGGCGGGACGGCAGGTCGCTCACGTCCGCGGCAGCGTCACGCCGGTCTGGCCCTGGTACTTGCCGCCACGATCGCGGTACGAGGTCTCGCAGACCTCGTCGGACTGGAAGAACAGCATCTGCGCCACGCCCTCGTTGGCGTAGATGCGCGCCGGCAGCGGCGTGGTGTTGCTGAATTCGAGGGTGACGTGGCCTTCCCACTCGGGCTCGAGCGGCGTCACGTTGACGATGATGCCGCAGCGCGCATAGGTGCTCTTGCCGAGGCACACCACCAGCACGTCGCGCGGGATGCGGAAGTACTCGACCGTGCGCGCCAGCGCGAACGAATTCGGCGGAATGATGCAGACGTCCGACTCGATGTCGACGAAGCTGCCCTCGTCGAAGTGCTTCGGATCGACGATCGTGGAGTTGATGTTGGTGAAGATCTTGAACTCGCGCGAGCAGCGGACGTCATAACCGTAGCTGGACGTGCCGTAGCTGACGATGCGCTGGCCGTCCGACGCGCCGCCTTTCGAAGAGAACTTGACCTGGCCCGGCTCGAAGGGTTCGATCATGCCCTGCGTTTCGGCCATGCGGCGGATCCAGCGGTCGCTCTTGATGCTCATGCGGTGTTCCCGGCCCGGGGGCCCTGAGGTGGTGCGGAAAGGTGGGGCATTCTACGGGACCACCGGCGGCGGCCCGGAAAGCCCGGGTCGGTCGCGGTCAGACCAGGCTCGCGCCGATGCCCGAACGCACCCGCGGACGCTCGCCGAGCGCTTCGAGCACGCGCGTGGCCAGACCGCGATACGCCGCGGCCGCGGCACCGTCGGGTTTCGCGCGGACCACCGGGGTGCCGGCATCGCCCTGCGCGCGGAGGTCGATCTCCAGCGGCAGCGACCCCAGCAGCGGCCCGCCGTACTGCGCGGCCATGCGTTCGCCGCCGCCGTGGCCGA
>JBQCJG010000097.1:0-12256 GCA_051952955.1 Lysobacteraceae bacterium | reverse complement strand
CGGCGAGAACAGATCGCCGCCGGCGCCGATGTCGCAGAACCCCGCGGGGGCAGGGGACGCGGGCTCGGGCGCGCCTCCGGTGATCGCGGCCGGCGCGCGCGCCGGCGACCAGTTGCAGGCGTTGTCGGTGAAGTTGCCCGCGGCCACCGCGTAGGTGACGCCGCTGTTCACCGAATTCGCGATCGCGGTGTCCAGCGTCGGGCTGGCGCCGAAGGCGGAGCTGAGGTTCGCCACCGCCGGCAGCGTGCGGTTCGCCGTCACCCAGTCGACCGCGGCGATGATCGGCGCAAGGTAGGTGTTGCTGCAGTCGCCGGCGCGCACCGGATGCAGCAGCACCTGCTTGGCGCTGCCGTAGGTGGCGCCGCCGACGGTGGCGGCGACGTGCGTGCCGTGGCCGTGGCAGTCGCCGGTGCCCGCGGCCGCGTTCATGGTGTTGGTGCCGCCCGACACGCGCCCGCCGAATTCGCTGTGCGTGGCGCGGATGCCGGTGTCGATGATGTAGGCGTGCACGGTGGCCCCGGTCTCGCTGTAGGTGTAGCGGTTGTCCAGCGGCAGCAGGCGTTCGCTGACGCGGTCCAGCCCGGTCGGCGGCCCGACCTGCACGGTGTTGAGCGTGCCGACCTGGTCGACTTCGATGTAGGCCACGTCGGGCGACGCGCGCAGCGCCTTCACCGCGCTGTCGGGCAACGTCGCGCTGAAACCGCGCACGGCCGTGGTGTAGACGTAGCCGACCTTGCCGCCGAGCGCGGCGATGCGTTCGCGCAGTGCGCCCGACTGCGCGGCGGCGACGCCCGGCTTGAACACGACGATGTACTGTCCGGGGATGCGCTTGGGCACGTTGGCGTTGATCAGCGGCGCCTGGTCGGGCGGATCGGCGGGCTGCGCGCCGGCGGGACCGGCGGTCGACAGGACGGCGGCGAGGGCGACGGCGAGCGAGAGGCCGGCGCGATGGGCGTGGCGGAGGTCTCGCACGTCCGGAGACGCGCGGCGTTCGTGGATGTTCATGAGGCTCTCCATGTGCGGTCGAGGGTTTCCCGGCGCAGATCACCGCGGTCATCGCGGGCGCCGACGGATGTGGCGGTGCGGTCGTCGCACCCGGATCCGGTGCGTGCGCGGCCTGCCGCTGCATGCGAGCCAACGCCCTGCTCCCCTGCAACCGGACAGGCGACGACAGCGCGATCCACGCCGACCACCGCGTCGCGACGAAGCGCGATGCGATGCGGCTAGACTTCGCGACGAACGGTCCCCTCATCGAGGCCGCCACCGCACACGGAGCGCGTTATGCCGCCGGCCATCGATTCCGCCGATCGTCTATCCCGCCGCCGCGATCGCATCGCCGCGGGCCTGATCGGCCTGCTCGTCGGCGACGCGCTGGGCGTGCCCTACGAATTCAACCCGCCGGAACGCATTCCGCCTGCGGACCGGATCGAATACGCACCGCCGGCCGGCTTCGATCGCTCGCACAAGGGCGTGCCGCCGGGCACGTGGTCGGACGACGGCGCACAGGCGCTGTGCCTGCTGGCGTCATTGCTCGAATGCGGCCGCCTCGATCTCGCCGATTTCGCGCAGCGGCTCGTGCGCTGGCACGACGAGGGATATCTCGCGATCGACAACTACGTGTTCGACATCGGCATCACGACGGCGCAGGCGATCCGCGCGGTGAAGAGCGGCGAAGCGCCGGAGCGCGCCGGTCCGGACGGCGTGCACAGCAACGGCAACGGTTCGCTGATGCGCGTGCTGCCGCTGGCGCTGTGGCATCGCGGCGATGACGCCGCGCTCGTGCGCGACGCCCGCGCGCAGTCGCTCGTCACCCACGGCCACCTGCGCGCGCAGTTGTGCTGCGCGCTCTATTGCCTGTGGGCGCGCCGCCTGCTCGACGACGTCGACGCGCCGTGGGACGACGCCGTGCGCACGCTGCGCGCGCTGATCGCCGACGAACCTGCGGCCGTCGAGGAGCTGGAGGGGTCCATCCGCCCCGACGACCCGCCGATCGGCGAAGGCAGCGGCTACGTCGTCGATTCCCTGCACTCCGCCCGCTGGGCCGTCGAAGCCCCCGATTACGCAAGCGCCGTCCGCCGCGCCATCCGCCTTGGCCACGACACCGACACCACCGCCTGCATCGCCGGCGGAATCGCGGGGCTGATGCATGGGGTCGACGGGATTCCGTTGCGGTGGCGGGAGGGGTTGCGGGGGGAAGCGTTGTATCGGGGGATGCTGGCCAGGCTGACCGGCTGATGCCTTGCCGGCGGTCCGCGCCTTCCGCACCGACCGCCGCCCGGCCGATCCGGAAATATTTTTCCGGCGTCTGTCGAAATGGCGCCCCCGGGCGTGTCTTCCTCATCAGGAAAGGCCGAACTGCACGGGCATGTCGCCCGGCCGGCGTTCCGACAGGAGATCCGATTCATGACCATTTCGACCTTCGCGACACCGGCTTCATCCCGCCCCGCACCCGGCCGCCTGCTGTTTGCGGCCGGCGTGCTCGGCATCGGCTGGAACCTGTTCGGCATCGTCCAGTGGACGCTGTCGCTGGGCGCCACGCCGGAATCGCTGATGGGCGGCGGCCTGACCCGGGCGCAGGCCGACCTCTACCTCGCCCTGCCCGTCTGGATGACGCTGGCGTTCGCCGTCGGCGTGTTCGGCGGCCTGCTCGGCAGCATCGCCCTGCTGTTGCGCAGCCGGCACGCCGTGCCGATCCTGGGCGTTTCGCTCGTCGCCTATCTCGTGCTGTTCGCCGGCGACGCGGCGCTGGGCCTGTTCACCGCGATCCCGCACCAGTTGCCGATCCTGTCGCTGGTCGTCGCGATCGCGGTCGCGCTGTCCGCGATCGCCTGGCACACCCGCGCCGCGCTGCGCTGAGTCCGCGTCCACTTTTCCGCCACTCCACTCCGCCACGCATTCCGAGGAAGACACCCATGCAATTCATGCTGATGTACAACGAACCCGCCGACGGTTTCGCCCGCCGCGCCGACCACCCCGACACCGCCGCCTACTGGGGCGCCTGGAACGCCTACATCGGCGCGATGACCGAGGCCGGCATCATCGTCAAGGGCGACGCCCTGCTGCCGCCGCACACCGCGTCGACGGTGCGGGTGCGCGACGGCCACCGCCAGGTGCAGGACGGCCCGTTCGCCGACGCCAAGGAACAGCTCGGCGGCTACTTCGTGATCGAAGTGCCGGACCTCGACGCCGCCCTCGAGTGGGCCGCGCGCGCGCCGGCGGCGCGGGCGGCCCCGGTCGACGGCCGGCCGGGGCGGCCGAGGGCGCCGGGCCCGGCCGGGCCGGCCCCGCCCCCCGCCCCGCCGCGCGGGCCGCGCGGGGTTCCTACGGCCGCATCCTCGCGATGCTGGCGGCGCGCACGCGCGACATCGCCGCGGCCGAGGACGCGCTGGCCGAGGCCTTCCTCGCCGCGCTGCGCAGCTGGCCCGCGCACGGCACGCCGGACCACCCCGGCGCGTGGCTGCTCACCGTCGCGCGCAACCATCTTCGCAACGGCGCGCGCCATCGCGCCGTGGCCGACGCCGCCGTCCACGACCTGCTGCTGTCGGCCGATGAAGCCGCACCCGAAGCGGACACGCTGCCCGACGAACGCCTCAAGCTGCTGTTCGTCTGCGCGCACCCCGCGATCGATCCCGCGATCCGCACCCCGCTGATGCTTCAGGTCGTGCTGGGTCTCGACGCCGCGCAGGTGGGCAAGGCCTTCCTCGTCGCGCCGACGACGATGGGCCAGCGTCTGGTGCGGGCCAAGGCCAAGATCCGGGACGCCGGGCTGCGCTTCGAGTTGCCATCGACCGACGACATGCCCGACCGCCTGACCGACGTGCTGGACGCGGTCTACGCCGCCTACGGCGCCGGTTGGGACGGCATCGACGGTGCCGACGAGACGGCGCCCGAACTCGGCGAAGAGGCGCTGTTCCTCGGCCGCCTGCTGGTCGGGCTGCTGCCGGACGAGCCGGAGCCGAAGGGCCTGCTCGCGCTGATGCTGTATTGCGAATCCCGCCGCGCCGCCCGACGCGACGCCGACGGCCGCTTCGTCCCGCTGGCTGCGCAGGATCCCCGCCGCTGGAACGCCGAGATGATCGTCGAGGCCGAAGGCCTGCTGACCGCAGCCGCCCGCCGTGCCCGCTTCGGCCGCTTCCAGTGCGAAGCGGCGATCCAGTCCGTCCACGCCCAGGCCGCGATCACCGGCCGGCTCGAACACGCCGCACTGGCGACGCTCTACGGCCTGCTCGCCGTCCACTGCCCCAGCATCGGCGCCAGCGTCGGCCGGGCCGCCGCACAGTGCGAAGCCGGCCAGCCCGAAGCCGCCCGCGCCACCCTCGACGCCCTGCCCGAACGCGACGTCGCCGGCTACCAGCCCTACTGGGTCACCCGCGCCCGCGTCCTCCGCGCGCAGGGCGACCCCGACGCCGCCGAACACGCCCTGCGCACTGCCATCGGCCTGACGACGGATCGCGCGGTAAGGGAATTTTTGCTGGGGCAGTGAGGATCGTCGAC
The DNA here is from genome assembly GCA_051952955.1 of Lysobacteraceae bacterium. GTDB lineage: Bacteria > Pseudomonadota > Gammaproteobacteria > Xanthomonadales > Xanthomonadaceae > Lysobacter_I. The sequence goes on along the minus strand of JBQCJG010000097.1, from coordinate 7,762 downwards.
ATGACCGGCCAGACGTTCGGCACCTGCCCAACGAAAACTCATCCGGACGACGCGACGTCCTCGCACACCACCAGATGCCCCCACACCCCCGCCAGCGAGACGAGGTCCTGGCGGTTGTGGTCGGCGACGCGGCGGAGGTCGCGGGCGGAGCCGCCGCGGAGGTAGCGGAGCCAAGCGGCAGGGGCTTCGCTGCCGGGGAGGTCGTCCTCGCGGACGATGCCGAGGACGCGGCGTTCGATCGTCGCGAGGCGACAGTTCTCCCAGCGGCCGCGGTAGCGGCGGCGCACGGGATGCAGCAGGTCGACGTGATCGCAGGCGGGCAGCGGGTTCGCCATGCGCGCGAGGCGGTAGCGGGCGGCCAGCAGCGGGGCGTCGTAACTGCGGCCGTTGTAGCTGGCGAGCACGGTGCCGGGCGCCAGCGTCTCGGCGAACGCGGTGAGCAGGTCGCGCTCCGCGGCCATCGCGGTGAGGTACCACTGGCGCACGTGCAGGCCGGCGTCGGTCCAGCGCGCGGCGCCGATCATGAAGGCGCGGGTGCCGGTGCCGCCGGCGAGGCCGGTGGTCTCGGTGTCGAAGAACAGCACGTCGGCGGTGGCGACGTCGTCCTCGCGCCGCGCGAAGGCCAGCGGCATGCGCGCCGGGAGCGGCGCGTCCCACGGCTGCAGCGATTCGACCAGGCGCAGCCCCGGCGCGAGCTCCTCGCCCGTGAGCGCGCGATCGTGCGCGTCCGGCGCCGCACGCGCAGGCGCCGGTGCACGCACGCGCAGCAGCCGGCGCAGGTCGTCGATGGTCTGCGCGGACGTCGCGCGCGGCGCGACCGCAGGCACTGACGCAGGTGCAGGGACGGGCGCAGCCGACGCACCCTGCCCCGCCTGCCGGCGCAGCAGGCGCAGGCGATCGAGCGTGGCGGCCTGCGTCATCCTCGCCTCCACGCCCGGATCGCGCTCCCGCCAGGAAACGTGGACTCGAGACCGGCGTGGCCGCAGCGCGCACGCTTTCCTTCTTCCCGCCCGCGGGGAGAAGGTGCCCGAAGAGCGGATGAGGGGCGGAGCGCACCGACTGAAGCACGCCAGACGATCTCCCGCCGCGGATACGGCCACCACCGCGCCGGAACACCTTCGCCGCGCCGCTCGCGCAGGAAGAATCCCGGAAGCCACAGACGACGCATTACGCGATTCATTCCAGCGCGTCGACCGCCGACAGCGCCGCGAGCACGCGCCGCGCGTGCGCCTTCGCGGTGGCGTCGCGGGCGGTGTCGACCACGAGCACCGGGCCGACGCAGGCCGGGCAGCCAGCGACGCAGTCGCAGCCGTCGATCAGGTCGATCGCGCGGCGCAGCAGTTCGTCCTGCCGCGTCCACAGCGGCTCGGCCAGGCCCACGCCGCCGGGATAGTTGTCGTAGAGGTACAGCGTGGGCGTGAACGCGCCCTGCCCGTCGTCGGGCACGGCTTCGTCGCCGACCATCCGCATCTGCCCGCGGCCGCGCGCGTCGGCGGCGGCGAACCACGCGCCGTCGCCGCTGCCGACCGCCTTCTGCAGATCGGCGGCGTCGGCCATCACCGCGATGCGGGCGACGGTGTGCACCGCGTGCGCCGCGCCGAGGAAACCGTCGAGCGCGTCCTGCCGCGATGCGAACAGGCCGTCGAGCACCGGCTGCGGCAGCTGCCACCACACCGCGGTCGTGTGCATCTCGGCGTCGGGCAGGTTGACCGGCCCGTAGCCGATGTTCTCGTGGGTGTAGTAGCGGATCTTCTTGTAGCCGGACACGCGCCGCACCACGTGCACCTCGCCGTGGTGGCAGCCGCCGGTGCCGGCGACCACGCCGTCGAAGGACTCCAGCACCTTCAGCTTCGTGTAGTCGATGGCGTCGGTGTAGTAGTCGACGTGCGTGCGGACGACATAGGCCTTGCGGCCTTCCCAGTCGAGGCGTTCGACCTGGTACGGCGTCGACTGCACCATGTGGATCGCGCCTTCATACAGCAGCAGCGGCGCCGAGCTGAAATCGACCTCGGCGATGATGACCTGGCGGCCGTCGGTGCGATCGACCACCACGAAATTGCCGTCCGCCACCGAGCGCAGGCTCACCGCGTTCGCCGGATAGCTGTCGGCGATCCATTCCCACGCGCCGCCTTCGGCGTGCAGCACGCCGTCCTCGGCCAGCAGTTCGAGGTAGACCTGCGGCTCGACCGGGCCGAACGCATCGCCGTCGCGGAACGGCAGCTCGAACGCGGCGCAGCGGACGTGGTCGAGCAGGATCACCGGCTGGTCCTGCGCGATGCGCGCGTGCTCCGGCGGCGCCGACGAGAAGAAATCCGGATGGCGGACGATGTACTGGTCCAGCGGATCGGAACTGGCGACCAGCACGCCCAGCGACGGCTGCTGCCTGCGCCCGGCGCGGCCGATGCGCTGCCACGTCGCGGCGATGCCGCCGGGATAGCCGTTGAGCACGACCACGTCGAGGCTGCCGATGTCCACGCCGAGTTCCAGCGCCGAGGTGGCGACGATGCCGTCGATGCGGCCGGCGCGCATCGCGCGTTCGGCCTCGCGGCGCTCGGTCGGCAAGTAGCCGCCGCGGTAGGCGCGGATGCGCGCGGGCTTGCGCGGATCGTGGTCGAACACGTCCTTGAGGTATTTCGTCAGCACCTCGACCATCGTCCGCGACTGCGCGAACACCAGCGTCTTCAGCCCGGCCTTGATCGCCATGCGCGCGATGCGCGTCGTCTGCGAACGCGCGGACGCGCGCAGGCCGAGGTCGGGGTTGGTCACCGGCGGGTTCCACAGCAGCACGTGCTTGTCGCCGGTGGGCGCACCGGACTCGGTGATCGCGGCGACGCGACGCCCGACCAGCGCCTCGGCGTGCGCCTGCGGATTGCCGATCGTCGCCGAGCACAGGATGAACTGCGGGCGCGCGCCGTAGAACGCGCAGATGCGTTCGAGCCGGCGCAGCACGTTCGCGAGGTGCGAGCCGAACACGCCGCGGTAGGTGTGGATCTCGTCGATGACCACGTAGCGCAGGTGCTCGAACAGCTGCGCCCACTTAGTATGGTGCGGCAGGATGCCCTGGTGCAGCATGTCTGGGTTGGTGACGACGACGTCGCCGTTGAGCCGGATCGCCTGGCGCTGGTCGCCCGGCGTATCGCCGTCGAACGTCGCGGCGCGCACGCCGAGGTCGCCGGCCTTCGTCAGTTCGAGCAGCTCTGCGACCTGGTCCTGCGCCAGCGCCTTGGTCGGGAACAGGTACAAGGCCTTGCCGCGATCGCGCAGCGCCGCGGCCAGCACCGGCAGCGTGTAGCACAGCGTCTTGCCGGAGGCGGTGGGCGTGACGACGACGACATCCTCGCCGCGCTGCGTCACCGCCCAGGCCTCGGCCTGGTGGCTGTAGAGCCGGTGCAGGCCGCGGGCGCGCAGCGCATCGGCGAGCCGCGGCGGCAGATCGTCCGGGAACTCGGCGTAGCGGCCTTCGCGGCCCGGCACGTGGATCGCGCCGGTGACGCGATCGGGATACTTGCCGGACAGGCGCACCGCCAGCGACGCGCCGCTGGCGGCCGGCTGCGGACGCGCGGGCCGCGGCAGGAAGTCGGCGGGCAGCAGGGGCCGTTCGGGCAACGGATCGGGCGACGGTTCGAGCGCGGCGGACATCGGCGGCACCGGGAGACGGGGCGGCAGATGTACGCCGGCGACGTCTCATCCGGTGAGATCGTCGCCGGCGCCGACGCCCGGTCAGTGCGTCGCGGGCGGCAGGTCGCCGCCGTGGCGCAGGAGTTCGCGGATGGCGCCGACCAGGCGCTCCGGCGGCCGGTAGTCCGGATGCCCGCGGAAGACCGCCGCGGCGTCCGCGTAGGTTCGCCAGCGATCGAACTCGATCCGCGCCAGTCCTGCCGTCGCGGCCTCGGCCGCGGTGGGACGCAGGCCGCTCCCGCCGTCGACGGCCGCCGTGGCCCGCACCGCGGGCAGCTGGCGCGGACAGCGGCATGGCGCGTCGGCGCTCACCAGGCCGCAGGTGCGCTGCATGAACCCGTCCAGCCGCTCGCGCGCCCGCGACAGCCGCTTGCGGAACGCCGCGGCGCTGATCTCCAGCACCTCGCCGGCCTGCTCGGAGGTCAGGCCGAACACCACGTCGAGCAGATAGGCCAGCCGGTGGTCGCGATCGAGCGCCATCAGCATGCCCTGCGTGCAGCCGACGGCGATGTCGACGGCCTCGGCCCGGTCCTCCGGCGGCAGCATGCCCGCGTCCGGTTCGATCAGCCCGACGCTGCGGCCGTAGGCGAGCCCGCGGTCGAGCTTCTCGCCGAACTGGTCGAGCGAGACCGTCGGCGCCTCCGGCACGCGCGTCGCGGCGTTGGTCAGGTGGTTGCGGGCGATCCGGTACACCCAGGTCGAGAACGCCGCCTCGCCGCGGTAGCCGCCGAGGTGGGTCGTCACCTTCAGCAGGATTTCCTGGCTGGCGTCGGCGGCGTCCTCGCGATGGCCGAGCATGCGCACGGCGAGGTTGAAGATGCCGCGCTCGATCGCGCGCAGCAGCGCGTCCATCGCCGAGAGGTCGCCGTTCGCGGCGCGGTGGATCAGGTCGGCGGGCGGGTCCGGGATGCGCATCGGGGCATTCTCCTGCGTCGGTGGGTGCGGCGCATCAGCCGCCGGGCGTCGCGACGGCGTCGATCACCGGCGCCGCGCCCTGCTCGCCCGCGGTCGTCATCAGCGGCGTATCGAACCACGCCACGCGGGCCGCACTGCCCTTGCCGAAGCCGTTGCGGGCGAGCCACGCGCGCGCCCTGGCCGCATCGCGCCACAGCACGGCCGCGCCGGGGCCGTCGGCGGTGCGGATCGGGTACAGCGCCAGCGCGCCCTCGGTGCGCAGCGACGGGAACCCGGCGCGCCCCGGGATCGACCGGGCGGCGTCGCCGGTGCCGGCCACCACCACGACCACAGCGTGCGGGAACGCGCCCCAGTCGGACACATCGGAGGCGAAGCTCGGCGATTCGGACAGCGCGAACAGGCGAACGCGCCCCTCGACGCCGCGCTCGCGGCGGACGCGCTCGAACCACGCCGGCGTGAACCACGCCTCGGCCGCGGCGCGGTCGCGCCACAGGTACACGCCGCCGAAGTCGCCGCCGGGACGGGCGAAGCTGTAGGCCTTGAAGCGCAGGCCCGGCAGCGCGCGGTACTGCGGCAGGGTCGCGCGCATCTTGCGCACGATCAGCGCGTCGGGCACGTACCACGGGCGCGGCACTTCGACGATCGCCATCACCGGGCCGGACGCGCCGTCCGCGGGCGCCGGCAGGATGGGAGCGGGTTTCGGGGCGGCGAACGCGGTGCGCGCGCCGAAGAACAGCAGGCAGGCGAGCACGACGAGCGGGAAGGCGGTGCAGTCGAGGATACGCATGGGAGTCTCCGGTGACGCCGGCGGAAATCGCCGGCCACCTCCGGTTGGACACGGCAAGGCGCGTCGCTGTGACCGGCCGCGTCCCGGCTGGCCGGAAACCCGTCGCCGCGGTGCCGTAGCATGGACGCCTCGCTCGTCCGGACCCGTCCCGCCCATGGCCGACCTGCCGCGAACATCGTTGCCGAAGATGCCGACCGGCGTGTGGATGCTGGGCTTCGTGAGCCTGCTGATGGACGTCTCGTCGGAGATGATCCACAGCCTGCTGCCGCTGTTCATGGTCGGCACGCTGGGCGCGAGCATGTTCTCGGTCGGGCTGATCGAGGGCATCGCCGAATCCACCACGCTGATCGTGAAGATCTTCTCCGGCGCGGTCAGCGACTGGCTGGGCCGGCGCAAGGGACTGGCGGTGTTCGGCTACGCGCTGGGCGCGTTCACCAAGCCGCTGTTCGCGTTCGCGCCGAGCCTGGGCTGGGTGCTGGCCGGGCGCTTCGTCGACCGCATCGGCAAGGGCATCCGCGGCGCGCCGCGCGATGCGCTGGTCGCGGACATCGCACCGCCGGAGATCCGCGGCGCCGCGTTCGGGCTGCGCCAGTCGCTGGACACCGTGGGCGCGTTCGTGGGGCCGCTGCTCGCCACCGGACTGATGCTGCTGTGGGCCAGCGACGTGCGCGCGGTGTTCCAGGTCGCGATCGTGCCCGGCCTGCTCGCGGTGGCGCTGCTGGTGTTCGGCGTGCGCGAACCGGCGACGCACGCGGACGGCACGCGCCGCGGCAATCCGATCGCGCGCGCGCAGCTGGCGCGGCTCGGCGGCGCGTACTGGCAGGTGGTGGCGATCGGCGCGATGTTCACCCTCGCCCGCTTCAGCGAAGCCTTCCTCGTGCTGCGCGCGGCCGACTGCGGCATCGGCGCGGCGCTGGTGCCGCTGGTGATGGTCGCGATGAACGCGATCTACGCCGGCGTCGCCTACCCGGCCGGCGTGCTGTCCGACCGCAAGTCGCATCGCGCGCTGCTGGCGGTCGGACTCGTCGTGCTGGTGGCGGCCGATCTCGTGCTGGCCGGTGCCCGGGACTGGCCGATGCTGCTGGCCGGCGTGGCGCTGTGGGGCGTGCACATGGGCCTGACCCAGGGCCTGCTGGCGGCGATGGTCGCCGACACCGCGCCGGCCGACCTGCGCGGCACCGCGTTCGGGATGTTCAACCTCGCGTCCGGCCTCGCGATGCTGGTCGCGAGCGCGGTCGCCGGCCTGCTGTGGGATCGTTTCGGTGCAAGCGCGACGTTCCTGACCGGCGCGGGCCTGTGCGTCATCACCCTGTGCGCGCTGGGCCTGCTGCGCTTCCGGCCGCTGCAAACGCCGACGGCGCCCTGAGCGGGCGCCGTCGGTCGAAACGGAGATTGCGATCGATCAGGAACCGGCCGGCGGATTCGTCGTCAGCGGCACCACGCGGATCTCGACGCGGCGGTTCTGCGCGCGGCCGCCGTCGGTGTCGTTGCTGGCGATCGGATAGCGCTCGCCCATGCCGACCACTTCGAAGCGCTGGCGCATCAGGCCCTTGCCGACGAGGTAGTTGCTGACCGACGCGGCGCGCTGCTCGGACAGCTTCTGATTGTAGTCGTCGCTGCCGACGCTGTCGGTGTGGCCACTGATCTCGACCACGGTCTGGTTGTAGTCGGCCATCGTGCCCGCGACCTGGTCGAGCGCCGGATAGAACTGCGGCTTCAGCGCGGCGCTGTTGAAATCGAACGTCACGGCGTCGGGCAGATTGAGCTTGATGACGTCGCCGTCGCGTGTGACTTCGATGCCGGTGCCGGCGGTGCGGCGGCGCAGCTCGGCTTCCTGGCGATCCTGGTAGGCGCCGACCGCGCCACCGGCGATGGCGCCGACGCCCGCGCCGACCAGCGCGCGCTGGCGACGCTCCAGCGCGTCGTCGCCGCTGAGGATGCCGGCGACGGCGCCGATGGCCGCGCCGATCAGCGCGCCGTTGCGGGTGCGGTTGGGGTCGTTGGGGTCGCTGGTCTGGCCGGTGTAGGTGGCGCAGCCGCCGAGCAGCAGGCTGGCGGCGAGCGCGGCGGCGACGGGCGTGGTGAAGCGAATGCGCATGGGGGCGTCCTCGAAATGCGGCCGGTGGCCGTGGGCGAGGCCACCGTAGGCGCCCGAAGCTGAACGGTGCGCCGTCCGGGCGGAATGCCGGACGGGCGTGCGCGGTGCGGCAGGCATGCATTTGTAGGAGCGCCGGCCGGGGCGGCCGGCGGGGCGCAGGGGGGGGGGGGGGGGGGGGGGGGGGCAGCAATGATTTTGGGGGCGCGCCGCCGGCCCCCCCCGCCGCCCCACTGGGGGGCGCCCCCCCCGCCGCTCCTACAAGAGCGAGGTGAGCGTCAGCTCAT
>JBQCJG010000096.1:0-35139 GCA_051952955.1 Lysobacteraceae bacterium | reverse complement strand
GCCGGCCGCGCCGGCAGCGCCGACGCCACGAACCGGCTGAATTCGGCCAGGGTCGGATGACTGTAGACCTTGGTCGCTTCGATCTTCGTGCCATATTGGGCGTTGATTCGGCGGACCCAGGTCACGCCGCGGATCGAATCGAGGCCGAGTTCGACGAACTGGCGATGCTCGTCGACGTCGTCCTCCGGCATCTGCAGCTCCTGCGCCAGCATGCGCTTGAGCGCCGCGCAGAGTTCGGCCTCGCTGTCGTGCGTCTGTGCGGACGCAGCCTGCGGCGCCGCGACGGCGGCAGGCTCGGCGAGTTCGACGCGGACGACCGGTTCCGCAGCAGGTGCCGACACAGGTGCCGCAGCGGGCGCCGGCGCCGCAGGTGCGGATACCGCAGGCGCCGCGCCGCGCTTCGCCGTCACCAGCGCGACCACGAAATCGCGGAACTGGCGCAGCGTGGGATGGCTGTAGACCTTCGTCGCCTCGATCTTCGTGCCGTATTCGGCGTTGACCTTGCGGATCCAGGTCACGCCGGTGATCGAATCCAGGCCGAGATCGACGAACTGGGTGTCTTCGTCGACGTCGTCGGCGCGCATCTGCAGTTCGGTCGCCAGCAGCGCGCGCAGGACCTCGGCGATGGCGTCGGCGTCGACGGCCGATGCAGACACCGCAGGCGCCGCCGCGGCGGGCGGTGCCGCGACCGCGGCGGGCACCGGCGCGGCGAGCGCGATCGACGCCGCGGTCGCGGTGTCGCGATCGTCGCGGAAATGCTGCATCACGCCCTGCAGGGCATCGCCGCGGCCGACGAAGCTGCGATCGTGCATCTCCAGTTCGCGGGCATAGGTCGCTTCGACCGCGGCCTGCTGCGCGGCGCTGAAATGGTGCTTGACCGCGATCGCGTCCTCGCGGCGGCGCGAGGCGATCGCGTCGGCCAGCGCCAGCGCGCGCGGCAGCACCTCGGCGCGCGGCACGCAGACGTGCGGCAGGCCCTTGCCGCGCAGTTCGCTGCCGGTGTGCTCGCGGGCGGTGAACAGCGTGTCGCGCGCCAGGTCCAGGCCCAGCCGGTTCGGGAAGACCAGCGTGGCGCCCGCGCCCGGCGTGAAGCCGTACTGCATGTACGGGCTGATGTAGCGGCTCTCGGCGCTGAACAGGCAGAGGTCGGCGAACATGCCGAGCGTCCAGCCGCCGCCGATGGCGTGCCCCTGCATCGCGGCGATCACCGGCACCCGGCAACTCGTCGGCAGCTGGTAGACCTTGGTGTCGGTGAATTTCGCGACGCCCTGCTGGATCGCGAGCAGGCTGTCGCGGGTGCCGCCGCAGGCGAAGTAGGTGTCGTAACCGGTGAGCACGACCGCGCGGTAGTCGTCGCAGCCGTCGATGTGAGCGAAGACTTCCTCCAGCCCGCGGACCAGCGCCGGCGAATACATGTTCTTCGCCTCGCGGTCGACCATGCGCACGACGAGCACGCCGTTGTCGCGCAGTTCGGTCTCGATCGCGGACGAGGACGGCAGCGGCGCGGCGCGGCGTGTGCCGGCGACCGGTTCGGCGACGGCCGCGACCGCGCTCGTGCGGCGGCGACGCCACTGCTGCAGCGCCTCGGACGCACGCAGCGGCGAGGCCTCGGCCAGCGCCAGCGCCGCGGCCGAGGCGTCGGCGGCGACGATCGCCGCGCCCGCGGCCAGCGCGGTGGCGTCGATCCGCGCACCGCCGAACAGGCATTCGCGGGCGAGGTTGTCGCCGAGGCGGCGCGCGAACAGCGGCAGCGCCTGTCGCAACAGGGCCGGATCGCGCCACAGCGCGTCGGCCGAAGCGTGGCCGCGGGCGTCGTGCACGCAGGCATCGGCGCTCAGGCCGAGCAGCCAGCCGAGGCCGTCGGCATCGTGCTCGAACGCGACCAGCACCGGCACCGGGAACGCGGTCAGGCTCGCCTGCAGCGCGGTGAATGCGGCGACGACCGGCGCCGTGTCCGCGTTCGCGTCGAGCGCGGGCAGGAAACCGGGAAGCGCGCTGCGCAGCACCAGCGCGGCGTGGCCGCGCGGCGCGAGGTCGTCCAGCGTGGCGCGCAGGTCGGCGAGCAGCCGCGTCAGGTCGCGGGCCTCGGTGCCGATGCGGATGGCGGCGACCGTCTCCGACAGCGTCTCGACGGCGAGGCCGGCGCGCGTCGCGGGTCGCTTGCGCGAGGCCGCAGGCGCGGCCTTGCGGGCAGTGGCCGGTGCGACCGGCGGACGCGGTGTACGGCCGAGGTTCTCGATCAGCGGCGCGAGCGTCTCGACCAGGCGCGCCTTGAGCAGTTCCAGCGAGGTGCGCGGCTTGGCCGCGATCGAGGCGGCGAGCGCGACGGCCGTGGACGCGACCTCCCCGCGCTCGACGACCGGGAACGTCCAGCCCTTGGCGACCAGCGCCTGTCCGGACTGGACGCCGCCGAGGTGCAGCAGGTCGTCGGCCTGCGCGGCGCCGAAGCGGGCCGCGAACAGGTCGGCTTCGGCGTCGGTCGCGAGCAGGCCCCGCAGCGGATCGGAGACGCCGTAACGCGCGTCCTGCGCGCCGACCATGAAGTCGCACAGCGCGGCGAACAGGAAACCGCCGCCGACGGTGTCCCCCGGCAGCGTCGCGATGGTCGGCAACGGGAAGCCCAGCAGCGCGGACGGCAGGCCGGCCGCGATGGCGGCGTCGAGCGCGGCGGCGTCGCCCGGCGGGAAGGCGTGCGCGAGATCGCCGAGCAGCAGCACCTTCGCGTCCGCACGGCCGCGGACATCGTCCAGCGCCTGCAGGAGCTGGTCGACGGCGATGGCCGTCGGCGCGTCCTGCGCGATGCCAAGCGCGTAGACGCCATCGCCGAGCGCGCGGAGGTCGATGCAGTCGGTCGCCGCGTTGGCCTCCAGACGTTCGCCGGCGCCTTCGGGCGCCACCGGCTCCGTGGCCGGGCTCGGCAGCGCGATCGCGCGCCGCGGTGCGGGCGCAGCGCCGAGCGCGATCGAATCCGCCGCCGGCAGGGTCAAGGCTTGGGGTTTGGCCAGGGGCACCGGCGTACGCACGACCGCGGGCACCGCACGCAGGAAGGCGATGCGACGCCCGGCTTCCGGCATCACCGGGGCAGGTGTCGCCGGCTGCGTTTCGCTCGCGGGCGGCGCGGCGGACGCGACATCCGGGGCGGCCGGCGAGGCGGCGACCGGCGCGGACGTCGGCGCGGCGGTGGTCGAGACCGCGGCCTCGATCGCGCCGTCGATCGCGCCCTGCCCGGCCGGCACGCACGCCAGCTGCAGGCCGTGGAGTTCAAGCGCCGGACAGCCCTGCAGATCGCAGAGGGTCGCCTCCCAGCGCGACAGGCCGGCGTCGACAGGCGCCGGCTCGGCGGGGCGCAGCACGAGATAGCCCTGCGCAGCCACGGGCGCATGGAAGCGCACGCCGTCGACGGCACGCACCTGCCAGTCGGCCGGCGATGCGGGCAGCGTCCCGCGTTCGGCCGACAGCCACGCGGCGCCGTCGATCAGCGCGGCGAGCAGGTCGGGCGGCAGGCCCCAGCCGCCGATCGCGGCGGTGTCGGCGACGGCCTATTCGAGCACCGCCTCGTCCGCGGTGTGCGCGACCCGGCGGGCCGCGGAGACATCGGCGCGATCACCGAGCCCCAGCGTCGCGAGCCGGGCCCGGAAGGCTTCGGCGCCGAGTCCGCCGGCGAGCTGCGCCGGGACGCGTTCGCCGTCGGTCTGCGCAACCGGTTCCGCGTCGCCGAAGCGCGCGAGGCCCTGGGCATGGATGCGCTCGGACTCGCCCTCGACGCTGTGGATCTCGAAACGCAGGGCGTCGTCGCTGTCGGGCAGCAGCGTGACCTGCAGCAGGCAGTCCGGTTCGATGCGCAGGTCGTCGTCCAGCGCGATCGCCTCGAAGCGCAGCGTGCGCGCGGCGAGGTCATCGGGATACGCCTCGGCGATGGCGGCGCGCGCCATCTCCAGGCACAGCAGCGCCGGCAGGCGGCGCCGGCCGGCGGCGTCGGCAACGAGGAAACGTTCGTCGCCCTTGAGTTCGACGCCGTAGGCGGGATGGCGCAGGGTCGAGGTGTTGCGCTGGAGCAGCGGGTGCTTCGGGGCGGCGGTCGCGCCCGCGCCGAGCGTGCGCTGCGGCGCCATCCAGTGACGCTCGCGCGCGAACGGATAGGTCGGCAGCGGCATGCGCAGCGGACGGACATCGCCGTAGAGGCGCGTCCAATCGATCTCGACGCCCTTCGCCCAGTGCTCGGCGATGGGCGCGAGGTCGCGCGCGGCGAGCCAGCCGTCGCGGCGCGCGGCGAAACCGGCGTCGGCGCGGCAGGCAGCGAGGAACTCGCGCTGCTTGCGGGCATTCCCGCGCTGCGGTTCCGGATCGACGCGCTGGCCGTCGGCGAGCGCCTGCAGCCGGCGACGCAGGTCGTCGAGCGAATCGACCTGCAGCACGATCCGCTCGTCCATCGCCTCGCGACCGACCTGCAGCGTGTACGCCAGCGAGGCCAGGTCGAGGCCGGCACCTTCGCGGCGCAGGAATGCCGCGAGCTGCGCGATCCTGTCCTGCAACTGCTCGGCGGTGCGCGCCGACAGCGGCACCAGCCAGGGCCCGGTGTCGCCGGTGCGCGGACGGGCACGCACCGGCGCCTCCTGCACGACGAGATGGGCGTTGGCGCCGCCGGCGCCGAACGAGGAAATGCCGGCGATGCGCGGGATCTCCCGCCCGCCCGCGACCGGCGGTTGCCACGCGGCCAGTGCGCGCTGGAGCCGGAACGGCGTGCGCTCGAAATCGATTTCTTCGTTGACCACCTCGGCGTGCAGCGTCGGCACCAGCTGGCGATGCCGGAGCTGCAGCAGGATCTTCGTCAGGCCGGCGATACCCGCCGCGGACTCGCAGTGGCCGATGTTGGATTTCAGCGAGCCGATGGCGCAGTGCCGGCCGGTCGCGGCGCCATCGCCGCGCGCACGCTCGCGGAACGCGCGGGTGAGCCCGGACACTTCGATCGGATCGCCGAGCGCGGTGCCGGTGCCGTGCGCTTCGAGATAGCTCACGTCGTCGGAATCGACGCCGGCGCGCGCCAGCGCGGTCGACACCACCTCGGCCTGCGCGACCGGGTTCGGGACCGTGTAGCCGTGGGTGCGGCCGCCGGCGTTCAGGGCGCTGGCCTTGATCACCGCATGGACGTGGTCGCCGTCGCGCAGCGCCTGCGCCAGCGGCTTCAGGATCACCGCGCCGACGCCTTCCGCGTCGACGAAGCCGTCGGCGTTGCGGCCGAACGAACGGCACGCCGCGCCCTCGGACAGCATGCCGAGCGCGGACAGTTCGATCATGTGCTGCGGATCGACGATCAGGCTGACGCCGCCGGCGATCGCGGCGTCGCACAGTCCCCCGTAGAGGCTGTCGAGCGCGAGATGGATCGCGGTCAGCGACGAAGAGCACGCACTGTCCACCGCGAACGACGGACCGGAGAAATCGAACAGGAACGACACCCGGTTCGCGATCGAATAGTAAAGCGGCTGCACCGTGTAGCGCGAATTCATCACGCCCACGAACACGCCGACCTTGCCGGTCGGCGACAGGGTCTGCGGCGTGTGGCCGCTGTCCTCGATCGCGTGGTAGCTGGTTTCCAGGAACAGGCGTTCCTGCGGATCGATCTTCTTCGCTTCGCGCGGCGCGATCCGGAAGAACAGCGGATCGAACTTGTCGATGTCCGCGATGAACCCGCCCCAGCGGCTGTAGGTGGTGCCGGCCTTGCCCTTCTCCGGATCGTAGTAGTCCTGCCAGTGCCAACGGTCTTCGGGCACCTCGGCAATGCAACTGCGGCCGGCCGAAAGGTTGTCCCAGAAGCGCTCGAGATCGGGCGACTGCGGGTAGCGACCGCTCAGCCCGATGATCGCGACGTCGAACGGCACCGCGCCCGGTGCAGGCGCGACGTCCGTCGGTGCGGCCGGCGCGTGCACGGGCATCGCCGCGGATACCGAAGCGGGCGCAGGCGCGGGCTCGGGCCGGCGCGGCGCGAAACGACGGCGATCGGCGCGCGGCTGCGAGTGCACGGCGTCGGCAACCGGTGCGGCCGCGCTCGCGGCAGGCGTTGCCGGGCCGGTGGCCCTGCCGCGTTCGGCGAGCACCGAGGCCACGGCCGCGCGGTCCTTTTCGAGGAAATGACGCACCAGGCCGTCGACGCTCTGCACCTCGAAGAACAGGGTGCTGCGGACGTCCGGGAAGAGCTTGCGGAAGCGCGTGGTCAGCTGGACCACGAGAATGCTGTCCAGGCCGTACTGTTCGAGCGGACGATGGGCCTCGATCTCGCGCGGATCCATGCGCAGTGCGCCGCCGATCATCTCGCGAAACAGCGTCGCGCAGGCCTCGCGCAGACCGTCGTGCGCGGCGTCGACGGATGCGACCCCGGCCGCCGGGGCTGTGGCCATTGCGGGAGCGGCGGCTACAGCAGCGGTCATCGGAGCGGCCGTCGAGGCCGCGGGCGGCATCCGGCGCGGAGCCGGCTTCGACGGCGCGGCGGCCGGCGACGCCACGGCGGGCGCGGCAGCGCCAGCGAGGCCGCGTTCGGCCAGCACCGCCACGACGGCGGCCCGATCCTTGTCGAGGAAATGGCGCACCAGGCCATCGATGCTCTTCACCTCGAAGAACAGGGTACTGCGCACGTCCGGGAAGAGCTTGCGGAACCGCGTCGTCAGCTGTACCACGAGGATGCTGTCGAGCCCGTAGTGCTCGAGCGCACGCAGCGGGTCGATCTCGCGCGGATCCATGCGCAGTGCGGCACCGATCATCTCGCGGAACAGGGTCGTGCAGGCCTCGCGCAGCGCGGAGTCGTCGACCGTTGCCGCCGTCGTCGCGGCAGCCGCGGCGGGCGCCGGCGCGGGCATCGGCGCCTGCCGGCGCGCGACGGGCGCGGGCGCCGCCGGCCGAACGACGGCACTCGACGGGACCAGACGCTGGCGCACCAGGCCATCGCTGCGCGCGGCGACGATCTGCTGTCCCAGGCCGTGGTCGTCGTGCGCCGGGAAACGGATCTCCTTGAAACCCTCCAGCTTCAGCAGCTTCTCCCACTGCGCCGGCGACAGGCAGGGACAGCCCGGCAGGCGCAGCGCCTGGTCCTCGGACAGCCACCAGCCATCGAGCATGCCGAACGTGAAGTGGTTGAACCACGACCATTCGCTGAGCTCGTTGATCAGCACGATGCCGCCGCGCTTCAGCAGCGCCTTCGCGTTGCGCATCGTCTCGCGCATGTTCGACGTGGCGTGCAGCACGTTGGTGGCGATCGCCACGTCGTAGCGATTGCCCTCGACCGACTGCAGCGCCAGCGGCTTGCCGACGTCGAAGATCGCGGTGCGGAGCGCCGGGAATCCGGGCTGGTAGGTCTCCTCCGCGTGCAGCAGGAAAGCCTTCGACAGGTCGGTGTAGCAGTATTCCTCGACCAGGTCGCCGAAGCCGCGCAGCATCGGCAGCAGCGTGGCGGTGGTGCCGCCCGTGCCGGCGCCGATCTCGATCAGGCGCAGGCCGTGCTCGCCGCGCGCCGCCCGGGCCGACAGTTCGGCCCGCAGGTGCTCGCCGAGCAGGCGATTGAAATGGGCGGCGATCGGATTGTGCTTGTAGATACCCTCGACCAGGTGCATCGAGGATTCGGGGAACATCACGTCGGTCGCGTTGACCGCACCGGTCAGGATGTCCGACAGATGGCGCAGGCATGCATCGATCAGGACCAGGTAGGCGCGATGGTCCTCGCTGCCGGTCCAGGCGACCATCGACTCGTCCCACGTCCGCCACAACGCATCGAGCGGTTCGACCGCCGCGAATCGGCAGCGCGGTCCGTCGACGGTCACCAGGCCGTGGCGTTCGAGATGGCGCAGGCTCGCTTCAAGCCAGCGGCCGTACGTGGGGCGCAGGCCGGCGATGGCGTCGGCATGGAGGCACTCACCCTGCGGGTCCGCGAACAACGCACGCAACTGCGCGGCCACGATGATCGTGGCCAGGCGCTCGGCATCGCCCGGCAGCCGCGCGGCTTCCAGTTCGGAGGCGGTCATCTGCGACGGCACGTGTCCTTCCCTTGGAGTGTTGTCCGATGCGTTCATGCGTGCTGCTACATCCCTGTAGGATTCATTGATCTTTCGCGACCCGGGCTAGTGGCGAGTCCCTGGGCACGACGCCGGATCACCGGGCGTTGCATCGGACCCCGATTTCCCCGCCGACCACGGGTATGCCGACTCGGTTTCGCTCACGCACGCAGACACAGCGAGCGCGCCCTGCGGGGCGCGCTTGTCGTGGACGAGCATAGGGATGCGTGTTCCGCGAGACTCCGGCGCATCGGCGGGAGCCTGCTCGAGACGATCGGCGATGCGCGGACGAATCCAGTCGAGAAACGACACTTCTGAGACAAATACACCCAAGGCTCGATCCTTCAAGACTAACGGCACGGCGAAACCGCGCACACAGCACACATTCCTTGAGCTTTCAAGGGCTCATCACTCGGGAGAACGGTTCAAATCCAGCGGCCTTGCAAATCCCCTTTCCCCGTGACCATTCAAACAGACTCTTCGGAATATCGTCAATACGAGGGCTCCCGAATCGACGGCCGGAAAACGTATGCAAACCGAACCGCCTCATCGCGAACAACACCCATACCCGCAGCCGACCGTCGTGATTCGATTCAAGCCAACGCAATCGCGATTTTCAAAACAAACGCATCATCGTCGCCAGGCAGGACAACGCAGGCCGCGATCCAGCATGCGCCGCTTCGACAGCCCACTGGCTGGAACCGCTTTCATGCAGCGCCCGCGTCCCCAGGATGATGATGCCCGCGGAAAGCGACAGAAAAAGGACCGATCGAAAAAGGACAGTCGCATTTCATTCGAGACTTCCAGATCGGACCTGAAAGGAAATCGTGTCCGCTTCCGTTGCATTGCCCGAGGTCCAGGCCGGCACCCGCAACCATGGCCACGATGAGGACACAGCAAGCGACCGGCGTTTCACGATGCCGACGATCGAAACCCCGAGTTCGCCAGGCGCCGCATGATACGCAGGCCGCCATCTCACCATTCGCGACTGCAGCGGCGCCGTGCCTGTCCGCGAAACGCACATGGACGCCTCCCCCGCTGCACGATGCAGCCGAATCGAGGTCGGTGGCGATGAGCCCCGCAACCCCGCGCAAGGTCGAGTGAGCGATCCCGATTCGCCCTGGAACAGGGTCCTTTCGACTGATGCATGCACCCGGAGGAATGCCCTGAACCCCCGCCCGGAATTGCATGGGCAGGCTCCGCCCTTTGCCGTGCAGGACTTTCGCCTGCATGGCCCGATGCCCGAAGCGTGGCTCACCCGAAGAGCAGGCCGTGGATCACGACGCGCGCTACCGGATCATCCGCTTCACCCGTTCCCGGTCACGGACCATGCGAAGAACTGCTGCAACGCGACGGGCCGCACGGATCAGTGCCGCCCGATGTTATCGTTAACACTCCATGAGCGTCAACACGATGCGGGGGCGGTCCGCCGACTTGTCCGTGCGCAGATCAGCTGCACACCACGACCGCGTCACGGTCGACCTCGACCCGCACGCTGCTGCCGACCACGTCGACATTGATCACCACGAGTTCCTGCTGCTTGAGCCGCACCAGCTCGCCCTCCATGCCGGCGAGCGGACCGGACACGATCCTTACCCGTGTCCCGAGCAGCAGTTCGGGGCGC
The DNA here is from genome assembly GCA_051952955.1 of Lysobacteraceae bacterium. GTDB lineage: Bacteria > Pseudomonadota > Gammaproteobacteria > Xanthomonadales > Xanthomonadaceae > Lysobacter_I. The sequence goes on along the minus strand of JBQCJG010000096.1, from coordinate 25,479 downwards.
GCGTCGTAATCATGGCCACTGTCGACCAGGCGCCTGACGACATCCACGTCGCGATCCGGCAACACCGCGGCGCGCCCCGCCGAGAGCACCAGACCGCAGGAACCCGGCACGTAGCGCATGCCTTCGTACTGTTCGGGACGCGGCCTGACGAACACATAGCCCGGGAAGAGCGGCATTTCGACCACCGAACGGCGGCTGGACATGGAGCGTTGGATGCGGCGCCTGGGGAGATAGGTCTCGACCTGCTTCTGCTGCAGGGCGACCTCGACCTTGCTTTCGTGCCGACTTTTCGTTCGGAGCACCAGCCATGGATCCGCCCGGTGCACGCTCTGCACAAATCCCTTCATGCCATCGCCTACTGCAATTTCATTGAGGAAGCATCGATCCCTGCCGGCGGCTGCCTGACAGCGAAGCTGAACACAGGCTTGCTGCGAGCATAATCCCATCCTATCAGGATTAAGTTGCCGCAGTGCAACACCCCCCGCGGGGGTTCGACGGCTTTTGCCATTGGCGCCGGTCCGTGGCAGAATACGCGGCTTCGTCGGGCCTACGCCCGGCTTTCACGGCAGCGCAGGACGAATGGCGAAAGACGACGTCATCGAATTCGAAGGGACCGTTTCCGAAACGCTCCCGAACACCATGTTCCGGGTGAAGCTCGAGAACGGACACGAGATCATCGCCCACATCTCCGGGCGGATGCGCAAGAACTACATCCGCATCCTGACCGGGGACAAGGTCAAGGTCGAAATGACCCCGTATGACCTGACCAAGGGCCGGATCACGTATCGCATGAAGTGATCCACGCAAGACATTGACGACAAAGGCGGCCATGGGCCGCCTTTGTCGTTTCCGGAAATATCGCCGGCATGATGACGCAGGAAGGCGCCGCAGCCGGGCCGCGGCGCCCTGCCCCGTCCGGCTAGTCGACCGTGGCGGGCAGCAGTTTCTCCGGCTCGGCCTGGGCCTCGACCACCAGTTCGTCGTCGCGGACGTCGATGTTGACCCGGCCACCACCCATCAGTCGACCGAACAGCAGTTCGTCCGCGAGCGGACGCTTGATGCGGTCCTGGATCACCCGCGCCATGGGGCGGGCGCCCATCAGCGGGTCGAAGCCGTGCTCCGCGAGCCAGTCGCGGGCCGCCGGCGTGGCCGACAACGACACGTTCTTCTCGTGCAGCAGGGTTTCCAGCTCGATCAGGAACTTGTCGACGACGCGCAGGATATGGTCGAAGCCCAGCGCCTGGAACTGCACCACCGCATCGAGGCGGTTGCGGAATTCCGGGGTGAAGCTGCGACGGATCACTTCCATCGCATCGGTGCTGTGGTCCTGTTTGGTGAAGCCGATCGACCGGCGCGCGGCCTGGGCGGCCCCGGCATTCGTGGTCATCACCACGATCACGTTGCGGAAATTCGCCTCGCGGCCGTTGGTGTCGGTCAGGATGCCGCGGTCCATCACCTGCAGCAGGATGTTGAAGATGTCCGGATGGGCTTTCTCCACCTCGTCCAGCAGCAGCACGCAGTGCGGGGTCTTGACGATCTTCTCGGTCAGCAGGCCGCCCTGGTCGAAGCCGACGTAGCCCGGAGGCGCGCCGATCAGACGACTGACCGAGTGCGGCTCCATGTATTCGCTCATGTCGAAGCGCACCAGCTCGATGCCGAGCTGCAGCGCCAGCTGGCGCGTGACCTCGGTCTTGCCGACGCCGGTGGGGCCGGCGAACAGGAAGCTGCCGATCGGCTTGTCCGGGTTGGCCAGACCGGAGCGGGCGAGCTTGATCGCGGCGGTCAGGGTCTCGATCGCCTGATCCTGGCCGAAGATCACCATCTTCAGGTTGCGCTCGAGGTGCTGCAGCACGTCCTTGTCGGACGCACTGACCTGCTTGGGCGGGATCCGCGCCATCTTGGCGATGATCAGCTCGACGTCCTCGACGTCGATCCGCTGCTTGCGGTTCTCCGGGGCCAGGAGCTGCTGGCGCGCACCGGCCTCATCGATGACATCGATGGCCTTGTCCGGCAGCAGACGGTCGTTGAGATGCTTCACCGACAGGTCGACCGCCGCCTGGATGGCGTCGTCGGCGTAGGTGACGTTGTGGTGCGCCTCGTACTTCGGCCGCAGGCCGCGGAGGATCTCGACGGTCTCGCCGATGGTCGGCTCGACCACGTCGATCTTCTGGAAGCGCCGCGCCAGCGCGCGGTCCTTTTCGAAGATGCCGCGGTATTCCTGGAAGGTCGTGGAGCCGATGCAGCGCAGCTCGCCCGACGCCAGCGCAGGCTTGATCAGGTTGCTGGCATCCATCGTGCCGCCGCTGGCCGAGCCCGCACCGATGATCGTGTGGATCTCGTCGATGAACAGCACCGCCTGGGGGATCTTCTTCAGCGCCGCCAGCACGGCCTTCAGGCGCTTCTCGAAGTCGCCGCGGTACTTGGTGCCGGCGACCAGCGCACCGAGATCGAGCGAAAAGATGGTCGCACCGGCCAGTACGTCGGGCACCTCGTCGTCGACGATGCGGCGCGCCAGTCCCTCGGCGAGCGCGGTCTTGCCCACGCCGGCCTCGCCCACGTAGAGCGGGTTGTTCTTGCGCCGCCGGCACAGCACCTGGATGGTGCGTTCGATCTCTTCGGCGCGGCCGACCAGCGGGTCGATCCGGCCTTCGCGGGCCATCTGGTTGAGGTTGGTGGCGAATTCGGTGAGCGGATCGTTGCGATTCTCGCCGCCCTCGCCCGCCTCTCCGCCCTGCTCGCCGCCGTCCTGGCCCTGCGGGGCCGGGGTGTCACCGGCCTTGGTGATGCCGTGCGACAGGAAATTCACCACGTCCAGCCGGGTCACGCCCTGCTGGTTGAGGTAGTAGACCGCGTACGAGTCCTTCTCGCCGAAGATCGCGACCAGCACGTTGGCGCCGGCGACCTCGCTCTTGCCGGAAGATTGCACGTGGTACACGGCACGTTGCAGGACGCGCTGGAAGCCCAGCGTGGCCTGCGTGTCGCGACCGTCGCCTTCCGGCAGCAGCGCGACGGAGGTGGAGATGGCCTGTTCGAGATCCGTGCGCAGGCGCTGGAAGTCGACGCCGCACGCTTTCAGCACGGTTTCGGCGGAGGGATTGTCGAGGAGCGCCAGCAGCAGGTGCTCGACGGTCATGTATTCGTGACGCGCTTCGCGGGCGTGCTTGTAGCACTGGCCGATCGCGTATTCGAGGTCTTTGCTGAACATGGTCGTTGCCATCCTCCGAGAAGTTCTGCCGTTCGAGTCCAAGTCTGCCGCGCCGGGGCAATCGGCGAGGTCATTCCCGGACCCGGGATGCAGGATGGGTCGCCCCGTCCCGTCGCGGAATACCGAAGATCTGAACACTGCATCGTGCCGGAGGCCGGCTTGAAACGACGCGTCCGTCCATGTCACGTGACAATGTACCTGTCGCGTGTCCGGACGCAAGGGTGCATGCAAATTCCGCGCCATCGGCGCGGCTTCCGATCCCGCCCGCCGGAATTGGGGATCGGGTCAGGCCTTTTCCATGGTGCACAGCAGCGGATGCTGGTGCATCCGTGCGTATTCGTTCACCTGCGCCACCTTCGACTCGGCGATCTCGCGGCTGAAGACACCGCAAACGCCACGGCCGCGGGTATGCACGTGGAGCATGACCTGGGTGGCTTTCTCCAGCGGCATGCCGAAGAAACGGGTCAGCACCTCGACCACGAAGTCCATGGGCGTGTAGTCGTCGTTGAGCAGCAGGACGGCATACAGCGGCGGGCGCGCCAGTTCGGGCTTGCCGGGGGCGAGGGCGACGCCGTGGTCGTGGTCGTGTTCGGAAGAGGAGGCCATGCGCAAATTATACGGGGCCGCGGCGCCCGAAGCCCGTGCTCGATCGCCGGGACGCCGGAGCGAGCTGCACGATCGCGGGCGCCGCGACCTCGCTGGCAGTCGGGGAGATTGCCCGGCGCCGGACCCGGCCGGCCCGTCGACGACGGCAGGGATTCGGCATGCCCCGCATCTGCGGGAAGCCGGAAGACCGCCGGACCGTGGACGTCGATCCGGACGAAGCGCGACAATGCGTGACAGCGGCGGCCATTCCGGCCGCACTACCAAGGGGAACCGCTCATGTCGCTCTTCCGCTCCACGACCCTCGCTGCCGCGCTGCTGGCCGGCGCCTTCGCCCTGGCGCCCGTCGCCCGCGCCGAAGACGCCTCCGTCAAGTCCCGTCTGGACGCCCGCGGCGTCAAGTACGAAGTCGACGGGGACGGCGACTTCAAGGTCACCTACAACTACTCGAAGGAAAAGCGCACCCAGCTGGTGTTCGTCAGCGGCGGTACCGAGAGCGTCGCCGGCTACAACATCCGCGAGATCTTCTCGCCCGCCGCGCGCGTGGAGAAGGACGGCATCCGCGGCGCCAAGGCGCTGGAGCTGCTGGCCGAGAGCCGCAAGAACAAGCTGGGGAGCTGGGAGATCGGCGGCGACGTGCTGTACTTCGTGATCAAGCTGCCCGACAGCATCAACGCCGAACAGCTGGAGAAGGCCATGGACATCGCGGCCGAGACGGCCGACGACATGGAGATCGAGATCAGCGGCGATCGCGACGACCTCTGAGCCGCGGCGCGATGCAGGACGACGCGGGCCGCTTCTGGCAGCCGGACGGGACCGTGGCCACCATCGTGGTGGCCGACGGCCGCCTGCTGTGCGTCGAGGAACGCGCCAACGGCCGGCTGGGGCGGAACCAGCCGGCCGGACACCTGGAACCCGACGAGAGCCTGCAGGACGCGGCCCTGCGCGAGACCCGCGAGGAAACCGGCTGGGACGTGCGCCTGACCGCTTTCGTCGGTGCCTACCAGTGGAAGGCACCGGAAACCGGGCGCCATTACCTGCGTTTCGCCTTCGCCGCCGAGCCCGTGCGGCACGATCCCGGACGCGCGCTCGACGAGGGCATCGTCCGCGCGGTGTGGATGACGCCGCAGGAACTGGACGACGCTCGCGACCGCCACCGCAGCCCGCTGGTCTGGCAGGTGGTGAGCGATTGCCTCGCCGGCCAGCGCTTCCCGCTGTCGCTGCTGCGGCAAACGGTCTGAGCCGGCGCATGGCCGCCGCGCGCATCATCGTCGGCATGTCCGGCGGGGTCGACTCCTCGGTGGCCGCGCTGCGCCTGCGCGATGCGGGCGAATCCATCGCCGGCCTGTTCATGACCAACTGGGCCGACGACGGCAGCGGCGAATGCCGCGCCGAGGACGATCGTCGCGATGCGGTCGCCGTCTGCGGCCGGCTGGGCCTCCCGATCCACTTCCGCGATTTCTCGACGCAATACTGGGCCGGCGTGTTCGCGCACTTCCTGGCCGAGTACGCCGCCGGGCGCACGCCGAACCCCGACGTGCTGTGCAACCGCGAGATCAAGTTCAAGCACTTCCTCGATGCCGCCCACGACCTGGGCGCCGAAGCCATCGCCACCGGGCACTACGCCCGGGTCCGCGAACGCGATGGCCGATGGGAGTTGCTGCGCGCCGCCGATCGCGGCAAGGACCAGAGCTACTTCCTGCACCAGTTGGGACAGGCGCAACTGGCCGCCACCCGCTTCCCGCTGGGCGAGCTGGTGAAGACCGACGTGCGCCGCATGGCCGCCGAGGCCGGGCTGCCGACTGCGGCAAAGAAGGACTCCACCGGCATCTGCTTCATCGGCGAGCGCGACTTCCGCACGTTCCTGTCGCAGTACCTGCCGGCGAAACCCGGCCCGATGGTCACCCCGGACGGCCGCCGCATCGGCGAGCATCCGGGCGTCTTCTACTTCACGCTCGGCCAGCGCGAGGGGCTGCACATCGGCGGCGTGAAGGGCTTCGCGGCCGCGCCGTGGTTCGTGGTCGGCAAGCGCGTGGCCGACAACACGCTGATCGTCGACCAGGGCACGGATTCGCCTTTCCTATTCTCGCACCGGCTGTGGACCGAGGCTGCGCACTGGATCGCCGGCGCCCCGCCGGCCCGCACGTTCGCCTGCACCGCACAGACGCGCTATCGCCAGCAGGACGAGGCCTGCACCGTCGACGTCCGCGACGACGGCACCCTCGCCGTCGCCTTCGCGCAGGCCCAGCGCGCGGTCACGCCGGGGCAGTCGCTGGTGCTCTACGACGGCGACGTCTGCCTCGGCGGTGCGGTGATCGCGGCCACCGATGCGCCCCTCGAACGTGCGGCGACGACCGCCGCATGAGGCGCGACGCCTGACCTGCCGGCGCATCCCGGCTATCCTGTCGCCATGACGACGACGGACCTGCGTTCCCGCGTGCTGGCACTCGCCGGCCTGCTCCATGCCCTGAAACTCGTGCGCCAGATCGCCGACACCGGCCACGCCGATGCCGCCGCCGAGCGCATCGCCTTGGACAGCGTGTACCGGATCGACGCCGACAGCGTCGATGCCGTCTACGGCGGCGCCGGCCTGCTGCGCAACGGCCTGCAACTGCTGCACGCACACCTCGCCGAGCGCGGTGCCGACGATGCCCTGCCCCGCCTGGGCATGGCCGTCCTCCGGATCGAGCGCGGGTTCGTCGCCGACGACGCGATGACCCGGCAGGTACTGGACGGCATCCGCGCCGCCGAGGCCATCGCCGAACGTCAGGGCAGCCTGCATCCGGAGGCGATCGCGCGCCTCGGCAAGCTGTACGCGGAGACGATCAGTCTGGTGCAGCCGAAGGTGGTGGTGCACGGCAACCCGCACTATCTCCAGCAGCCGGAAGTCGTCGCCGAGATCCGTGCCCTGCTCCTCGCCGCCCTGCGCTCGGCGGTGCTGTGGCGCCAGACCGGCGGCACGCTCTGGGACTTCGTCCTGCGCCGGCGCGCCATGGTGCGGGTGATCGAAGCCGAACTGGGCTGAGCGGCGGTCGCGGAGGTCGTTCGGCGGACCACGCCGGGGCAGGATCCCAGGCGCATGCCGACCCGCGACGGCGGCATGGCATGCTCGGACGTCGCCGACGGGCCACCGCCCGCACGCGACGTCCCTTCCGCGAAAAGGATTCGCACATGAACGCACGCAATGCCTTCCGCCGCCTGCGCATCGCCGTCGCCACGCTCGCCCTCGCCGCCCCGGTCGCACAGGCCGGTCCGTACGAGTCGGTCTCCGTCACCAGCCACTACGACGCCGACGGCTCGCTCGTCGGCGTCGAGGCCCACGGCAGTTGCGGTTTCCCGCTGTACGGCACGACTGGCGTGACCCGCAGCACCGTCGTCATCAGTTGCGCCGACATCGACCAGGTGCCGCTGCCGTACTGATTCCGGTATCCGCGAAACGAGGAAGCCCGGCCGCAAGCCGGGCTTCGTCGTCTGCGCAGGGCGCGACGGACCGTCAGGCGGCGACGGTGTCCGCCACCTGCCTGTAGTCCTCGATGCGATCGAAGTTCATGTAGCGGTAGATCTCGGCGCCCTGTTCGTTGATCACGCCGATGTCGGCCATGTACTCGGCCTTGGTCGGGATGCGGCCGAGGCGCGAGCAGATCGCCGCGAGTTCGGCGGAGCCGAGGTAGACGTTCGAGTTGCGGCCGAGGCGGTTCGGGAAGTTGCGGGTCGAGGTCGAGAAGACCGTCGCGCCCTCGCGCACCTGGGCCTGGTTGCCCATGCACAGCGAGCAGCCCGGCATTTCCATGCGCGCACCCGCCGTACCGAAGGTGCCGTAGTGGCCTTCCTTCGTCAGCTCGGACGCGTCCATCTTGGTCGGCGGCGCGACCCACAGCCGGGTCGGGATGTCGCGCTTGCCTTCCAGCAGCTTCGCCGCGGCGCGGAAGTGGCCGATGTTGGTCATGCACGAGCCGATGAACACTTCGTCGATGACCGCGCCCGACACCTCCGACAGCGTCTTCACGTCGTCCGGATCGTTCGGGCAGGCGACGATGGGCTCGTGCACGTCGGCCAGGTCGATCTCGATGACCGCGGCGTATTCGGCGTCGGCATCGGGTTCGAGCAGCTGCGGATCGGCCAGCCAGGCCTCCATCTTGGCGATGCGGCGAGCGATCGAACGCGGATCGGCGTAGCCCTCGGCGATCATCCACTTCAGCAGCGTGATGTTGCTGGTGAGGTATTCGATGATCGGTTCCTTGTCGAGGCGCACGGTGCAGCCGGCGGCGGAACGCTCGGCCGAGGCGTCGGACAGCTCGAACGCCTGTTCGACCTTCAGGTCCGGCAGGCCTTCGATCTCGAGGATGCGACCGGAGAAGATGTTCTGCTTGCCCTGCTTGGCGACGGTGAGCAGGCCCTGCTTGATCGCGTACAGCGGGATCGCATGGACCAGGTCACGCAGGGTCACGCCCGGCTGCAGCTTGCCCTTGAAGCGCACCAGCACCGATTCCGGCATGTCCAGCGGCATCACGCCGGTGGCCGCGGCGAACGCCACCAGGCCCGAGCCCGCCGGGAACGAGATGCCGACCGGGAAGCGGGTGTGCGAGTCGCCGCCGGTGCCGACGGTGTCGGGCAGCAGCATGCGGTTGAGCCAGCTGTGGATCACGCCGTCGCCCGGGCGCAGCGAGATGCCGCCGCGGGTGGAGATGAATTCCGGCAGCGTGTGGTGGGTCTTCACGTCGACCGGCTTGGGATACGCCGCGGTGTGGCAGAACGACTGCATCACCAGGTCGGCGGAGAAGCCGAGGCAGGCGAGGTCCTTCAGCTCGTCGCGGGTCATCGGGCCGGTGGTGTCCTGCGAACCGACCGAGGTCATCCTGGGCTCGCAGTAGGTGCCCGGACGCACGCCCTGGCCTTCCGGCAGGCCGCAGGCGCGGCCGACCATCTTCTGCGCCAGCGAATAGCCCTTGCCGGTGTCGGCGGGCTGCTGCGGCAGGCGGAACAGCGTCGACGGCGGCAGGCCCAGCGCCTCGCGGGCCTTCGCGGTCAGGCCGCGGCCGACGATCAGCGGGATGCGGCCGCCGGCGCGCACTTCGTCGAACAGCACGTCCGACTTCACCTGGAATTCGGCGATCACGGCGCCGTCCTTGAATGCCTTGCCTTCGTACGGGCGCAGTTCGACCTCGTCGCCCATCTCCATCTTCGACACGTCGAGTTCGATCGGCAGCGCGCCGGCGTCCTCCATCGTGTTGTAGAAGATCGGCGCGATCTTCGAGCCCAGGCAGACGCCGCCGAAGCGCTTGTTCGGGATGAACGGGATGTCCTCGCCGGTCCACCACAGCACGCTGTTGGTCGCGGACTTGCGGCTGGAGCCGGTGCCGACCACGTCGCCGACGTAGGCCACGAGATGGCCCTTGTCCTTGAGGTCGAGGATGGCCTGGATCGGGCCGCGCTTGCCGTCTTCCTCCGGCACGAACGGCGCGTACTCGCGCTTGTTCTTCAGCATCGCCAGCGCGTGCAGCGGGATGTCCGGGCGCGTGGTCGCGTCGGGCGCGGGCGACAGGTCGTCGGTGTTGGTCTCGCCCGGCACCTTGAACACGGTGACGACGAGCGACGCCGGCACTTCGGGGCGGCTGGTGAACCACTCGGCGTCGGCCCAGCTCTGCAGCACGGCCTTGGCGTTGGCGTTGCCGGCCTTCGCCTTCTCTTCCACGTCGTGGAAGGCGTCGAACATCAGCAGCGTGTGCTTGAGCGCGTTCGCGGCGATGCCGCCGACGACGGCGTCGTCCAGCAGTTCGACCAGCGGATGGATGTTGTAGCCGCCGAGCATGGTGCCCAGCAGTTCGGTGGCGCGCTCGCGGGAGATCAGCGCGCAGGTTTCCTTGCCGAAGGCGACCGCGGCGAGGTACGAGGCCTTGACCTTCGCGGCGTCGTCGACGCCGGCCGGCACGCGATGGGCGATCAGGTCGACGAGGAACGCTTCCTCGCCCGCCGGCGGCGCCTTCAGCAGCTCGATGACCTCGGCGGTCTGCTGCGCGGTCAGCGGCAGCGGCGGGATGCCGAGGGCAGCGCGTTCGGCGACGTGTTGGCGATAGGCGGCGAGCATGGAAGAACTCCTGGAAGGCGGGCGAAAAGGGGCGGTGTGGCGGGATCGGGGGCGGGATCAAGCCGTCGAAGTCAGGCGACCGGGACGATCAGCTTGAGACCCTTGAAATAATCGCGGAAGAATCGGTCGTCGCGGGTGATCAGGCCATTGCACTGCAGCAGGGCATGGGCACCGATCAGGAAATCGGGGGTGGCGCGCGGCACCGGGCCGTCGGCGCCGGCGCGCTGGCGATGGCGGCGCTGCATCTCGCCGGCGCGCAGGGCGGACTTGGGCTCCAGCGGACTGAAACGGATGCTCATCTCCTCCAGCACCGCCAGCGCCTCGGCGCCGTCGCGCAGCGCGCCGCAGATCTCGGCCAGCGCCACGTCGCAGACCACCACCGGCCCGGCGCTGAGGCACTGGCGCAGGCAGGCCTCGGCGGCATCCGCGTGCGGGCCGTCGGTCAGCAGGTCGATCAGCACGGGCGGGTCGACGGCGATCACGCGGCCGGCGCCCCGTCGTCGGGGACGTCGCCGCCGCGCACGGCCTGCATCGCGGCGTCGGTGGATTCGAAGCCGTCCAGCCGGAAACGGCCGCGGGCGCGGGACACGGCATCGTCGACGCTCTTGCGCAGCACGATCCGGCTGCCTTCCAGTTCGACCTTGAGCACCGACCCCTTGGTCAGCCCGAGCGCATCGCGCACGGCCTTCGGGAGGGTGATCTGCCCGCGTTCGGCGACGGTGGCTTCCATCGGCGGCTCCCCTTGAAGTATGCGCGCATCATACATACTTTTCCTTGCATACTCCACGGCCGCCGTGCAACGCGCAATTCCGCGGATCGGGTCCCGCAGCCGCCATGCGCCGGGCCCATAATCGGGCTTCCCCCTTTCGCTACCGGAGCCCGCCATGCGCGATTCCTTCGGCACCCGCGCGCCGCTCGACGTCGATGGCCGCCGGTTCGCCCATTTCAGCCTGCCGCGGCTGGAATCCCGGTTCGGCCGCCTCGACCGACTGCCCTACTCGCTGCGGATCCTGCTCGAGAACCTGCTCCGCCACGAGGACGGGGTGACCGTGCTGCCCGCCCACATCGCGGCCGTGGCCATCTGGGACCCCGCGAAGGAGCCGGACACCGAGATCGCCTTCATGCCGGCCCGGGTGGTGCTGCAGGACTTCACCGGCGTGCCCTGCGTGGTCGACCTGGCGGCGATGCGCGACGCGATGCGCGCCCTCGGCGGCGACCCGACCCGGATCAATCCGCTGATCCCGTCCGAGCTGGTGATCGACCATTCGATCCAGGTCGACGTCTACGGCAAGCGCGAGGCGCTGGACCTCAACGGCCGCATCGAATTCGACCGCAACGTCGAGCGCTACGGCTTCCTGCGCTGGGGCCAGCAGGCCTTCGACGACTTCATGGTGGTGCCGCCGAACACCGGCATCGTCCACCAGGTCAACCTCGAACACCTGGCCCGCGTGGTGATGACCCGCGAGGTCGCGCTGCCCGACGGCGGCACCGAGACCGTGGCCTTCCCCGACACCGTCTTCGGCACCGACAGCCACACGACGATGATCAACGGCATCGGCGTGCTGGGCTGGGGCGTGGGCGGCATCGAGGCCGAGGCGGCGATGCTCGGCCAGCCGTCGTCGATGCTGATCCCGCAGGTCGTCGGCTTCCGCCTGACCGGCAAACTGCCGGAAGGCAGCACCGCCACCGACCTGGTGCTCACCGTCACCCAGATGCTGCGCAAGCACGGGGTAGTCGGCAAGTTCGTCGAGTTCTTCGGCGACGGCCTGCAGCACCTGCCGCTGGCGGATCGCGCCACCATCGCCAACATGGCGCCGGAGTATGGCGCGACCTGCGGGTTCTTCCCGATCGACGCCGAATCCCTGGCCTACCTGCGCCTGTCGGGCCGCGACGAAGCGCAGATCGCGCTGGTCGAGGCCTACGCGAAGGCGCAGGGTCTGTGGCACGCGCCCGACAGCCCGCATCCGGAGTATTCGTCGACGCTGGCGCTCGACCTCGCCGATGTGCGCCCGTCGCTGGCGGGTCCGAAGCGTCCGCAGGACCGCGTGCTGCTGGAAGACGTGCAGGCCGACTACCGCAGCCATCTCGGCGGATTCACCGCCGGGCGCAAGCCGAAGGCCAGCCACGAGACGGTGTCGGATTTCGTCGAGGAAGGCGGCAGCCAGCCGCAGGCCGAACAACTGGCCGCACCTCCGCGGCCGAACCTCCGCGTGCACGACCACGACTGCGCGCTCACCGACGGCTCCGTGGTGATCGCCGCGATCACGTCCTGCACCAATACCTCGAATCCCGCGGTGATGCTCGGCGCCGGCCTGCTCGCCCGCAATGCCGTCGCCCGCGGCCTGAAGCCCGCGCCGTGGGTGAAGACCTCGCTTGGCCCGGGCTCGCGCGTGGTCACCGACTACCTCGCGAAGGCCGGCGTGCTGGACGATCTGGAAGCGTTGGGCTTCTACGTCGTCGGCTACGGCTGCACCACCTGCATCGGCAATTCCGGCCCGCTGCCGGACGCGGTGTCGAAGGCGATCGCCGAGGGCGAACTCGCGGTGGCGTCGGTGCTGTCGGGCAACCGCAATTTCGAAGGCCGCGTGCATCCCGAGGTGAAGATGAACTACCTCGCCTCGCCGCCGCTGGTCGTCGCCTACGCGCTGGCCGGCACGGTCGACATCGACCTGACCCGCGACGCGCTCGGCACCGACCGCGACGGCGCGCCGGTCTACCTGCGCGACCTGTGGCCCAGTGCGAAGGAGGTCGGCGACCTGATCGCCGGCACCGTCGGGCCGGAGATGTTCGCGCGCAACTACGCGGACGTCTTCGCCGGCGACGCCCGCTGGAACGCGATCGCCTCGCCCGAGGGCGACGCCTACGCCTGGGACCCGGCCTCGACCTACATCAAGCATCCGCCCTACTTCGACGGCATGACCCTGGACGTCGGCCGGATCGAGGACATCCACGGCGCGCGCGTGCTGGGCCTGTTCGGCGATTCGATCACCACCGACCACATCTCGCCGGCGGGCAGCATCAAGCCGACCTCGCCGGCCGGGCTGTACCTGCAGTCGCGCGGCGTGGCACCGGCGGACTTCAACAGCTACGGCTCGCGCCGCGGCAACGACGACGTGATGGTGCGCGGCACCTTCGCCAACATCCGCATCCGCAACCGGATGCTGGGCGGCGAGGAAGGCGGCAACACCCTGCACCAGCCGTCGGGCGAAAAACTCCCGATCTACGACGCCGCCATGCGCTACAAGGCCGAGGGCGTGCCGCTGGTGGTGCTGGCCGGCAAGGAATACGGCACCGGCTCCAGCCGCGACTGGGCCGCCAAGGGCACGCTGCTGCTGGGCGTGCGCGCGGTGATCGCCGAGAGCTTCGAGCGCATCCATCGCGCGAACCTGGTCGGCATGGGCGTGCTGCCGCTGCAGTTCCTCGAGGGCGAGAACGCCGCGACGCTGGGGCTGGACGGCTCCGAGGTGTTCGACATCGTCGGCCTGGCCGACGGCGAATCGCGCACCGCGAAGGTGCTGGTGCGCCGCCACGACGGCAGCGAAATCCGCTTCCAGGCCCGCGTGCTGCTGCTGACGCCGAAGGAAGTCGAGTATTTCCGCCACGGGGGCATCCTGCATTACGTCCTTCGCCAACTCGCGACGAAAACGGACTGACGCGGCTTCGCACGGGCGGAAACCCGGCCCTCGCGCTTGTCGCGAGGGCGCTCGACGGCATGCGAACCGGGGGGCCGCGCATGGGGGCCGACTCGCCCGGCCGATGGCATTTCCCCGTCACGCTCCGGCGCCTCGCCACGAGGCCGGAGCGACACCGCTTCCTTGCCGGCGGGAACGCTGCCCTCGCGCAGACGCGCAAAGCGGGTTCGGTGCCGGGGACGCACCGGGGCTCGGATGCCGGAAAGGTCTGCATCGGGCCCCGTACGCCGGCGTCTTGCGGCCCTATTTCGCCTATGCTCCAATCCGGGCGAGTATCCAGAGCCGCCATCAGCGGCCACACGCACTCCCTGGGAGGGGTCTGAATGAATCTCGAGCGTCCATGGCTTGCGAGCTATCCCGCAGGCATCCCCGATACCGTGAATGTCGACGAGTACGCGTCCATCGTCGCCGTGCTCCAGTCGTCGCTGGAGAAATACCGCGACCGTACCGCGTTCTCGAACATGGGGCGCTCCCTCACCTACGCCGAGGTCGACCGCTACAGCAAGCAGTTCGCCGCCTACCTGCTCGGAGAACTGAAACTCAAGAAGGGCGATCGCGTCGCGATCATGATGCCCAACTGCCTGCAGTATCCGATCGCGATCTTCGGCGTGCTGCGCGCCGGCCTGACCGTGGTCAACGTCAATCCGATGTACACGCCGCGCGAACTGAAGCACCAGCTCGTCGACGCCGGCGCCAGCGCCATCCTGGTGCTCGACAATTTCGGCCGCACGGTGCAGGAAGTGCTCGCCGACACGCCGGTGAAGCAGGTGATCACCACCGGGCTCGGCGACATGCTGCCCTTCCCGAAGGGCAGCATCGTCAACTTCGTGCTGCGCCACGTGAAGAAGATGATCCCGGACTACGACATCCCGTCGGCGATCCGCTTCAGGAACGCACTCACGCTCGGCCAGATGCATACCCTGCCCGAAGTGCAGATCGCGCACGACGACATCGCCTTCCTGCAGTACACCGGCGGCACCACCGGCGTCGCCAAGGGCGCGATGCTGACCCACCGCAACCTCGTGGCCAACATGCAGCAGGCCTCGGCCTGGGTGTCGGGCATGACGCGGGAAGGCAGCGAACTCATCGTCACCGCGCTGCCGCTGTACCACATCTTCGCGCTGACCGCGAACTGCCTGGTCTTCATGAAACTCGGGGCGCGCAACCACCTCATCACCAATCCGCGCGACATGCCCGGCTTCGTGAAGGAACTCGCGAGCATTCCCTTCACCGCGATCACCGGCGTCAACACGCTGTTCAACGGCCTGTTGAACACGCCCGGGTTCGACAAGGTCGATTTCTCGCACCTGCGCCTCACCCTCGGCGGCGGCATGGCCGTGCAGCGCGCGGTCGCGGAACGCTGGAAGCAGGTCACCGGTTGCACGCTGATCGAGGCCTACGGCCTGACCGAGACCTCGCCCGCCGCCTGCATGAACCCGCTGGACCTGCCCGAGTACAACGGCGCGATCGGCCTGCCGATCCCGTCGACCTCGGCCTGCCTGAAGGACGAGGAAGGCCACACCCTGCTCGCCCTCGGCGAGGTGGGCGAGTTGTGCATCAAGGGCCCGCAGGTGATGAAGGGGTACTGGCAGCGTCCGGAAGAAACCGCGAAGGTCATCGATGCCGAAGGCTGGCTGCACACCGGCGACATGGCGAAGATGGATGAAAACGGTTTCTTCTACATCGTCGATCGCAAGAAGGACATGATCCTGGTGTCCGGCTTCAACGTGTATCCGAACGAAGTCGAGGACGTGATCGCGATGATGCCCGGCGTGCTCGAAGTGGCCGCGGTCGGCGTGCCCGACGACAAGTCCGGCGAAGCAGTGAAAGTCGTCATCGTGAAGAAGGATCCTGCACTCACCGCCGATCAGGTGAAGGCGCACGCACGCGAGAATCTGACCGGTTACAAGCAGCCGAAATTCGTCGAATTCCGGACCGAGCTGCCGAAGACGAATGTCGGCAAGATCCTGCGCCGCGAGCTCCGCGAAAAATCGGGAAGCAGTTGATTAGCGATGAGTTAGCGAAAACCGTCGCACTTTCAGAATGAAGACCGGGAGCGATCTCCCGGTCTTTTTTTTGGACACCGACACAACTTGAAGTTTCAATGAATTCGGCGCATACAGTCGTCGACGGAAAATCAAGCAGACGTTCGTCGGAGCCGGGACGCCACGACGGTCGAGGTAATCGAACACAGGGGGAATTCATGACCAGCCAGCCGTCACACTGACTCTGGGTCGATGCCCGGGGATGCCGGCACCGGCATCGATCCATCACCGGGTCTCGCCGGGCATCCGCAGGCGGCCATGCACTCCGCGCGAATCGCCCGCCGGTCCGACCACCACCCGATTCCCGCAGCCGGAACCGTCACAGGAATCGAAGCGCAGCCGCGATGCGAGGGAGCATCGCGCAGGCGTCGAAGTCCCGGCGCATTCCATGCGTCGCCCAATCCGCACCAGGAAATCGCCACGCAATGGCCAGGAATCCAGTCGCTATCACGGGACTCGGCGTATTGTCGCCCATCGGCACCAGCATGGGTGAAGTCGAAGCGTCGATCGCATCGACGCGATCCGGCATCGTCCCGTTCGAGGCACCGCCGTTGAAGAAGACGTTCCCGGCCGGCGTCGTGCAGGCGCGGTTCGAAGATCGCTTCACGCCGCTGGAACTGCCGTTCCTGGACCGCTGCCAGCAGATGGCGATCGTGGCCGCCGACCAGGCCATCCTGCAGTCCGGCCATACCGATTTCGATGCCTACGGCATGCGCGCCGCGGTCCATTACGGCAACGTCAACGGCGGCGTGGCCACCGCGCAGGCGTGGTATCGGCAGATGCTGCTCGACGGCAGGCAGGCGTCCCGTCCCTTCACCGCGATGGCGATCATGGGCAACGCCGGCGCGGCGCAGATCTCGATCCGCCACGTCGTCCGCGGACCGGTCGTCACCCACGCCAGTGCCTGCAGTTCCTCGGGCGTGGCGATCGCCGAATCGGCACGCGCGATCGCCGACGGTCACCTCGATATCGCCATCGCCGGCGGCGCCGAAGCGCCGCTGACCGCGAGCCTGCTCGGCGTGTTCGACGGCACGCGCTCGCTGGCGAAGCTGGACCCGGACGACCCGTCGCGCTCGTGCAAGCCATTCTCCTCGAAGCGCAGCGGCCTCGTCGTCGGCGAGGGCGCCGCCTTCTTCGTGCTGGAATCCGAACGCAATGCGCGCGCGCGCGGCGCGGAGATCCTCGGCTACATCGCCGGCTGCGCGATCGGCAGCGATGCCTGGCACATCGGCATGCCGCATTCCGACGGCCAGCGCGCGACCCTGCGCCAGGCGCTGGCCTCCGCCGAACTCGCCCCCGGCGACATCGGCTACGTCAACGCCCATGCCACCGCGACCACCGGCGGCGACGTGATCGAGTCCGACGCGATCCGCGCGGTGTTCGGCACCGGCCCGGGTGCGCCCGCCGTGAGTTCGACGAAGGGCGTGCACGGACATCTGCTGGGCGCGACCAGCGCGCTCGAAGCGGTGATCACGCTCGCCGCGATCCGCACCTCCACCCTCCCCGCCACCGCGCATCTCGACCAGATCGACCCGAAATGCGCGTTGAACCATATCCCCGGCGAAGCCGCGACGGGCACGAAGATCGCACATGCGCTCTCGTTCTCGTGCGGGTTCGGCGGCACCAACGCAGCTCTGATCCTTTCGTCCGCAGTTTGATCCCTTTCCCAATCGCACCCGGAGAATCCCATGAACGCCACTTCGCAGCTGATGAACTTCGCTTCCGCCAATACCCACAGCCGCGTCACCGCGGAAGTCCGCCGGCAGAAGCGGGACAGCCTCTGGCTGACCCTGCACAAGGACGCGAGCCGCGGCGTTCACAACTTCACCCCGGCGCTGCTGGGCGAACTGCGCAGCGTGATCGACGGCCTGCGCCGCACCGACGGGCAGTGGCCGGTCGACGCGACGACGACCGACATCGGCTACCTCGTCCTGAAATCCTCGGATCCGGAATACTTCAGCGTCGGCGGCGACCTCAGGCATTTCCGCACCTGCATCGCCGAACGCAACGAAGCCGCGCTGCTGGGCTATTCGAACCAGTGTCTGGACCTGCTGGCCGACTGGGGGACCCTGTTGAAGGACCGCATGACCTCGATCGCGCTGGTGCAGGGCCGTGCGCTGGGCGGCGGCTTCGAGATGGCGTTGAGCGCCGACTACATCATCGCCGAGGAACACAGCTCGATCGGCTTCCCGGAAATCATGTTCGGCCTGTTCCCCTGCACCGGCGCGATGGGCCTGCTGACCCGCCGCGTGGGCGCGGTGCGCGCCGAGCGGATGATGACCGAGAACAGGATCTACACCGCGCAGCAGTTGCTGGAGATGGGCGTGATCGACGAAATCTGCGCGACCGGCACCGGCGAGAGCGCCGCCGAGGCCTACATCGCGCGCCACGCGTCGCGGCGGAAGGCGTTCCTCAAGGTGCAGCAGAGCCGCATCCGCACCGCGCCGTTCGACCACGCCGAAGGCGAGCAGATCGTGAAGGACTGGGTGGAACTGGCGATGGGGCTCACGGCGGACGAGCTGCGCACGCTCGACATGCTGATCCTGATGCAGGAAGGCGGCCGCAAGCCGAAGACGGCGGATCGCATGGCGGCCTGATCGCGACGGGCGATGACGCGTGGCGATCAGCCATCCAGCGCGATGCGGTTCTCGAGGATCGCGTTGAGCGATTTGACGCTCTCGGCGGCGAGATCCTGCGCCTCGCGCAGCCACTGCTGGCGCGTGGCGCGCAGCTCCTGCGCGCTGAGGCCCATCAGCCTGCCCGCAGTGGACGCCAGCCGGACGGCGCCCACGCTGAGGCTCACGCCCTTCAGCGAATGCGCTTCGTGGCGGATCGCGTCGATGTCCTCGGCGGCCGCGCTGCGGGTCAACTGTTCGACGAGCTTGTCGATGTCGGAAATGGCGTCGCCCAGCATCGCCTCCAGGAACTGGCGCGACGAATTGATCTCCAGGAGGTTCTCGATGGCGTCCATGCTGATGTATTCGACCGGCACGATCTTGAGCTGGCTGCGCACGTCCAGGACGGGCTGCGATTCCTTCTGCCGAGGCGTCGCCGGCTCCGCATCACCGATCGTCAGCGGGTAGTCGGCCGGGTCCGCGACCAGCGCAGACCGCAGCTTGTGGAAGGTGATGGGCTTGTGGATCACCCCGCCCGCCCCGACCGCGAGCAGCTTCCGCTGCGTGGTCTCGGAGGTGTCGGTGGTGATGAAGAAGGTGGGCGCGGTCTTCACCTTCCCGAACCGGTAGATCTGGAAGACCTGCGCGCCATCCATGTCGCTCATGTTGAAGTCGAGGAAGATGGCGTCGTAATCGTTCTCCGCGAGGCATTCCAGCGCTTCCACGCCCGAGTGCACGGCTTCGACGTCGTGTCCGTCCTTGAGCAGCATCTCCTGCAGCAGGCGCAGGTTGACCGGATGGTCGTCGGCGATGAGGATCCGGCGGCGCGAGACCGGTTCGGGCATGTCGCGGGCCGGCTCCGGCACCACGACGACTTCGTGCGGCGATTTCTTCAGCCGCAGCTCGAACCAGAAGACGCTGCCCTCGCCGGCGCGGCTGTCGACCTGCAGGTTGCCACCCATCCGGCGCACGTGCTCGTAGGCGATCGACGTGCCCAGACCGGTGCCGCCGTACTTGCGCTTGGAACCACTCTCCACCTGGTAGAACGGCTCGAAGATCTTGTCGAGGTGTTCCTGCGGAATGCCGATGCCGGTGTCGGCGACGCGGAAGCTGACCACGTATTCGCCGGTGCGGTCGTGGATCAGTGACACGGTGACGGTGACCCGCCCCCTGTCGGTGAACTTCACCGCGTTGCCGGCCAGGTTCATGAGCACGCTGGTCAGCTCGTGCTCGTAACCGAGGACCGGCGCGACGAGGCCCTCGTCGTAGGCGATCTCCAGTGCGATCCCCTTGCGCAGTGCGATCGGGTCCAGCGCGATGCGCAGATGGCGCGTCACGGCATCCAGCCGGAACGTGGTCATCTCGCTCCGGCCGGTCCCGGACTGCATCTTCGACAGATCGAGCAACTGCTTGATCTCGCCGTCCAGCGCGGAGGACAGGTCGAGGATCGCGTTGACCCGCTCCAGGATCGAAGGATCGCGATGCTCGGCGGCGATCAGCTGCGCGGAGGACACGATGCCGGTCAGCGGCGTGCGCAGTTCGTGGCTGACGTTGGCCAGCAGTTGCGATTTCGCCTTGCTCTCGCTTTCGGCGTGGTTCCTCGCCGCATGGAGGTTGCGGATCAGGGTCGAGGCATAGAGCGGGACGATCAGCAGCACCACACTGTGCGAGACCGCCGCCATGGCCTCGCCCTGCCAGACCGGTGAGTACAGCGCCACCAGGCCGAAGCCCGCGATCGCGACCGCCTGGCAAATCCGCATCGGGAGGATGCCGATCCGGAAACCGAAGCCGAGAATGGTGAACAGGTAGAAGCTCGTGAACAGGATCGAGCCGCGTCCCAGCAGGAACAGCCATGCGGACAGCATGATCGGATCGAAGATCGCGGTGAACAGCACCTGGTCGCGCACCGGCAGCAGGCGCTGGTAGCGCGCCATGTACCAGGCGGTGAGGTTGTAGAGCGTGTAGACGATCGAGAGCCCCGCCACTTCGCGCAGCCCGATCGCCGGCGATGAAGTGCCCCACACCACGATCGCGGCGACGATCAGCGTCAGCACCGGGAATCCCAGCTTCAGACGCAGGGTCGCCTGCGCGCGGACGCTGTGGGTCAGATGCGGGTTTTGAGAGCGGCTTTCCATCGCGGCACTCCTTCGTGACGTGCTACCATGACCGCGGTTTTCCTGTGGAATTCCCCGGGAAAAACGACATGGCGACCCTGTCGCCCGAGTCGTCAAGCGCAACCTCGCCCGCTGCGACAGCGGCAGCGGAAACGGTCAGGAGACGCGAAGTGGAAAAGAACAGGATCATGGAGCACCTGATCCGCATGCTCCACGAGAAATTCGGCATCGATCCCGCTTCGGTCACCGCCGGGACGCGACAGCAGGATCTGGGCATCGATTCGATTCTCCTTGTCGATCTGATGCTGGACGTGGAAGACGAACTGGGCTTCTCCTTCCAGAGCATGGCTCTTCCGCCGAATCCTTCGATCGACGACATCTGCGACCTCATCGCGCAGAACATGGCGGCCTGAATCCCGCGGCGTGGCCGTTCCCCTGCCGGAGCCCCTGTCTCCCGCACTCCCAGGACGACAGGCTGGCCGGCGTTCACCTACTGCATTCCGGGTCTTGGCGAACTCGTCGAATAACGTTCGCAGATGTCCTCGAGCCGCGGCCGGTTGTTCACCAGCGCCTGCACGCACTGCGGGTCGAACAGCTTGCCGCTCTGCTCCTGCAGGAAGTCGAGGGCGTTGTCGAAGGTCCACGGCGCCTTGTAGGGCCGCGGCGAGATCAGGGCGTCGAACACGTCGGCGACGGCGACGATGCGCGCTTCGACCGGGATCTGCTGGCCGCTCAGGCCGTCCGGGTAGCCGCTGCCGTCGAAGCGCTCGTGGTGGCGCAGCGCGATCAGCGCGCCGACCTGGATGAAACGGTTCTGGCTGCCGCTGAGCAGTTCGTGGCCGATCTGCGGATGCCGGCGCATGATGCCGAGCTGCTGCTCGTCCAGCGGACCGGGCTTGAGCAGCACGTCGTCGGGAATGGCGATCTTGCCGATGTCGTGCAGCGGTGCGGCGAGTTCGATCAACCGGACCTCTTCCTCCGACATGCCCAGACCCTCGGCGATCAGGCCGGCGATGTGGGCCATGCGCTCGAGATAGGCGCTGGTGCCGATGTCGCGGTACTCGATCGCGCGCGCCAGGCGCGACAGCGTTTCGCGCTCGCGCTCCTCGACCTCGTGCATGCTCGACAGCAGCCGCTGTTCCAGCGACAGCGCGCGCTGCTTGATCGATTCGGACTGCTGGCGCAGCTGCAGCAGGTTGCGGCAGCGGGCGCGCAGTTCGCGCGGCCGCACCGGCTTGACCAGGAAGTCGATGACTCCCGCATCGAGCGCGGCCTGCCGGATCGGTTCGTCGCCGACCACGGTGACCAGCACGATCGGCACGTCGCGGTTGCCGAGCGAGCGGCGGAACCTGCGCGCGAATTCCAGACCGTCGATGACCGGCATGCGATAGTCGAGCAGCAGCAGGTCGGGACGGTTGTTCTCGGACCAGCGCAGCGCTTCCTCGGAATCGCCGAAGTCGAACACCTCAAGCTCGGGGCTGATGTCCTCGAGAATGTGGCGCAGCATCGTGCGCGCGGACGTCTGGGCGTCGACGATGACGATTTTCACGGAGTTGCCCCACATGCGGATACCGTGCGTCCTTGCCTCTGTCGTGATGGGATGGCGCGATGACGTCCCGGGCAGGAATCTAAAGCAATTTCCGTGCCTTGTCTCGCATGTTGCCGTTTCGTCACCATCTTAAGCGAAACGGCGGCTTCGGGGGTGGACGGCCGGTGCGATCGCGCACGCCCGGGACCGGAATCGCGACGGCGTTCGCCGCGATCCGCCCGACACTCGTCGATCCTCAGGCTTCCGGGCGCATGTACGGGAAAAGCAGCACGTCGCGGATCGAGACCGAGCCGGTCAGCAGCATCACCAGCCGGTCGATGCCGACGCCGAGGCCGCCGGTCGGCGGCAGGCCCACTTCCAGCGCGCGGATGTAGTCGGCGTCGTAGTGCATGGCCTCGTCGTCGCCGCCCTCCTTCGCCTCGACCTGCGCCCGGAAGCGCGCGGCCTGGTCCTCGGGATCATTCAGTTCGGAGAAGCCGTTGGCCATCTCCTTGCCGCCGATGAACAGTTCGAAGCGGTCGGTGATGCCCGGCTCGGTGTCCGACTCGCGCGCCAGCGGCGAGACTTCCACCGGGTAGTGGGTGATGAAGGTCGGCTGGATCAGGTCGGCCTCGACCGTCTTCTCGAAGATCTCCAACAGCAGCTTGCCCCAGCCGTAGCCCGGCTTGACGTGGATCTTCAGCCGCGCGCAGTGCACGGCCAGCGCCTCGCGGTCGCGGCAGTCCGCCGCCGTGATCTCCGGATTGCACTCGCGCACCGCCTCTTCCAGCTTCCAGCGGCGGAACGGCGCGGCGAGATCGATGGTGTTGCCGTCCCAGACCACCTCGTCGATGCCGACGGCCTCGTGCGCCACGTCGCGGATCAGGCCTTCGGTCAGGTCCATCACCTCGGTGTACGTGGCATAGGCCTCGTACAGTTCGAGCATCGTGAACTCGGGATTGTGGCGGGTGCTGACGCCTTCGTTGCGGAAGTTGCGATTGATCTCGTACACACGCTCGAAGCCGCCGACGACGAGGCGCTTGAGGTACAGCTCGGGCGCCACGCGCAGGTACAGGTCGAGGTCCAGCGCGTTGTGGTGCGTGGTGAACGGACGCGCGGTCGCGCCGCCGGCGATGTAGTGCATCATCGGCGTCTCGACTTCCTGGAAGCGGCGCGCGTCCAGCCAGCGGCGGATCGCCGAGACGATGCGCGAACGCTTGCGGAAGACTTCGCGGGACTCCGGGGTGACGATCAGGTCGACGTAGCGCTGGCGGTAGCGCTGTTCGACGTCGGCGAGGCCATGCCACTTGTCCGGCAGCGGGCGCAGCGACTTGGTCAGCAGGCGCAGCGACGCGACCTTGACCGACAGTTCGCCGGTCTTCGTGCGCATCAGCGTGCCTTCGGCGCCGACGATGTCGCCGACGTCCCAATGCTTGAAGGCGTCGTAGGTCCCGCCCAGCGCATTCGACTGCAGGAACAGCTGGATCGCGCCGGTCATGTCCTGGATCTGCGCGAACGCGGCCTTGCCCATCACGCGCTTGGCCATCAGGCGGCCGGCGACGGCGACGCTGCGGCCTTCGGCCTCCAGCGCCTCGCCGGTCCAGCGTTCGGCGTCCTCGTACGCGTCCTGCAGGTCGCGGGCGTAGTCGCGACGCGCGAAATCGTTCGGGAACGCCACGCTCTGCCCGCGCAGGGCCGCGAGTTTGCCGCGACGCTCCGCGATGAGGGCGTTGTCGTCGGGCGGCAGGGTCTGGTCGTCGGTCATGGTCGTGTTCGGGTATGGGCGGCGTGGAGCGTGATCGGAAGAAGCGGCGCGCGGCAGGCGGCGATCAGACGGCGTCGCTGCGTTTGGCGCCGGCCTCCAGCCCCGATTTCAGGCTGGCTTCGAGGAATTCGTCGAGGTCGCCGTCGAGCACCTTCTGGGTGTCGCTGCGCTCCACGCCGGTGCGCAGGTCCTTGATGCGGCTCTGGTCGAGCACGTAGTTGCGGATCTGGCTGCCCCAGCCGATGTCGGCCTTGGTCGCTTCCAGCGCGTCCTTCTCGGCGTTGCGCTTCTGCACCTCGATCTCGTACAGCTTGGCCTTCAGCATCTTCATCGCGCGGTCGCGGTTGGCGTGCTGGCTGCGCTCGGTCTGGCAGGCCACGACCACGCCGCTGGGCACGTGGGTGATGCGCACCGCGGACTCGGTCTTGTTCACGTGCTGGCCGCCGGCGCCGGACGACCGGTACACGTCGGTCTTCAGGTCGGCCGGATTGATGTCGATCTCGATGTCGTCGTCGACTTCCGGGGCCACGAACACCGAGGTGAACGAGGTGTGGCGGCGGTTGTCGGAGTCGAACGGCGACTTGCGCACCAGCCGGTGCACGCCGATCTCGGTCTTGAGCCAGCCGTAGGCGTAGTCGCCCTCGACCCGGAACGTGGCCGACTTGATGCCGGCGACGTCGCCGCCGCTGACTTCCATCAGCTCGGCCTTCCAGCCGCGCGATTCGGCCCAGCGCAGGTACATGCGCAGCAGCATTTCCGCCCAGTCCTGGGCCTCGGTGCCGCCGGCGCCAGCCTGGATGTCGACGAACACGTTGCAGCTGTCCATCTTGCCGGAGAACATGCGCTGGAATTCCAGCTGCTCGACGCCGCGGGCATAGCGCTCGACGTCGGCCTGGATGGCCAGCGCGGTGTCGTCGTCCTCTTCCATCTCGACCAGTTCGAGCAGTTCGCCCGCACCGGTCAGGCCGTCCTTCAGGTCGCGGATGCCGTTGACGGTCTTGTCCAGCATGGACCGCTCGCGGCCGAGGGCCTGCGCGCGTTCGGCGTCGTTCCAGACGTCGGGGCTTTCCAGTTCGCGGTTGACTTCTTCCAGACGCTCGACCTTGGCGTCGTAGTCAAAGATACCCCCTCAGCGCATCGAGCCGACCGGTGAGGTCGGCGATGCGCTGGCGGATCGGGTTGAGTTCGATCATGGCGATGTGCGCTTGCAGCAAAGAGCCGGGATTCTAGCAGCCCCGCGCGTCGCCACCAGCACGGGATGCCGTCCGCGGGCGCTCAGGCCGCCACGCGGGCGCGCAGGGCGTCGCGGTAGGTGCGGCTGCACGGGACGACGGCGCCGTCCTGCAGGTGGATCCGGGCGTCGCCGCTGTCCAGCGGCTCCAGCGAGGCGATCCGGTCCAGGTTCACGATGTAGCTGCGGTGCACGCGCTGGAAGCGGCCCGCGTCCAGCCGGGCCTCGATCCCGGCGATGGTGCTGCGCAGCGGGTAGTCGTGGCCGCGGACCCGCAGGTTCACGTAGTTGCCGGCGGCCTGCAGCCACTCGATGTCCTCGGCGGCGATCAGGAAATCCCGGCCCAGCTTGCGGACGAGGAAGCGCTCCGGGCGGTCGACCGGCTCCACCGGCTCGCCCTCGTCCGGGCGCCCCAGCAGCGTGGCCTCGCCCTGCAGCCGGCGGATGACAAAGCGGTAGGCCTCGACCATCGACACCAGCATCAGGTAGGCGCGCAGGTCCTTGAGGTATTCGTAGGCCAGCTCGCGCGGCCAGTCGCCGAAGTCGTAGTGCGCGCCGAGCGCCGCGTAGGCCAGCTTGCGCAGCGCGACCATGCC
>JBQCJG010000095.1:0-3255 GCA_051952955.1 Lysobacteraceae bacterium | reverse complement strand
TGCGCCAGACCGAAGGCGCGCTGACCCGAGTGCTCGGCACCGCCGAACGCCGCGGCTTCCGGCCGCTGGCCGTCGAAGGCGAGGCCCGGCCCGACGGCGATCGCTGGCACCTGCAGATGACCGTCGAGGGCGAACGCCCGGCGGAAGGCCTGCACCAGCAGCTTGCGAAGCTCTACGACTGCCTCGACGTGCAGGTGCAGCCATGCAGCTGAGCGCCGTCGCCTCGCGCCCCGCGCAGCCGCAGGCCGTCCCCGCGACGCCGACGCTGTGGTTCGACGGCGAACTGATCGACAGCGGCCGCCCGCAGGCGACCGTGCACACGCATGCGCTGCACTACGGCAGCGGCGTGTTCGAGGGCATCCGCGCCTACGCCACGAAGCGCGGCGCCGCGGTGTTCCGCCTGCCCGAGCACCTGGAACGCATGCGCAAGGGCGCCGAGCTGCTGGGCATGGCGTTCGACCCCGCGGTCGCGACCGAAGCGGTGCTGGCCACGCTGCGCGCGAACGGCCAGACCGACGCCTACATCCGCCCGCTGGCGTGGTACGGAGACGGCAGCTTCGGCCTGGACGTGGCCGGCCATCCGCAGCACCTGATGGTCGCCACCTCGTCCACCAACGTGCATCTCAACGGCAACCGCACGCGCGTGTCGGCCTCGTCGTGGCGGCGCAATCCGGCGTCGTCGCTGCCGCCGCTGAAGCTGTGCGGCGCCTACGTGAATTCGATCCTCGCCAAGCGCGAAGTGAAGGCGCGCGGCTTCGACGAAGCCATGTTCGTCGACGACGCCGGCTTCGTGGTCGAGTGCACCGGTGCCAATCTGTTCCTGGTCCGCGACGGCCGCATCACCGCGGTCGAGCACCGCGACGCGCTGCCGGGCATCACCCGCGACACGCTGCTGGCGCTGACCGGCGCCGAATCGCGCCCGGTGACCGTGGCGGAACTGCTGGACGCCGACGAAGTGTTCGCCTGCGGCACCGCCGCGGAAGTGTCGCCGATCGCCGAGATCGACGGCCGCACGTACGCCGACGGCAGCCCGGTCTCGCGCGACATCGCCGCCGCCTACGCGAAGGCCGTGCGCGGCGAGGACAGCCACGCGTCCGCGTGGTTGACCGAGGTCTGAGCATGGACAGCGACGTCGGTCCGGTCCGCGATCCGCCCAGCGTGCAGGCCGGCGACATCCTCGCCGCGCAGGCGCGGCTGCGGCGCTACCTGCCACCGACGCCGCTGCACCATGCCGAACGCTTCGGCTGCTGGCTGAAGCTGGAGAACCTGCAGCGCACCGGGTCGTACAAGGTGCGCGGCGCGTTGAACGCGCTGCTGGCCGCGCGCGAACGCGGCGACGACCGCCCGGTCATCGCCGCCTCCGCCGGCAACCACGCGCAGGGCCTGGCCTGGGCCGCGTACCGGCTGAACGTGCCGGCGATCGCGGTGATGCCGCACGGCGCGCCGGAGACGAAGGTCGCCGGCGTCGCCCACTGGGGCGCGACCGTGCGCCAGCACGGCGACAGCTTCGACGAAGCCCGCCTGTTCGCCATGCAGCTGGCCGAGAAGCACGGCTACCGCTTCCTGTCCGCGTTCGACGATCCCGACGTGATCGCCGGCCAGGGCACGGTCGGCATGGAGATCGCGCCGCTGGCGCCGGACGTGGTGCTGGTGCCGATCGGCGGCGGCGGCCTCGCCGCGGGCGTCGCGCTGGCGCTGAAGTCCGCGTGCCTGTCCGGCACGCAAGCGCGCCGGCGCGTGCGCATCGTCGGCGCGCAGGTCGAACACGTCGACGCGATGCATCGCGCGCTGCGGGGCGACGCCTCGCCGATCGTGCCCGCGGCCACGCTCGCCGACGGCGTGCGCGTGAAGCAGGCCGGCACGCTCACGCGGCAGGTGCTGGCCGGACTGCTGGACGACCTGGTGATCGTGCGCGAGGCCGAACTGCGCGCGACGCTGGTGCGGCTGGCGCTGGAGGAACACCTCATCGCCGAAGGCGCCGGCGCGCTCGCGCTGGCCGCCGGCCGGCGCGTCGCCGGCAAGCGCAAGTGCGCGGTCGTCTCCGGCGGCAACATCGACGCGGTGGTGCTCGCGCAACTGCTCGCGGACGTGCGTCCGCGCGCGCCGCGCAAAACGCGCCGCCCCGCGCATGACGCAGCCGCCGCCCTCGCGGCGAAGCCCAGGCCCGTGCGCGCCCGCAACGTCACCCCCCTGCCGCCGGCCACGACGGCCGCGGCGATCTTCCCCGTCCCTGCCATGGAGGCACTCGCTTGATGGATACCGTTCCGATGCAGACGCCCGATCCCCCTTCGCACATGCCCGCACGGATCGCGATCTTCGACACGTCCCTGCGCGACGGCGAGCAATCGCCCGGCTGCAGCATGACCGCGGTGCAGAAGCTGCGCTTCGCCCATGCGCTCGCCGAACTCGGCGTGGACACGATCGAGGCCGGCTTCCCGGCCAGTTCGCAGAGCGACCTCGACGGCTGCGCGGCGATCGCCCGCGAAGTGCGCGGCGCCGGCATCGCCACCCTCGCCCGCTGCAATCCCGGCGACATCGACGCCTGCGCCCGCGCGCTGGAACACGCCGAACGCCCGCGCATCCACGTGTTCATCAGCACCAGTCCGCTGCATCGCGAACACAAGCTGATGATGAGCCGCGACGAGGTGCTGGCCCGCGCGGTCTCCGGCGTGGAACGCGCGCGCAGGTACGTGGACGACGTGGAATTCTCGGCCGAGGACGCCTTGCGCACCGAGCCCGACTTCCTGGTCGAGATCTGCTCGGCCGCGATCGCCGCCGGCGCGCGCACGCTGAACATCCCCGACACCGTCGGCTACACCACGCCGGCGGAGATCCGCGCGCTGTTCGAGCACCTGCGCACGCACGTGCTGGACGCCGACAAGGCGATCTTCAGCACGCACTGCCACGACGACCTGGGTCTGGCGGTCGCCAACAGCCTGGCCGCGATCGAAGGCGGCGCGCGGCAGGTGGAATGCACCATCAACGGCATCGGCGAGCGCGCCGGCAACTGCGCGCTGGAAGAACTGGTGATGGCGCTGGAAACGCGCGGCGCCTGGTTCAACGCCACCACCGGCGTGGACACCCGCCGGCTGGTGCCGACCTCGCGCCTGCTCAGCCGCATCACCGGCATGCACGTGCAGCGCAACAAGGCGATCGTCGGCGCGGCCGCGTTCGCGCCCGAGTCCGGCATCCACCCGCACGGCATGCTCCGGCATCGCGGCACCTACGAGATCCTGCGGCCCGAGGCCGTGGGTT
>JBQCJG010000094.1:0-2657 GCA_051952955.1 Lysobacteraceae bacterium | reverse complement strand
CGCGGTGTATCCGTACCTGGCCTACCAGACGCTGTTCGACCTGGGCCGGCGCGGCATCCTGCAGATCAAGAAGGGCGGCGAGCAGGCGCAGATCGGCCGCAGCTACCGCAAGGGTATCTACAAGGGCCTGTCCAAGATCATCTCGAAGATGGGCATCAGCACGATCGGCAGCTACCGCGGCGCGCAGCTGTTCGAGATCGTCGGCCTGGCGCAGGAGGTGGTCGACCTGTGCTTCACCGGCACGCCCTCGCGCATCGGCGGCGCCACGTTCGAACAGCTGCAGGCGGAGACCGCGGAGGTCGCGGCGCGCGCGTGGGACAACAACGCGCTGCCGGAGATCGGCGGCCTGCTGCAGTTCACCCCGAACGGCGAATACCACCAGTACAACCCCGACGTCGTCACCACGCTGCAGCGCGCGGTGCGCAGCGGCCTGCGCGAAGACTGGGACGCCTACGCCACGGCGGTGAACGGCCGCCCGCCGGCCGCGCTGCGCGACCTGCTCGCGCTGGACACGGCGAAGGCGACGCCCGTCCCGCTCGACGAGGTCGAACCGGTCGACAGCATCGTCAAGCGCTTCGACACCGCGGCGATGAGCCTCGGCGCGCTGTCGCCCGAAGCGCACGAGGCGCTGGCGATCGCGATGAACCGCCTCGGCGGCCGCAGCAATTCCGGCGAAGGCGGCGAGGACCCGCTGCGCTACGGCACCGACAAGGTCTCGAAGATCAAGCAGGTCGCGTCCGGCCGCTTCGGCGTGACGCCCGAATAC
Source organism: Lysobacteraceae bacterium (assembly GCA_051952955.1). GTDB lineage: Bacteria > Pseudomonadota > Gammaproteobacteria > Xanthomonadales > Xanthomonadaceae > Lysobacter_I. Next base: position 1,891 of record JBQCJG010000094.1, on the reverse strand, counting down.
CTGGTCAACGCCGAAGTGCTGCAGATCAAGGTCGCGCAGGGCGCCAAGCCCGGCGAAGGCGGCCAGCTGCCCGGCCACAAGGTCAATGCGCTGATCGCGCGGCTGCGCTACGCGCGCCCGGGCATCGGCCTGATCTCGCCGCCGCCGCACCACGACATCTATTCGATCGAGGACCTCGCCCAGCTCATCTACGACCTGCGCCAGGTGAACCCCGAAGCGCTGATCTCGGTGAAGCTGGTCGCGCACGCGGGCGTGGGCACGATCGCCAGCGGCGTCGCCAAGGCCGGCGCCGACCTCGTCACCATCTCCGGCCACGACGGCGGCACCGGCGCCAGCCCGATCTCCTCGATCCGCTACGCCGGCACGCCGTGGGAACTCGGCCTGTCCGAAGCGCGGCAGTCGCTGGTTGCCAACGGCCTGCGCGACCGCGTGATCGTGCAGGCCGACGGCGGCATGAAGACCGGCCTCGACGTGATCAAGGCCGCGCTGCTCGGCGCCGAATCGTTCGGCTTCGGCACCGCGCCGATGATCGCGCTGGGCTGCAAATACCTGCGCATCTGCCACCTCAACAACTGCGCCACCGGCGTGGCCACGCAGGACGATGGCCTGCGCGAACATCACTTCACCGGCCTGCCCGAGCGCGTCGAGCATTTCTTCCGCGGCCTCGCCGAGGAAGTGCGCGGCCATCTCGCGCAGCTGGGCGCGCGCACGCTGGACGAGATCGTCGGCCGCACCGACCTGCTGCGCCAGACCGACGGCACGCTGCCGGTGCATCGCCTGCTCGACCTGTCGCCGCTGCTGTCGACCGACGGCCTGACCGGTCCCGCGCGCTGCGGCGTGCGCGCGCCGCAGCCGGCGCCGACCGGCCTCGCCGCGACGCTGGAGGCCGATCTCGCGGACGCCATCGCGCACAAGCGCGGCGGTGCGTTCCGCTATCCGATCCGCAACACCGACCGCACCATCGGCACGCGCCTGTCCGGCCGCATCGCGCGCCTGCACGGCAACCACGGCATGCACGACGCGCCGATCGACCTGCACTTCGCCGGCAGCGCCGGCCAGAGCTTCGGCGCGTTCCTCGCCGGCGGCCTGCACCTGGACCTCGAAGGCGAAGCCAACGACTACGTCGGCAAGGGCATGGCCGACGGCCGCATCGTCATCCGTCCGCCGCAGGGCGCGCGCTACGTCGCCAGCGAATCGCCGATCCTCGGCAACACCTGCCTCTACGGCGCCACCGGCGGCGAGCTCTACGCCGCGGGCCGCGCCGGCGAACGCTTCGCCGTGCGCAACTCCGGCGCGCTGGCGATCGTCGAAGGCGCGGGCGACCACTGCTGCGAATACATGACCGGCGGGATCGTCACCGTGCTCGGCCGCACCGGCCTGAACTTCGGCGCCGGCTTCACCGGCGGCATGGCCTACGTGCTCGACATCGACCGCGATTTCGTCGACCGCTACAACCACGAGCTGATCGACATCCTGCGCATCAACCACGAAGGCTTCGAGAACCACCGCTCGCACCTGCTCGATCTGCTCGAACGCCACCAGCGCCTCACCGGCAGCGCGCTGGCGCAGCGGATCATCGACAACTTCCGCGACTACCTCGGCAAGTTCTGGCTGGTGAAGCCGAAAGCGGTGAGCATCGAGTCGCTTGGCGAAACCTTGAGACGCGCGGCATGAAGATCACGCACAGCGCGACACATCGCACGGCGTCGCGGCCGCGGCCCCTCCCCAACCCTCCCCCGCGAGCGGGGGAGGGAGATTCTCGCGCCCTTTCCGACCCTCCCCCGCACACGGGGAAGGGAAATCCGTGCGCCCTTTCCAGCCCTCCCCCGCATGCGGGGGAGGGCGATTCGCGCGCAGCGCGCATGGGTGGGGGCCGACGTTCGGCATCCGC
>JBQCJG010000093.1:0-3390 GCA_051952955.1 Lysobacteraceae bacterium | reverse complement strand
CGACTCCACGATCCGGAAGGCAATCCGGTCGAACTGTGGCAGGCGGACGAAGAGGACGAACACGCGGACTGAGTCGTCATGATCATGCCGTCTTGATCATGGGGTCTTGATCATGGGGTCTTGATCATGGGGGTCATGATCCTGGGGCATGATCATGCCGCCGTGCGCGGCGGATCGACGGGCGCGGCGTCCGTCGCGGCGGCCGGCCCCGCTTCGCCGGCCGCGCGGCGGAATCGCCGCAGCAGCCGCTGCTCGACGTCGTCGACCAGCGTGAACGCCGCCGGCACGACGACCAGGCTCAGCACGGTCGACGAGACCAGGCCGCCGAGCACCGCGATCGCCATCGGCGCGCGGAACCCCGAATCGGCGGCGAAGCCGAACGCGATCGGCAGCATGCCCGCGCCCATCGCGAGCGTGGTCATCAGCACCGGCCGCGCGCGCTTGCGGCAGGCATCGAGCAGCGCCTCGCGGCGGTCCATGCCGAGCCGGTCGCGCGCGATCACCGCGTAGTCGACGAGCAGGATCGAATTCTTCACCGCGATGCCGATCAGCATGATCAGGCCGATCAGCACCGGCAGCGAGATGTCGGTGCCGGTGAGCAGCAGCGCCGCGATCGCGCCGGTCGCCGCCAGCGGCACCGCGACCAGGATCGTGACCGGCTGGCCCACGTGGTTGAACAGCAGCAGCAGCACCGCGTACACGCAGAAGATGCCGGTGACCATCGCGACGAGGAAGCCCACCATCATCTCGACGAACAGCTTGGCGTTGCCGGCCCGCTGCAGCGACACGCCGGGCGGCAGGTCGCGCAGCGCGGGCAGCGCGTGGATCGCCTCCTCGACCTCGCCCAGCGGCCGGCCGCCGAGGTCGACGGTGATGGTGACGTTGCGCTTGCGGCCGAAGCGGTCGATCTGCGACGGCCCGCTGCCGGCCTCGATCGACGCGACCGCCGACAGCGGCACCGCATCGCCCGAGGCGGTGGGCACGCGCAGCTGCGCCAGCAGCTCGGGATCCGACAGCGCGCCGCCGGCGAGCTGCACGCGGATCGGCACCTGCCGCTCGGGCAGGTTGAGCTTCGCGAGGAACTGGGCGTAATCGCCGCGGGTGGCGACGCGCGCGGCGGCGGCGATGTCGGCCGTGGACACGCCGAGGTCCGCGGCGCGCGCGGCGTCGGGACGGACCACGATCTCCGGCCGCACCAGCGCGGCGGTCGAGGTGACTGCGCCCAGTCCGGGCTGCTGGCGGATCGCGCGCTCCACGTCGCGCGAGGCGCGCGCGAGCGTCGCCGCATCGTCGCCGGCGAGCACCAGCTGCAGCGCGCGTCCGGGCTCGCTGCCCTGGAACCCGACGCGCACGCCGGGCAGGTCGGCGAGGCGCGTCCGCACCTCGGCTTCCAGCGACTGCAGCGTGCGCCCGCGATGCGGCGTCCACTGCACCGTGAGCGTGGCCCGCCGCACTTCCTCGACGTTCGCCCCGCCCTCGTCGTCGCCGCTGCCGGCGCCCGCGGTGACGAACACGTGCGCGAGGTCCGGCATCGCGGCGATGCGCCGGCGCGTGTCCTCGGCCACGGCCTGCGTCGCCGCCAGCGACGCGCCCGGCGGCAGTTCCAGCACGACGCTGCTGCGATGGCCGTCGTCGGGCGGGATGAACGTGGTCTCCAGCAGCGGCAGCGCCGCGATCGACGCGACGAACAGCCCCGCCGACAGCAGCAGCGTGCGGTTGCGATGGCGCAGCGCGCGGTCGACCCAGCCCAGGTACCAGCGCATCGTCGCGGTGTCCTCGCGCGGCGCGGGCGTCGGCTTCAGCAGGAACGCCGACATCATCGGCGTGACCAGCCGCGCCACCAGCAGCGAGAACAGCACCGCGGTCGCGGCGGTCCAGCCGAATTCGCGGAAGAACCGGCCGGCGATGCCGGGCATGAACGCCACCGGCACGAACACCACGGCCAGCGCGCACGAGGTCGCGATCACCGCCAGCCCGATCTCGTCGGCGGCCTCCAGCGCCGCGGCGCGCGGCGACTTGCCCATGCGCAGGTGGCGATCGATGTTCTCGACCTCGACGATCGCGTCGTCGACGAGGATGCCGACCACCACCGCCAGCGCGAGCAGCGTGACCACGTTGAGGCTGAAGCCCAGCCAGTGCATCGCGGCGAAGGTCGGCAGGATCGACAGCGGCAGCGCGACGGCGGAGACGAAGGTCGCGCGCCAGTCGCGCAGGAACCACCACACCACCAGCGTCGCCAGCAGCGCGCCTTCCCACAGCATCGCCATCGACGAGGCGTACGACGCCTCGACCTCGGGCGTGGTCGACGCGACCTCGGTGAAGCGCAGCCGCGGGTGGGCCTGCGCGAGCGCCTGCACCTCGGCGCGGACCGCGTCGCCGACGTCGACCTCGCTCGACCCGATCGTGCGCTGCACGGCGAAGCCGATCGCCGGCCGGCCGTCGAGGCTGGCGCGCTGCACCGGCTCGGCGACGCCGTCGCGCACGTCGGCGATCGCCGACAGCCGCACCGGCCGGCCGTCGGGCGTGAAGATTGCGAACTCGGCGAGGTCCGACGCCGCGGCCACGGTGCCCACGGTGCGCACCGCCTGCTCGTGGCCGCCGACCGTGGTGCGGCCGCCGGGCTGCTCCTGCTGCAGGTCCGCGAGCTGCCGCGACAGCGTCGCCGGGCTCACGCCCAGCGCCTGCAGCGCCTCGGGCCGCAGGTCGACGCGTACCTCGCGATCGACGCCGCCGATGCGGTGCACGGCGCCGACGCCCGGCAGCCCCGACAGGCGCTTGCCGACGGTGTCGTCGATGAACCAGCTCAGCGCCTCGTCGTCCAGGCCGTCGGCGGAGACGGCGAAGGTGACGACGTCCTCGCCGTCGACGTTCACCAGCGCGACGATCGGCGCCTCGATCTCCTTCGGCAGGTCGGCGCGGATGCGGTCCACCGCGTCGCGCACCTCGTCCTTGGCGACGTTGCCGTCGCGATCCAGCTCGAACTTGACCGAGGTGATCGACACGCCCTCGTTCACGGTCGAGCGGATCTCGTCGACGTGCGGCACGCCGGCGACCGCGTCCTCGATCCGCCGCGTGACCTGCGTCTCCAGCGTGCTCGGCGAGGCGCCGGGCAGGCCCACCGCCACGGTCACCACCGGGACGCTGAGGTCGGGGAATTCGGAGATCGGGAAGCGCAGGAAGCCGAGCACGCCCGCGCCGACCAGCAGCACGAACGCGAGGATCGCGGGCAGCGGGCGGCGGATCGACCACGCGGAGAAGTTCATGTCAGCGCGCCGCCGGGACCGGCTTCACCGCGCCACCGGCGCCGGAGGCGACCACGCGCACGAGGTCGCCGTCGTTGAGGAATCCGGCGCCGCGGGCGACGACGCGATCGCCGGCGCGCAGGCCGGC
>JBQCJG010000092.1:0-5812 GCA_051952955.1 Lysobacteraceae bacterium | reverse complement strand
CGTTCTTCCCCGAGCAAGGAACCACCCCATGAGCCTCCCCAGCCCCGGCGCCGCCTTCCGTGCCGCCCTGCAAGCCGAGCGGCCGCTGCAGATCATCGGCGCGATCAACGCCAACCACGCCCTGCTCGCGAAGCGCGCCGGCTACCGCGCGATCTACCTGTCGGGCGGCGGCGTCGCCGCCGGCTCGCTGGGCCTGCCGGACCTCGGCATCAACACGCTCGAGGACGTGCTGATCGACACCCGCCGCATCACCGACGTCTGCGACCTGCCGCTGCTGGTCGACATCGACACCGGCTTCGGCCCCAGCGCGTTCAACATCGAGCGCACGGTGAAGTCGCTGATCAAGGCCGGCGCCGCCGCCTGCCACATCGAGGACCAGGTCGGCGCCAAGCGCTGCGGCCATCGTCCCGGCAAGGAGATCGTGACCACCGGCGAGATGGTCGATCGCGTGAAGGCCGCCGCCGATGCGAAGACCGATCCCGACTTCTTCCTGATCGCGCGCACCGACGCCATCGCCGTCGACGGCGTGGACGCGGCGATCGAGCGCGCCATCGCCTGCGTCGAGGCCGGCGCCGACGGCATCTTCGCCGAGGCCGCCTACGACCTGCCGACGTATCGCCGCTTCGTCGACGCGGTGAAGGTGCCGGTGCTGGCCAACATCACCGAGTTCGGCAAGACCCCGCTGTTCACCCGCGACGAACTGGCCTCGGCCGGCGTCGCCATCCAGCTGTTCCCGCTGTCCGCGTTCCGCGCCATGAACAAGGCCGCGGAAAACGTCTATCAAAGCATCCGCCGCGACGGCCACCAGCAGGCCGTGGTCGACACGATGCAGACGCGCGAGGAACTCTACGACCGCATCGGCTACCACGCGTTCGAAGGCAAGCTCGACGCGCTGTTCGCCGCGAAGAAATGAGCAGACGACGCATCACGCAGACAAGGACACGACCATGAGCGACAACGCCAACCCAACGCTTCCCAAGCCCAAGAAATCCGTCGCGCTGAGCGGCACCGCGGCGGGCAACACCGCGCTGTGCACCGTCGGCCGCAGCGGCAACGACCTGCATTACCGCGGCTACGACATCCACGACCTCGCGACGAAGTCGACGTTCGAGGAAGTGGCGCACCTGCTGGTGCACGGCACGCTGCCGACCACCTCGCAGCTGAAGGCCTACAAGGCCAAGCTCAAGCGTCTGCGCGGCCTGCCCGCGATCGTGCAGGAAGCGCTGGAACTGGTGCCGGCCAACGCGCACCCGATGGACGTGATGCGCACCGGCTGCTCGGTGCTGGGCACGGTGCTGCCGGAGCGCGAAGGCCATCCGCCCAGCGAGGCGCGCGACATCGCCGACCGCCTGATCGCCAGCTTCGGTTCGATGCTGCTGTACTGGTGGCACTTCACCCGCAACGGCCGCCGCATCGATCTGGAAACGGACGATGACAGCGTCGCCGCGCACTTCCTGCACCTGCTGCACGGCGAGCCGCCGTCGAAGCTGCACGCCGACTCGCTGGACAAGTCGCTGATCCTCTACGCCGAGCACGAGTTCAACGCCTCGACGTTCACCGCGCGCGTGATCGCCGGCACCGGTTCCGACCTGCATTCGTGCATCACCGGCGCGATCGGCGCGCTGCGCGGCCCGAAGCACGGCGGCGCGAACGAAGTGGCGATGGACATCATCAGCCGCTACGGCGCGGCCGACGAGGCCGAGGCCGACATCCGCGCGCGGATGGAGCGCAAGGAGATCATCATCGGCTTCGGTCATCCGGTGTACACCATCGGCGATCCGCGCAACCCGATCATCAAGGAAATCTCGCGCAAGCTCTGCCAGGACGGCGGCAACCAGACGCTGTTCGACGTCAGCGAGCGCATCGAGACGCTGATGATGGACACCAAGAAGATGTTCCCGAACCTCGACTGGTACAGCGCGTCGGCCTATCACATGATGGGCATCCCGACGCCGATGTTCACGCCGCTGTTCGTGATCGCGCGCACCACCGGCTGGAGCGCGCACGTGATCGAGCAGCGCGAGGACGGCAAGATCATCCGCCCGAGCGCGAACTACGTTGGTCCCGAAGACCGCGCCTACGTGGCGATCGACCAGCGCGGCTGACGGGCACGGCCGCCGTCGCGCGCTTCCGCGGGGCGCCTCCGGGCGCCCCGCGGCGTTTCGATGAATGCCCGCGGTGGCCGGGACGCGGATCGCGGGATCCGCTTGAACCATTCCGGCGGTGCACCCTCTCACGTACGCTACCGCTTCCGCTTCGCACGCTCCCCGAATGGACACGACCTGGTTGATTCCCGCCGAACGCTGGGGCGAGCACCTGCTCGTCGCCGTGGCGGCTTTCGCGATCACCGCGCTCGTGGTGGTCATCCACTACGAAGGCCTGCACGCGCTGGCGCGGCGCTATTCCGGCCGCGCGCCGACCCGCGACCGCCGGGTGATGCTGAAGATCATCTTCGCGCTGCTCGCGCTGCACATCGTCGAGATCTGGTGCTACGGGCTGACCTTCTGGGGCCTGCTGAAAGTACCTGACGTGGGCTACGTCCACGGCGAGCACGGGTTCGACAACGTGTTCGACGCGATCTACCTGTCGGCGACGATGTACACCACGCTGGGGCTGGGCGACCTCGCGCCGGTGGGCGCGGTGCGGCTGCTGTCCGGCATGGAGTCGCTGACCGGCTTCCTGCTGGTGACGTGGTCGGCGTCGTTCACGTACCTCGAGATGTCGCGCTACTGGCAGCGCGAGCCGAGCGACGATTGATGGGCTGGCTCCGGACCGATGGACCGGTGTCCGTGTACTGCCGCGACGAACGCCGCTGCGTGCGCGAATGCGGCCTGCTCGACCTCGACGCGCCCCAAGTGCAGTTGCAGGCGCTGATGGCCGAGATGGAACGGGTGCCGGCCGAGGATTGCGGCTGCGTGGGGCTGTGCCGCGACCATCGCGATTACGTCGAGATGTCTCCCGTGGGCAACGGCGAGTATTTCCTCTGGTCGGATCGCCTGACGCGAGCGCCGGGGTGGTTCGGCTGGCTGCGCCGTGGCGGCTCGTGGGACAGGCTCCTCGCCGGGCCGGACGACGCCATGCCGCGTTCCGCGCGTATTGCGAGTCGTCGCGGGCCGTCTTCGAGCGATGCTACGGCTGACGGACGCGGCCGCATGTCGCGAGCCCGGCGGGCGGCCGCTATCCTCGCCGCATGATCGAACTCTACGTGAGCACGGACGTCGAGACCGACGGTCCGATCCCGGGTCCGCACTCGATGCTCAGCGTCGCCTCCGCGGCCTACACCGCCGACAAGCGACTGGTCGCCACCTTCTCGGCGAATCTCGACACCTTGCCCGACGCGACGCCCGACCCGCGCACCGCCGCCTGGTGGACGACGCAGCCGGACGCATGGGCCGCCTGCCGCCGCGACGCGGAATCACCGCAGGTCGCGATGCCGCGCTATCGCGACTGGCTGAAGGCGCTGCCGGGCAAGCCGGTGTTCGTGGCGTATCCGGCGGGCTTCGATTTCATGTTCGTCCACTGGTACCTGATCCGCTTCGCCGGCGAGAGCCCCTTCAGCCATTCCGCGCTGGACATCAAGACGCTGGCGATGGCGATGCTCGGCGGCGGGTATCGCGACGCGACCAAGCGCAACATGCCGAAGCGCTGGTTCGATCCGATGCCGCATACGCACGTCGCGCTGGACGATGCGATCGAGCAGGGCGCGCTGTTCTGCAACATGCTGCGCGAACTGCGCGGCGGCTGAGGCCTTTGCCCCTGCGCAAAACGACGAAGCCGCCCGGAGGCGGCTTCGTGCTGCATGCGCGGACGCGACGACTCAGGCCAGGCCTTCGTCCTTCAGCACGCGCTGCACCGCCGGATCGGCTTCGAACGCGGCGAGGTAGCGGGCGATGTTGTCGAAGCCGGACAGGTCCACGCCCTTGCCGCGCGCCCAGCACAGCGTCACGTAGAGATACGGGTCGGCGATGCTGCGGCGGTCGCCGGCGATCCAGTCGCGGCCGGCCAGTTGCCGGTCGGCGATGGCGAACAGGTCGCGCAGCTTCGCGCGCGCGTCTGCCATGCTCTTCTCGATCAGCGCCGGGTCTTCGAGGTATGCGGTGCTGCCGAAGATCGGCTTGAACGCCGGGTGCACGTCGGAGTTGGCGAACGCGAGCCAGCGGATCACTTCGGCGCGGCTGCGCGCCGTGCCGTCGCCGCCGAGGCCGGCCTCGGGCGCGGTGTCGGCGAGATAGGTCAGGATCGCCGCGTTCTGGGTCAGCACCCAGTCGCCGTCGACGAGCGCCGGCACCGCGCCGGCGGGATTGATCGCGAGGAACTCCGGCGACTTGCGCTGCTCGCGGCCGACGCGCACGGCCTCGTAGGGCTTGCCGATCCATTCCAGGACGATGTGGTCGGCCATCGAGCAGGCGCCGGGCGAGTAGTAGAGCTTCATGCGGAACTCCGTGGAGACAGGGACACAGGGATCGCCGATATGGCGGCATGTCGCGTCGCGCGCAAGCCGCATCGTCGAAAGAAAGGACGAAACCCGGGAAAAAGCAACGCCGCACGAGGCGGCGTCGAAAGGTGTTCCGGAGTTGCGTGTCCGGCGGGGACGTCAGCCCCGGCCGGGATGGTCCTTCTGCGGCTTCAACGACTGGACCTTGAAGAAGCTGTGATCGCCGATGGTGGCGACCTGATACGCGTTGCGCCAGCTCGGCTGGGCGATGCCCAGCGCCGCGAAGTGGCTGGCGCCGGGGACGATCTCCTTGCGCTCGCCGGGCGGCAGCGCCCAGTTGCGCTCCGATTCCAGGGCGATGGTGACCGCCCGGGACCAGGCTTCGGCATTGCCCAGTTCGGTGCCCGGCGACACGAGGGCCGGGGCGAACTGCTTGCGGGCGGTGACGACTTCGCACATCGAGTCGCCCCACAGCCCGCTGTCCTCGCGGCGGAGGGCGACCTCCGCGACCGCACGCTGGCCCATGACGGGCTGGTCGCGCGCTTCGAGATACAGGGTGGTACTGAGACACAAAGAGTCGGCGGCCTGGGGCGGCAACACCGACGCGATCCAGAGGATCCATGCGAGCTTCATGTGAACTCCTTGCTCCGTTGCTTCGGGCCGGCGCTCGGGTGCCGGCAGCAGGCTGCGCGACGGGAACCGATCGACGGGACGACATGGCGTACTGGGGAGGGCTGCGTGCTCTATGGCCGCTTGTAGCCCAAACGTGGATCGCATCGGGGTCGGACCCGCCTTCGGGGTGCGACATCGCCGGGCGATCGCGCGCTGGTCCCGCATCCGGTGGCGGGAAAGCGGGCGTAGGGTAGGGGCTGAAACGTAACACCAGCTGAACGTGAAAACAGGAAGCGCCTGATTCGATTGGAGTTTTTGTTCAGAAGGTGACGTAAGCCCCTGTCGCGGCAGGGGCGGGGGCCGCCGTGTGGTCATGCCAACTGAACGGGGACGCCCGTCCGGTTTTCGCCGGTCGACCCCGGGTCGGGGCCGAACTGCGCGTGTCCGGCCCCGGATCGGGACCGGTCAGAGGGCGGCGGCGAGCCGGCTGCCCTGGGCGATCGCGCGCTTGGCGTCGAGTTCGGCCGCGACGTCCGCGCCGCCGATGAGATGGGCCGGGGTTCCGGCCGCCTGCAGGGCGTCGAACAGCTCCCGGCGGGGCTCCTGGCCGGCGCAGACCACCACGTGGTCGACCGGCAACACCTGTTCCTTGCCGTCGACGCGGATGCGGAAGCCGGCGTCGTCCAGCCCGAGGTAGTTCACCCCGCCCAGCATCGCCACCTGCTTCGCCTTCAGCGTGGCGCGATGGATCCAGCCGGTGGTCTT
>JBQCJG010000091.1:0-9339 GCA_051952955.1 Lysobacteraceae bacterium | reverse complement strand
TCGATGCGGCTGCCCGGCTACACCAGCCCGGTCGCGGCGAGGTCGTCCATCGCGACGAACACCTTCGGCGCGACGTTGAAGTAGTCGATGCCGCCGTCGGGCTCCTGCAGCACCAGCGCGGCCAGCGTGAATTCCGACTGGCCCAGCGCGACGACGTCGCCGAGGTTCGCACCCAGCGCATCGGCGCCGGCGCGGCTCAGCCACACCGCGCCCGGCGCGGGACCGCGCCCGACGGTGCGCTCGCCGGCGGTATCGCGGATGCGGAAGCTGCCGCGCAGCGGGAAGCCGGCGCCGAGCGCGCGCAGTTCGCCGAGCTTGAGTTTCGCCGCGTCGCCGCGGCCGAGGCGGATCATCGTCGGCAGTTCGGCGAGATCGGTGCGCTTCAGCCCCGGCGCGGCCGACGCGGCGCGGATCCTGCCGGCGATCGGCGCGTCGCCGCGCACCACCGCGTCGCCGCCGAGCAGGCGGTTGGCCTCGATCGCGAGCGCGCGATCGGCGCGGTCGGTGACGAAGCCGACCGACGTCACCGCGGTGACCGCCAGCACCAGCGCGGCGATCAGGATGCGGATGTCGCCGGCGGCGAGGTCGCGGCGCAGCTGGCGCCACGCGAGCGCCAGCGTCCTCATGCCGACACCAGCCGGCCGCCGTCGAGGCGCAGCGCGCGGTCGCAGCGCTGCGCCAATTGCGCGTCGTGCGTGACCAGCACCAGCGTGGTCCCGGCCTCGGCGTTCAGGCCGAACAGCAGGTCGACGATCGCCGCGCCGGTGCGCGTGTCGAGGTTGCCGGTGGGCTCGTCCGCGAACAGCAGCGCCGGCCGGGTGACGAACGCGCGCGCCAGCGCCACGCGCTGCTGCTCGCCGCCGGAGAGCTGCCGCGGATAGTGGCCGAGGCGTTCGCCCAGGCCGACGCGTTCGAGGATCGCCCGCGCCGGCGCTTCCGGATCGGCGTCGCCGCGCAGCTCCAGCGGCAGCATGACGTTTTCCAGCGCGGTCAACGACGGCAGCAGCTGGAAGCTCTGGAATACGAAGCCGACCTTCTCGCCGCGCACCTTCGCGCGGCCGTCCTCGTCCAGCGACGACAGCGGCGTGCCGTCCAGCAGCACCCGGCCCGAGGTCGGCGTGTCCAGCCCCGCCATCAGCGCCAGCAGCGTGCTCTTGCCCGAACCGGACGCGCCGACGACCGCGATGCGCTCGCCCGCGGCGATGCGGAAATCGACGCCGTCGAGGATGGTCAGCTCGCTGCCCGGCAGCTTCACCCGCTTGCCGAGGCCTTCGACGGCGAGCGCGGGCAGCGCGGGAGCTGCCTCGGCGGCAGGAGCGGAGGCGATCGTGATCGAGGGCATGCGGGGGCGCCGTGGGGGACGAACGGGGGTGATGGGGCCATACGGCGGGGATCGCAAGGCGGATGCAGGCCGCGGCAGGCCCAACGGATGGCAGGGGTCGGCCGCACGGGATCGCAGGCAGTCCGGTGGCGGCTTCGCCATCGCCCGCACCGCATGCCGGTGCGCGGACGGATGCGCCATTCCCGCCGCGGCCCCACGAGATACGCGTGTTGCCGGCGGTTTGACAACAGAATGTTTCATGCCTAGCCTCGGCGATCGCGCCCCGAAGGACCGTCCATGCCGCGCCCCCGGCTTGCTCTCCCGCTGCTGACCTGCACCCTCGGCCTCGCCACGGCGCTCGGAACATCCGCCTGTTCCCGACTGGAGTCCCTGTTCATGTCCGCCGACGCCGAATCCACGATCCCCGTCCACGAACAGCCGGACCCGCGGCAGGCCTACCGGCTGACGATGACCATCGAGGACGCGCCGGGGCCGTTCGGCGAAGTTCGGGGTGCCGTGCAGTACAACGTGAAGAACTACCGGGAGTGCGGTCGCGTCAATCCGGAAGTGGGCGCAGCGACCGCTATCGTCCATCTGCCGGAACACCCCTGGCGACAGATCGCGCCCAATGTCTACGAAACGACGGTCCATGCCGATGGCCTCCTGGACGAGGACTACTACGGCAAGGGCGTCTGCCATTGGGAATTGCGCGGGGCCAGCGCACTGCTGCGCGCCACCGGCGACAAGCGGGAAACACGGTTCCTTCCCGCGATGGACTACGACGAGATCTTCGCCGAGAAGACCAAGGTGCTGTATTTCTGGAAAGGCGGGTATCCCCGAAGCGGCATGGAAAATTACCCGGACCTTGGGGAAATTTCCATCGAGAAATATGGCGAAGATCTCCGCAAGAACCTCTTCAGCATCACGCTCACTGCGAAGAAGGTGCAGCTGTGACCCTTAATCACCAGCAATACGCAGACCTTTCCGACAACGCCTACGTCAACCGGCGATCTGGCGTCAGATCGCCCGAGCATCGTGAATTCGAAACCCTGCACGGCGTCCGATACGAGATCCTTGAGCACTACCGGAATTCCGCGAACGGCTACGCCGGCACCGTCTACCAGCGCGTGGATACCGGCGACATCGTCGTCGCGCACCGCGGCACGGAGGTCAAGAACATTCCCGGCGTCGTCATGGACCTGGCGTATACCGACGGCAGCATGGTGTTGGGCCGGGTCAATCCGCAGGCGCAGGATGCGATCCGGTTGACGCAGCATGCCCTGCAATTCGCGGAAGAAAAAGGGTTGCGCAACGGTGGCCACACCCCCGAAGTCACGTCACCGGCCACTCCCTCGGCGGCTGCCTCGCGCAGATCACCGCGCATCATTTCGACCTGCGCGGCGAAACCTTCAACGCCTACGGCGCGGCGAGCCTCGGCCTGCGGATCCCCGAGGGCGGCGACCGGGTGCTGAACCACGTCATGTCCGCCGACCTCGTCAATGCCGCATCGCCGCATTACGGGCAGGTGCGCGTGTATGCCTCGCAGAAGGAGATCGACACGCTCGACCGGCTCGGCTACGAGGACACGGCGAGCCGCTTCGACATCCGCATGAAGGGCGTGCAGCCGATCGCCACCCTCGGCTCGCACTTCATGAGCAACTTCACCGACGCCAACCCGAGCGGCCGTTCGATCCTCGCCGATCCCGACGCCCTGGCGCGTGCCCATCGCCACGAAGCGATGATCGACAAGGCCCGCGAGGACATGCGCGAGCAGCGCGGCGCGTTCAGCGGGCTGGCGGACGTGGCGAGGGGGCTGGCAGGCGCGGCACCGGAGCGCCACGCGCCGCTGGCGGCGGGCGAACCGGCGCTGCGCGCCGGCGAGGTGCGCGAACGCGTGGAGACGCCTCCCTTGCCCGCCTACCTCCGCGAAGGACCGCAGGCACCGGGCCCTGCGCCGCCCTCGCACCCGGCGCCCGCACGCGACGCGACGCGCCCGGATGGGCCTGAGCGCATGGCGTACCCGCCGATCCCCGACTACCTGCGCGACGCCGATCGCACATCGGCGCTCGACCCCGTGCGATCCACGCCGGCGCATGCGATCGACCGGCTGTCGCCGAACGACCGCAAGGTGTTCGAGCAGACGCTGCGCGTGGCGCAGCAGTCCGGCCTGCCGGCGGAGCAGGCGCAGAACGCGGCCATGGCGCTGACGGCGACGGCGAAGGTTGATCCCGCGGTGCACGACGTGGATCGCGTGATCGCGTCCAATGGCCGGATGTTCGCCTCGTATCATCCGCACGGCGACAGGGAACCGATCTTCCATGTCAACGTGGACCTGAAGCAGGCGGGCGACGTGCCGGTCGAAGACAGCGTCCAGCGGATCGCGCAGACCCGGGAGCAGGAACCGGCCGCGCAGCAGGCGATCGCGCAGCAGGCACCGACACCGGACAGCCCGGCCCGCGGTCCGATGCGCGTCCTGTAGGACGCACGACGGCCGCCCTCACTCCACCCGCACGTCGTCGATCTCGAACGCGAACGCGCCTTCGGCATGGCTGGCGGTGAAGGCGAGGCCGCGGACGCGGGCGAGGTCGGCGCCGGCGAAGCCGGCCAGCGGCAGGCGCACCTCGGCCCAGTCCTTGGCGGCGACGAACGACTGGAGCGCCGGCATGCCCGACAGCTGCGCGCCGGAGAACAGCATCGCGGCGTAGGTGCGGCCGTCGCCGCGGACGCGGAACACCAGCGTCTTCCGGCCGCCGAAATCGGCGGGCGTCATCGTCTGCGGGCCGGGGAAGAACATCGCGCCGGCCCACGGCATCGCGAAGCCGGGTTTCAGTGCGCCGCGCAGCGACAGCACGCCGCCCTGGCGCGCCAGCGTCACCTCGGAATGGCCGCCGGCCATCTGGTCGGTGGTCGCGGTCCAGCCGGCGCCGAACTTCGCCGGCGTCGTGCCTCCGGTCGCGGCGGCGCTGCCCTCGAAATCGTCGATGCGACCGTCGGCGGGGATCGCCGCGCCGGCCGGCGCGGTCACCGCCTTCGGTTCGACGCGGGCGACGGCGTAACCGTTCTTCCACACCGTGACGATGCGGCGCGTGGCGAGGATGTCGGTCGCGGGATCGCCGTCGACCAGCAGCAGGTCGGCGCGCAGGCCGGGCGCGATGCGACCGCGGTCGTCGAGGTGGAAGCGCCGCGCGGGCACCGACGTCGCCGCGGCCAGCGCCTGCACCGGCGTCAGGCCGGCGCGCACCAGCAGGTCGAGTTCGCCGTGCAGGCTGGCGCCGTGGGTGGTGCCGGGGTTGCCGGCGTCGGTACCGGCGAGGATGTCGACGCCGGCCGCATGCAGCATGCGCACGTCGGCGATGGCGTCGGCCAGCACCTTCGGATGCGCCTCGCCGCCGGCGAAGCCGCCGCGCAGCGCATCGCGCTGGGCATCGGCGAGCCACGGCTTGAGCGCCGCGTCGTCGGCGAGGCGCGCGCCCTCGCCGGCATGCGCGATCGTGCCGAGCACCGACAGCGTCGGCACGACGAAGGCGCGATGGCGTTTCGCCGCCTCGACGAACGCGGCGTCGACGGGTTCGCCGACGAGGTGCACCAGGCCGTCGGCGCCGTCGTCGATCGCGGCGCGGGCGTCGCGCAGGCGCGAGACGTGCACCACCGCGAGCTTGCCGCGCGCGTGCGCGGCGGCGATGGCGTCGCGGGTCTGCGCCGCGGCGAGCGTGGGCAGTCGGTGCGTGTCGCTGTACGCGCTGAAGTCCTCGAGGATGATCTTGATGTAGTCAGAGCCCTCCGCGACGCGTGCGGCGACGAAGGCGTCGGCACGGTCGCCGGGCGCGAGCGTCGGCACCTTGATGCCGTATTCGGTGCCGTGGCCGCCGGGCGCCGTGACCGCGGCGCCGGCGCTCCACAGGTCGGCCTCGTCGGTGCGCGCCAGCGACGTGCGCTGTTTCTTCAGTTCGGGCAGGCGGTTCCAGTCGCCCATCATGTCGAGCTCGCTGGTGACGCCGAAGCGCAGCGCGTCGCGGCGGGCGTCGCCCCAGCTGTGGGTGTGGCTGTCGATCAGGCCCGGCAGCAGCGTCTTGCCGCGGCCGTCGACCACGGCGACGCCGGCCGGCGCGGCGAGGTGCGCACCGACCGCGGCGATGCGGCCGTCGAGCACCAGCACGTCGGCGGCGGGCCGCACGCGGCTGCCGTCGAACACGCGGGCATCGCGGATCAGGACGTCGTTGGCGGGGTCGGCATCGCGGGCGACGGGCGCGGCGGCGTGGCCGTGGCCGGAGAGCAGCGCGGTGGCGATGGCGACGGCGATGGCGAAGCCGGCGGCGTTGCGCGCCGGGCGGCGCGGGGTCGTGGCGGGAGTGCGCATGGCGGGTTCCTCGGGGTGGAAGGCAGGGACAAGGGCACAGGACGACCCGAAGCCGCGGATGTGACCGCGACCGGCGAAGGTCGAACGCTGCGGGGAAACGGAGGGGCGACGGCCCGACGATCAGCCGACGGGTGGCCCGGTGCGGTTGCGGGCAGGGGTCTTGTTCACAGCCAGCCCTTCTGCCGCGCGAGGCGGTAGGCCTCGATGCGGTTGCCGACGCCGAGCTTGCCGATGGCCTCGGACAGGTAGTTGCGCACGGTGCCGTGCGACAGGTTGAGCTGCGCGGCGATCTCGTTCGCCGACAGGCCTTCGCCGGCGAGCCGCAGCACGCGGCGTTCGCGATCGGTCAGCGGATCCTGCTCGGACCATGCTTCCAGCGCGAGCTGCGGATCGATCGCGCGGCCGCCGCGATGCACCTTGCGCAGCGCTTCGGCCAGTTCCTCGGCCGGCGCGTCCTTCAGCAGGTAGCCGCAGACGCCGGCGTCGAGCGCGCGACGCAGGAAGCCGGCGCGGGCGAACGTGGTCACGATCACCACCTTCGTCGGCAGTGCGTGCCGCTGCACGCGCTGCGCGAGTTCGAGTCCGGTGAGGCCCGGCATCTCGATGTCGGTGACCAGCACGTCGGGCTTCAGCCGCTGCAGTTCGCGCCAGGCGGCCTCGCCGTCGGCGGCGGCGCCCAGCACTTCGATGTCGGTCTCCAGCGACAGCAGCGCGGTCAGCGCGCCGCGGACCATCGCCTGGTCCTCGGCCAGCAGGATGCGGATCATGCGGCCACCCCGGCGCCGGTCGCCGGCGCATCGACATCCGGCGCGGTCGCCTGCACGTGCAGCGGCACGCGGGCCTCGATGCGGGTGCCGCCGCCGCGCGGCGAATCGATGCTCAGCCGGCCGCCGAGCGCTTCCAGCCGTTCGCGCATGCCGGTCAGGCCGTTGCCGGGCGCGTCGGCGCCGCCGCGGCCGTCGTCGGACACGCGCAGCACCGCAGCGTCGCCTTCGATCGCCAGCGTCGCGCGGGCGCTGCGGGCGCGGGCGTGGCGCTGGATGTTGGTCACTGCCTCGCGCAGGGTGAGCGCGAGCGGCGCTTCGGCCGCGGGCGTCAGCGCGCCGCCGTCGAGACAGCCGGCGTCGAGGTGGCCGTCGAACGCCACGCCGTCGCTTTCCAGCAGCAGCTTCGCCGACGCCAGTTCGGCGGCGATACCCGCCGCGCGGATGCCGCTGACCGCCGCGCGCACCTGCGCCAGCGCCTCGCGCGCGACCCGGCTGACCTCGTCGATCTCGCGCCGCGCGGCCTCGCGCGCCTGCGGCGCGTCGCCGCGCTGCAGCAGCTTGCCGGCGAGTTCGCTCTTCAGCGCCACCAGCGACAGCGTGTGGCCGAGCAGGTCGTGCAGGTCGCGGCCGATGCGTTCGCGCTCGGCCAGCGCGGCGAGCCGGCGCACTTCGTCGTGGCTCAGGCGCAGCGCGGCGTCGGCGTGCATGCGTCGCGCGAAGCTGAGGTTCATCAGGCCCACCGCCAGGCCGACCACGCTGCTGCTGAAGAGATAGACGGTCGGGATGCCGAGCCACAGCCATTCCGCGGCGTACAGCACGTGCAGCCCGACCATGGTGGCGATCGCGCGCCGGCCCGGCAGGGTGAAGCCGAGGAAGGCGCAGGCGTAGATCAGGAACCCCTGCGCGCCGGGGTTCCACGGCGTGAGTGCGCAGGCGATGCCCGCCATGCCCAGCGCGATGGGGTAGAGATGGCCGCGGTCGCGGAAGTACGCGCGCCAGTACAGCACCAGGAACACCGCGTAGGCGGCCAGCGTCGGCGGCAGCCAGGTCGACGACGACAGCCCGGCGTACTTCGGGGTGAGGAAGATCCAGATCGACCACACCAGCATCAGCAGCGGCAGCCACTGCGGCCGGGCGCGACCGCCCGGGCTGCGTTCGTGCAGCAGCGCGGTCTCGCCGGGGCGTAACAGGCGGGTGATCAGGCGGGCGATCAGGCGGGCGATCACGGCGGGCACTCCGGTCGAGGACGAGGACATGGCGAAGCTCGGTATCGTCGCCCGCGGCTCACGCCCGCGCCAGCCGGCGCCGCGCGATCGCGAAGCAGGCGACGGAGAACGCGACCAGCACCGCGATGTGCACCGCGGGCGACGATCCGCCATCGGCCAGCCCGACCACCCGCAGCGCGAGCTGGGCATGGTGGTACGCCGGCAGCAGCGGCGCGAGCTGCGCGATCCACGCCGGCAGCAGCGTCAGCGGCAGCCACAGTCCGGACAAGAACGCCATCGGCAGGTAGAGGATGTTCACCAGCGCGGGCGCGCCCTGCCCGCCCGCGATCGAGCCGATCAGCAGGCCCATCGCGGCGAACGGCAGCACGCCGACCACGTCGACGAACCACAGCAGCGCCCACTGCCCCGCCGCCAGCGACACCCCGCCCGCGGTCGCCGCCAGCAGCGACAGCAGCAGCGCGACCATCGCCGCGAACAGCACCGCCATCGCGGCCTTGGCGAACAGGTAGGCGCCCGGCGGCATCGGCAGTGCGCGCTTGTAGACCAGCAGGCCCTGGTCGCGCTCGATCGCCACGGTCACGCCGAACGCGAACAGGCCCACGCCCATCACGCCGAAGCTGCCGTAGGTCGCCAGCAGGTAGCGCGCGGCGTCGCCCTTGCCGCGGGCCAGCAGCCCGCCGAACAGCAGGTAGAACAGCGACGGGAACAGCAGCGTCGGGATCGCGTACGACGGCGTGCGCAGCAGGCGCAGGAATTCGCAGCGGGCTTCCAGTAGGTAGCTGCGCCAGACGCGGTGCAAGGCTGCGGTGTCGGCGGCGACGGGGTGGGTGACGGCGGTGTTCATGCGGCCTCCTGCGCTGCGACGGCGACGTCGCGGGTGTTGTCGTCGCGGGTAATCTCGAGGAACGCGTCGGCCAGGCCGGCGCGGCGGACTTCCAGATCGCTCAGCGCGGCGTCCTCGGCCAGCAAGCGACGGACGATGGCGACGGCCTCGGCGTCGTCGGCGACGATCTCGATCCGCGCCGGGTCGCCGGCCGCGCCGCGCACCGCGCTGCGCACGCCGGGCCAGGTCGCGACCTGCGCCACGTCGAGCGCGGAGAAACCGCCGATCCGCCGCTGCGACACCAGCGCCCGCACTTCGGCGAGGCGCCCGGCGGCGGCGACGCGGCCGCGGTCCAGCACGACGACGCGGTCGGCCAGCGCCTCGGCTTCCTCCAGGTAGTGCGTGGTCAGCAGCACGCCGGTGCCCTCGGCGACGAGCGCGCGGATCGCGGCCCAAAGCGCCTGCCGGGCCTCGATGTCCAGCCCGGTGGTCGGTTCGTCGAGGAACAGCGCCTGCGGCCGGCCGCACAGCGCCAGCGCGAACTGCACCCGGCGCTGCTGCCCCCCGGAGAGCCGGCCGTAGCGGCGGTCCAGCAGGCCATCGAGCCCGGCCAGCGCCACGCACTCGGCCACGCTGCGCGGCGCCGGGTAGTAGCTGCGGGTCAGCGCCAGCAGTTCGTCCACGCGGGCGTTCCCGGGCAGGCCGGCGGACTGCAGCATCACGCCGGTGCGGCGGCGGGCGGCCCGCGCCCCCGCGGGCTGGCCGCCCCCCGTGGCCGGGCCGGCGGCGGCCCGGCCCCCCCCCACCCGCAGCCCCCCCCCCCGGGCCTGGCCGCCGCCCCGGTG
>JBQCJG010000090.1:0-2343 GCA_051952955.1 Lysobacteraceae bacterium | reverse complement strand
ACTTCGCCCAGCACCGAGGCGAGCAGCAGATGGTCGATGCGCGCGCGCAGCCGGCGCTTGCCGTCGGGCTTGCCGGCTTCGAGCACCACGCGCGTGCCGTCGTGCACGTCGTCGAAGCGGAACGCGATGCCGCCTGTGCCGCTGCCGTCGTCGGCGACGACGCCGGGCGCGCGATCGCCGGCCACGGCCGCACGCGCTGCACGCAGGCGCTGCGCCGCATCGTGCGCCGCATGCGCGAGCGCGTCGCCGTCGCGTCCGGGTGCGAGCACGCCGCGGGCGCGCAGGTGGCGCACGGACGCCTGCGGATCGTCGTCGTCCGCGGCCTCGTCTTCCAGCAATCCCGCGATCGCCGCATGCCGCAGCAGGCCGTCCTCGCCCTGCGGCTCGCGATCGACGTCGCCGGCATCCTCCGCGGGCAGACGCAGGCCGAGGCGTTCGCGCAGCCAGTATCTCGCGGGATTGGCAAAGAACGCCTGCAGCGCATCGCGATCGGGCGTCGATGCGTCGTCGTCGGCCGGCGGCAGCGACGCGTCCGCGAACGCGGGCTCGGCGACGAGGCCGGTCGCCGTCGCCGGCAGCTTCCATTCGCCGCGGTACGAAAACCGGCGCGGATCGTCGGCGCCGAACGCGCGCGGCGAGAACGGCTGCAGCGGATGTTCGATGGACAGGCGCTCGCGCACGGCCTCGCCGTGCATGCGTTCGACCGCGTCGAGCAGTTCGCCGATCACCGGCGACGGTTCCCGCACGCTGCCGTCGCGCGCGTCGCGACCGCCGTAGCTCAGGTGCAGCACGTCGCCGGCGGCGCACAGCAACTGCAGGAACAGGAAGCGGTCGTCGTCGCGTACCGAGCGGTCGCCGAGCTTGCGCGGCGCGCGGCCCTGGATCGCGTCGACCAGGCGATTGACGTCGTCGGCGGGCTCGCGCCGCGGATAGGCGTCGGCATCGAGGCCGAGCAGGCACAGCACGCGGAACGGCACCGTGCGCAGCGGCACCATGCCGGCGAAGGTCACGCCGCCGGACAGCCACGGGCGATGCGCGGACGGCAGCGCCAGCGCGTCGCGCAGCGCGCGGCGCACGAGCGCGGCGGGCAGCGCGCCGGCGTCGGCGGCCGCATGCGCGAAGTCGTCCAGCGTTTCGAGCAGCAGCCGGCGCGCCTGCGCCTCGGGTTCGTCCAGCGGCACCGGCGCGAGCAGCACCGCGAGTGTGTCGGCAAGCCGCTGCAGCCAGTAGCCGCCCGCGTGCGGCACGCGCATCCACGCCGCGAGCGCGCGCACTTCGGTGTAGGCGCGCAGCGCACGATCGAGCGCTTCGGCATCGGCGCCTTCGAGTTCGGGATGCGGCGCGATCGTGCCGTCGACATGGCCGTCGAACGTCGTCGCGATGGCGCCGACATCGCCCGATGCGTAGCCGGCGAGCAGGCGATCGAAGCCGAAGTCGAAACTGTATTCGCGCCAGCGGCCGACGCCGGCGCGTTCGCGCGCGGCGGCGTCCTCGCCCCAGCGGATGCCCGCGGCCTCGATCCAGTCGTCGATGCGCTGGCGCTGCGCGGCGTCGAGCGACAGCGCGTGCGCGATCGACGGCAGCGCGAGCAGATCGCGGAACGCGCCGGCGGACAGCGGCGCGTCGGCCAACGCGATCAGGTCCGGCAGCAGCGACGGCAGCGCGTGCGTCTGCGCCTGCGGCCGGTCGGCGAGCGAATACGGGATATGGCGCGGATCGTCCGGCGACAGGCCGCCGAACACCGCGCGCGCCAGCGGCAGGTAGTCGGCGATGTCGGGCGCGAGCACCGCGATGTCGTGCGGCTGCAGCGGCGGATCGAAGCGGTCGTCGTCGAGCAGCGCGCGCAGGCGATCGTGCAGCACCTCGACTTCGCGCAGCTTCGAGTGGCAGGCGTGGACCTGCAGCGACACGTCGTCGGGATCGAACGCGGACGGCAGCGGCGGCGCGCGGTCGAGCACGTCCTGCTGCAGCCGGTGCAGCACCGTGTCGCGGCCGGGCGGCACGAACAGTTCGACCTCGCGCTCGGGCAGCACGATGTCGTAGGAGAACAGCTGCGCGAGGATCTCGCGACCGCCCGCGCCCCACGCCGTGAGCAGCGGATTGTCGCGATCGGCCTCGGCCAGCGCCGCGGGCAGCGCGCCGATGCCGTCGCGGCGCAGGCGCTCGCGCAGCGACTCGACGTCGCCCCAGTATTCGGCCGACGGCGTGGGCAGGTGGAAGTCGACGTCGATCCACTGCCCGGCGACCGCGAGCAGATGCAGCACGTCGGGCGAGACGTGCAGCGTGCCGAACGCGGCGAGGCGCGGCGGCAGGCCCGGCGGCGACGCGCCGGCGAAGGTCGGG
>JBQCJG010000089.1:0-3009 GCA_051952955.1 Lysobacteraceae bacterium | reverse complement strand
GGGGGCGCGGGTGGTGGGGGGCGGGGGGCCGTCTTTTGTGGCTGGGGGTGGGGGGGCGGGGGGCCGCCCCCGGGGGGGGGCCGGCGCCGCCCCCCCCCCCCCCGCGGCCGGTGGCGTCGTCCATCACCAGCCAGGCGGCGGCGTGCGGCGGCTTCGGCGCATCGGGGATCGCGATCGGCGGCGGTGCGGGCCGTGCCGCGGGCGCCGGTGCCGGTGTCTGGGACAGTCCCTGCCCCGTCGCGAACACGGCGGCGGCGATCGCCAGCCCCCGCATCCAGCCGATCCCGTACCGCCCCTGCCGCAAGCCGCCCAACGTCTTCATCGAATCGTGTACTCCGGAGAATCGCGGCCGTGCCGCGCAACAAGCATCAAGGCCGTCATTCTGACGGAAGTGGCCCGGACCTGCCGAGCCGTGAACCTCTCGCCGCCTCCGTGCGGCCCCGCGTCCCGCGGGTCGGTCGTGCGCCTCAGTCGCGCACGACCTGCGCGGCCGCGAAGCCCAGATCGGCCGCGCGACGCGAAAGTTCCTGCACCTGCGCCGCCGGCACCGGGCCCAGGCGCAGGCGCCAGACCGGGCGGCCGTCGACGCTGGCCTCGTCGATCCGCACCGGCGCCAGTCCGCCGGCCGACAGCCGGTCGCGGGCGCGGTCGGCGTTCTCGCGGGCCGAATACGCCCCCAACTGCACCAGCACGTCGCCCAGGCCGGCCGCGACCACCGCGGGCGCGGGCGTCGGGGCGCGATCGGGGGCCGCCGCCGGAACCGGCGCAGCGGCCGGCGCGGCCGGCGTGCCGGTGGCGACGCGGATGCCGCGCTCGCGCATCCAGCGCTCGAATTCGTCGGCAGCGAGCGCCGGGTCCTTCGGCCCGGCCGGCGTCGCCGGCGCGCGGATCGCGAACCGGGTGTCGTCGTCGCGGTTGTCATCGTTCTCTTCGCCCGGGCGCAGCGCCCGCACTTCGACGCGCGCCGTGCCCTGGCGCACGAAGCCGAGCTTCGTCGCCGCGGCGTAGCTGAGGTCGATGATCCGCCCGGAATGGAACGGGCCGCGGTCGTTCACGCGCACCACCACCGACTTGCCGTTGTCGAGGTTGGTCACCCGCACGAAGCACGGCAGCGGCAGCGTGCGGTGCGCCGCCGAGAACGCGTACATGTCGTAGACCTCGTGGTTCGAAGTCTTCCGGCCGTGGAACTTGTTGCCGTAGAACGACGCCAGGCCCTGCTCGACGTAGCCGTCGGGGCGATCGCGCACCTGGTAGCGCTTGCCGAGCACCGCGTAATCGCGGTTGCCGATCGCCGAACGCGGCTCGTCGCGCACCTGCGGCTCGGGGATGGCGTCGACGTCGGGGATGGCGTCCGGCACGGTGTCCGGCACGCCCGGCGCGTACAGGCCGCCGGCGACGTAATCGCCGCGCTTGGACGGGTCTTCCTGCGCCGGCGCGTACGGCGAACGCTTCGGCGCGCTGGCCTCCTGCCGATGCGCCGGCGGCGGCACGCGCTCGGCCGCGGGCGGCGCCTTGCGCGACGGCGCGCTGCCGCAGGCCGCCAGCGCGGCGGCGAGCAGCAGCAGGACGGCCGCGCGGCCGGTCGTCGTCGCCGCGTTCACGGCGCGCTGCCCGCGCGGATCGCCTGCGCCAGCTGGTGCACGGCCAGCGCGTACATCGGCGAGCGGTTGTAGCGGGTGATGACGAAGTAGTTGCGGTAGCCGATCCAGTATTCGCGGCCCGCATCACCGTCCAGGCCGACGACGGTGGCGCCGTCCTTCGCCGCGTCCCGCGGCTGCGGTTCGCCGGCCATCGGCCGGTAGCCGCGATCGGCCAGCGACGCCAGCGTATAGGCCGGCTGCAGCGAATCGGGCACGAACTCGGCGCGGCCCGCGTCCAGCGACGCGCGCGCCACGACCGGCGCGTCGGCCTGCCAGCCGTGCGCGACGAAATAGTTGGCGATCGAGGCGAACACGTCCGGCCGGTGGGTCAGCAGGTCGCGGCGGCCGTCGCGGTCGCCGTCCTTGCCCCAGAGGCGATAGCTCGACGGCATGAACTGGCCCATGCCCATCGCGCCGGCGTAGCTGCCCTTCAGCGTGAGCAGGTCGAGCTGCGGCTCTTCCTTCGCCAGTGCGAACAGCTGCGCCAGTTCCCCGGCGAAGAACGGTGCGCGCTTGGGATGGTCGAACGCCAGCGTGTACAGCGCGTCCAGCACGCGGTAGCTGCCGGTGTTGCGGCCGTAGAAGGTCTCCACGCCGATGATCGCGACGATGTATTCGGCCGGCACGCCGGTCTGCGCGGACACGCGGTCCAGCGCCTCGCGGTTGTCGCGGTAGAACGCACGGCCGGCGTCGATGCGCGCCGGGGTGAGGAAGATCGTCCGGTAGTCGCGCCACGGCGTCACCGCCTCGGCCGGGCGGGTGATGGCATCGATGATGCTCTGCTTGTACTCGGCCTGCGCCAGCGTGTCGCGGATGCGCTGCGGATCGACGCCGTAGGTGGCGGCGGCGTAGTCGACGAACGCGGCGACGCGCTGCTCGCGCGGGATCGCCGGATCGGTCACCGCCGGCGGCGCGACCGGCCGCTCGGGCGGCTGCGGGACGTCGGGCAGGCGATCCGACGGCGGCGGGGGCGGCACCGGGGCCGATGCGGGCGGCGGCACCACCGCGACCGGGGACGGCGCCGGCGACGGCGTGGCGCAGGCGGCCAGCGACACCACGGTCGCGACCGCCCCCATGCGCAGCAAGCTACGGAAAATCAATGGCTTGCGCCTCTTTTCTGGACTGGACGGCGAGAGGGTAGCACGGGGCCCGGTGAGGGCGGACGTGTCCGGCGGTTCCCGGACCGACTGCGGGGTCACCGTAAGAAGGTCTTCAAGAGCGTGTGAAAGGAGGCTGCCAAAGCTGCGGGCTGAGAACCAGCTCGACAGTCTGCTCTCCCGCGAGGCGAGTTTCCTCCTCAACAACCTGCTCTTCCTGGGCATCACCTTCGCCATCTTCTGGGGCACCATCTATCCACTGGTGGCGGAGG
>JBQCJG010000088.1:0-18126 GCA_051952955.1 Lysobacteraceae bacterium | reverse complement strand
GGGCCGGTGTCGCTGGCCACGCCCGCGGGCGTGCGCCGCAGCGACGTGCGCTCGGCCGCGCAGATGCGCGACGCGGTGCTGGGCGCGCTGCCGGCCGACGTCTACATCGGCGCGGCCGCGATCGCCGACTACACGCCGCGCGTGGTGTCGCCGCAGAAGATCAAGAAGACCGCGCAGTCGGGCGACGGCCTGACCGTCGAACTGGTGCGCACGCCCGACGTGCTGGCCGAGGTGGCCGTGCATCCCCGACGGCCGCGGGTGGTGGTGGGCTTCGCCGCCGAGACGAACGACGTCGAGCACTACGCCCGCGACAAGCTGCAGCGCAAGCAGCTCGACATGATCGCCGCGAACCAGGTCGGCCGCGCCGGCTGCGGTTTCGAGAGCGACGACAACGCGCTCACCGTGATCGACGCCGAGACCGCCCATGCGCTCGGTCCCGGCGCGAAGACGGTGCTCGCCGATGCGCTGCTGGATCTGGTGCGCGCGCGTTTATAACGATCGTTTTTTGGAGAAACTTTGATGACGGAGAGAGTCCCCGAACTTGATGTCACGAATGCGTCCGGCTTTCCCCTTCAGATCGCAATTGAGAATTTGGTAAGAACCACGCAGTCAGATCATCCTTGGCGTGTGGCATATGTCGAGCATTCTTGGGCAAACAAATTTGACGAAAAATCAGGTTTCATTGATTTGGTTCTGCGTAATCAATACGGAAATTTGACGCTGAATATTGAATGCAAGCGTGTTCGCGATACCTCGTGGACATTTCTCCCTTCAGATGGAAGTGGTCGCAATAAAGGTCATTGTAAGGCGTGGGTAAGTCGATACAAAGATGGCCGAATGACGTGCTTCGGCTGGTGCGACTTGATTGTTTCTCCAGCTACTCCTGAAGCACTTTTTTGTGCGGTTCGCGGCCAGTCCAATTCCACTCCCATGCTTGAGCGTATTGGTGCAGAGTTGATCTCTGCGACTGAAGCATTGGCCAATGAGGAGCGCGACTTTCGCCCGGTTGACAAGCACATCATGCTTTATTTCAGCGTGATTGTGACAACGGCGGAAATTAAATTTTGTCGATTTCTCCGGGTTCAATATCGATAGCCGAGGGGTTGATTGAGTCGGCCGAATTTGTAACTGTACCGTATGTTCGTTTTAGGAAGCAGCTTGCAGCAAGGGGTGAGTTTTTTTCACCGGAAGATTATTACAGTGGCCGAGAGATTGGGCGCGAAAAAGAGCACAGTGTATTTGTCGTGAATAGCAGCCACTTTCTCGATTTCCTGGTGAATTTTGACGTTAGTGATAGCAGTTTCAATGCATGTCTGTAGTTTTTTACCGGCAATAAAAACGAATGGGTGTGTTGATATAAGAAAAGGGCGCCGAAGCGCCCTTTTCCGTGCGTGATGCCGGGAAGCGCCGATCAGCGCGACAGTTCGATCAGCGTCGACGAGACCCAGCCCTTGTTGCCGAGTTCGTCCTCGACTTCCCACATCATCCCCTCCTTGTTGCCGGTGGGGTACAGCATCATGCCCGGGTCGAGGCTGCGCACGACCTTGGTGCCCTTGGGCGTGGTGAACAGGCGCGCGGGCTTGGTCACGGTGACGGCCTGCTGCGCGTTGGCGGCCGAGGCGTTGGCCGGCAGGCCGCCGAGCTGGGCGACGATGTCGGTGTAGGCCTGCAGGTAGGCGAGGGTGATGACCTGGCCGATCTCGGTGTTGGCGTAGCCGCTGGCGCCCGCCGCACCGAAGCCGCTGTAGCCGAACAGGCCGCCGCCGGCGCCCCAGCCGAGGTCGGTCTTCTTGGCGCTGCCTTCGGCCATCGCGACCTGCTCGGTCGAGCGCACGTCGGTGACGGTCAGCACCACGTCGGCGGTCTTGCGCTTGAGGTCCACGCCGCCGAGCACCGCGCCGGCGCGACCGCCGACCAGGCCGCCCAGCAGGCCGCCGATCGCGTTGCCGCCGGCGTTGCTGTTGGCGGAGATCAGGTCGGGGACCATCACGTAGTCGGCGGCCTTCATCTGGCCCTTGCCGACGTTGGAGCGGCCGCGCAGTTCGCCGCTGGCGCCGAGGGCGCGCTCGCGCTGGGCGGCGTCGAGGCCGGCGCCGCGGTCGACCAAGGTGAAGCAGCGCGACTTGCTGACGAACACCTTGATCAGCTTCGACGGCGCGGGCAGCTGCTGGCCGCTCCACCAGTCGGTGGCGTCTTCGGGTTCGAGCACCGAGATCGTGCCCAGCGGCTTGGCGCAGGTCGGGATCTGGGCGACCTTCTCCTTGCGCTCGTCCTGGGCGCTCTTGGCGTTGGCGGCGGGTGCCACCACCGCGGCGACGGCGAGGGTGAGCAGGCTGGCCTGCAGCAGGACGGACGAACGGACGGAACGGATCATGGCGAGCGATGGCCTCGGAAAAGGAAGTCTGGGAATCGGCAGGTCGCCGGTGCGCCCCCGGCGCGCGGGCATTGTCGCCCCCGTGGGACCGGCAAGTCGATACAACGGCGCGGCCGGCACGGCGCGGCCAGCGAAGCCGCGATCGCGTCCCGACGGCGTTCCGTTCCGTGGCGGCCGTGCGGGAACCGCGCCCGGCGCGGGCGGGTACACTGGCGACTTCCCCGTCCGCCCCCTGTCCGCCATGCGCGCTTCCTTCCTGGCCCTGCCGCTGTTCGCTTCCCTGTCGATGACCGCCTGCCATTCCGAACCCGACGCCACGCCCGCCCCCGCGGCCGCGCCGTCCGCCAAGGCTGCCCCCGCGGCGCCGGTCGACGAACATTCCTATGCCGATCCCAAGGTCGTCGCGGTCTCCAACCTCGCGCTGGACCTCGCCGTCGACTTCGACAACAAGACGCTGGCCGGCACCGCCACGCTGGACCTGGACTGGAAGGACAAGGCCGCGAAGGCGCTGACCCTCGACACCCGCGACCTGACCATCGACAAGATCGAGGGCGCGGACGGCAAGGGTGGCTGGGCGCCGCTGACCTTCAGGCTGGCCGCCGCCGACCCGGTGCTGGGCAGCAAGCTCACCATCGACACGCCGGCCCGCAACCCGGAAATCCGCATCACCTACAAGACTTCGCCCGGCGCATCCGGCCTGCAGTGGCTGGAGCCGTCGATGACCGAGGGCAAGTCGCTGCCCTTCATGTTCAGCCAGTCGCAGCAGATCCACGCCCGCTCGTGGGTGCCGCTGCAGGACACGCCGAGCGTGCGCTACACCTATACCGCGCACGTCACCTCGCGTCCCGACGTGATGGTGCTGATGAGCGCCGACAACGACCCGAATGCGGTCCGCGACGGCGACTACACGTTCAAGATGCCGCAGAAGATCCCGTCGTACCTGATGGCGATCGCCGCCGGCGACCTGGTGTTCAAGCCGATCTCCGCGCGCAGCGGCGTGTGGGCCGAGCCGGCGATGGTCGACAAGGCCGTGGCCGAGTTCGCCGACACCGAGAAGATGATCGGCACCGCCGAATCGCTGTACGGCCCGTACCGCTGGGACCGCTACGACCTGCTGGTGCTGCCGCCGTCGTTCCCGTACGGCGGCATGGAGAACCCGCGCCTGACCTTCGCCACGCCGACCGTGATCGTCGGCGACAAGTCGCTGGTGTCGCTGGTCGCGCATGAACTCGCGCACAGCTGGTCGGGCAACCTCGTCACCTTCTCCAGCGCCAAGGACGCCTGGCTCAACGAAGGCGTCACCACCTACGTCGAGGGCCGCATCACCGAAGCCCTGTACGGCAAGGACGTGGCCGACATGGAGAAGGTGATCGACCGCAACGAGCTGAAGAAGGAATTCGCCGACCTCGATCCGAAGTACCAGATGCTGGCCGAGAAGCCCGGCACGCTGAAGGATCCCGACGACAACAGCAGCGCCACCGTCTACACCAAGGGCGCGTGGTTCATGCAGTTCCTGGAAGAGCGCTACGGCCGCGAGAAGTTCGATCCGTTCCTGCGCGGCTACTTCGACCACTTCGCGTTCCAGAGCATCGATTCGCAGCAGTTCGCGAAGTACGCCAAGGCCAACCTGCTGGCGAAGAACCCGGGCCTGGTGACGCCGGCCGAGTTCGACGCGTGGCTGTACGAGCCGGGCATCCCGTCGACGGCGCCGCAGGTGCAGGCCCGCCGCTTCGGCGTGGTCGACTCCGCGCGCCTGGCGTGGCTGGGCACGCAGCAGCTGCCGCCAGAGGCGCTGACCAAGGACTGGACCACGCAGGAGTGGGTCCACTTCATCGAGAGCCTGCCGGAGACGCTGACCCCGGCGCAGCTGGCCCAGCTCGACGGCGCCTACCACTTCAGCGGCACCCCGAACGGCGAGATCGCGCAGCGCTGGTATCCGCTGGCGGTGCGCAACGGCTACACCCAGGCCAACGACGCCATCGCCGCGTTCCTCGAGCGCGTCGGTCGCCGCAAGCTGATCATGCCGACCTACGAGGCGCTGGTGCAGACCGAGGCCGGCCTGGCGCTGGCGAAGCAGGTGTTCGAGAAGGCGAAGCCGGGCTACCACCCGATCACCACCGGGTCGGTGCAGAAGGTGATCGACACCGCCCAGCCGACGCCTGCGGCCGCGGTGAACCCCACCCTGGTCAAGGACGGTTCGGGCGCGACGCAGGCCGCCACGCCGGCCGCGACCACGCCGCCGCCCGCGGCGCCGGCGAAGTAACGGCCGCGATGGCGCGCGTCACGCCGCGCCAGGCGCGCTGGGCCAACGCCATCGCGGGCGCGATCCTGCTCGCGATGGCGTTCGCGGTCTGGCGCGATCCCGGCGTGGTGATCCGCATCGAATTCGCCAAGCAGCGCCTGCTGCTGGGCGGCAGCGCGCGCGACAGCGTCGCCGGCGGGCATCGCTGGGTCTGGACCGAGATCGACGCCAGGCGCGCCGATGCGCCGACGCTGGTGCTGGTGCACGGCTACACCGGCAGCAAGGAGAACTGGTACCGGATGGTGCGCGCCTTCGCCGACCGCTACCGGCTGGTGATCCCCGACCTGCCCGGCTGGGGCCAGAGCGAGCGCAAGCCCGGCGCCGACTACGGCTACGTCGCCCAGAGCAGGCGCCTGGCCGAGTTCCTCGCCCTGCCGGAAGTCTCAGGCGGCAGGCCGGTGACGCTGGTCGGGCATTCGATGGGCGGCGGCATCGCCGCGCTGACCGCGGCCCGGTATCCGGATCGCGTCGGCCGCGTGGCGCTGCTCGACGCCGCCGGCGTGCGCTTCGACGACAACGCCTTCGGCGAGGGCGTGCTGGCCGGGAAGAATCCGTTCGCGGTCACCGACGCGGCCTCGCTGCAGCGCTACCTGCACACCGCCTTCCACGATCCGGCGGCGATGCCCTACCTGCCGTGGCCGGTGGACGCCATCTACATCGCCCAGCGCCGCCGCGACGCCGCGTTCGAGCAGGGCGTGCTGAACCGGATCGGCCGCGGCGACGAGGCGTTCCTGCCCGGCAGGGAAGCGGCGAACATCGCCCAGCCGGCGCTGCTGCTGTGGTGCGCCGAGGACGCGGTGATCGATCCCAGCGCGATGCTGCTGTACGGCGCGCGCATGCCCAACGCCAGCCGCGTGCTGCTGGAAGGCTGCGGCCACATGTCGCTGATGGAGCGTCCCGGCGAGACCGCGGGCGCGATCGACCTGCTGGTGAACCACGGCGCGCCCGCCGGGCCGCCCTGACGGAGCGTTGCGATGCCGAAAGCGAACGCCTGCCGCGTGCCGATGCGCCTGCTGCCCATCGCACTGTGCGCCGCACTGCTCGCCGGCTGCGGCGAAGACCCGGAAGCGGCGAAGGCCGCCGCCGCCGAGCAGGCCGCCGCGAACGAAGCCGCCGCCGAGGAAGGCGCGAAGGCGTTCGACGACGCCGTCGCCCGCGGCAACTGGACGCTGGCCAAGGCCCAGGCCGACCTGCTGCTGCACGACCACGCCGGCAGCGCCGCCGCGGCCCGCATCGAGAAGCAGTATGCCGACGTCAAGGCGAAGGCCGAGGCCGGCCGCGAAAGCGCGCGTCTCGCCGCTTTGTGGAGCTACGTCGCGACGCCGGTGAAGAGCGGACAGCAGCGCTCCGCCAGCGTGTACGCGAAGGACGACGTGGACGTCGACGGCAGCGGCCCGAGCCGGGTGCAGCTGATCTTCCGCGACCATCCCGACTGGGGGCGCAGCAGCTACCTCGTCATCCCGCGCGGCGATTTCGACTGCTACGGCGGCTGTCGCCTGCAGGTCAGCGTCGACGGCAGCCCGCCGAAGGCGATGGCCGGCACCCGGCCGAAGACCGACGAGGCCATCGCCATGTTCGTCGACGACGAGAAGGCGCTGTGGCGCCTCGCGAAGTCGGCGAAGACGATCGAGATCGCCTTCCCGGCGAAGGGCCGCGGCACCCGCAAGGCGCTGTTCGAGGTCGGCGGGCTGGACCCGGCGCAGCTGCCGGGCTGGTGAGGCGCGGATGGCGCGGCGGCGCGCAGGGCGGTCCCCCGCGTTTTCCCCGGCGCTGGCGCTGCTGGTCGCCGCGGCGGCGCTGGCGGCGATCGGCTTCGCCGCGTGGCGGACGTTCCGCGAATACCGCCCCGATCCCGAGCGCTACCCGCTGCGCGGCATCGACGTCTCGCACCACCAGCACGCCATCGACTGGGCGAAGGTCGCCGCGGACGACGTCGCCTTCGCCTACCTGAAGGCCACCGAGGGCGGCGATTACCGCGACGACGCCTTCGCCGGCAACTGGCGCGCCGCCCGCGCAGCGGGGCTGGCGGTCGGCGCCTACCACTTCTTCACCTTCTGCCGGCCGGGCGCCGAGCAGGCCGACAACTTCCTCGCCACGGTGCCGATCGAGCCCGACGCGCTGCCGCCCGCGGTCGACGTCGAGTTCGGCGGCAACTGCGGCCGCCGGCCGCCGCCGGAAGAACTGCGCCGCGAGCTGGACGCCTTCCTCGCAAAGGTCGAGCCGGTCTACGGCCGGCGCGCGGTCCTGTACGTCACCGGCGACTTCCTCGACGCCAACGCCGCCGCGCTGCCGCCGCGCCCCCTGTGGCGCCGCTCGCTGCTCCGCGAACCCGACCCGCTGGCGCAGTGGCGGGTCTGGCAGTACCACAACCGCGGCCGCGTCGACGGCATCGCCGGCCCGGTCGACCTGAACGTGTTCTTCGCCGGGCCGGCGGCGTTTGCCCGCTGGCGGGCCACCACGTCGTCGCCGCGCTGAACGCTGCGGGCCGGCCGCAGGCTTGGGTTGCCCCGCCCCCGGGCCCATAATGCCGCGATGAAAATCCAGTCCGACCACCCCGACCACGGCTTCCAGTTCCCCGGCGTGTTCGAGATCACCGCCATGGGCCCGGCCGGCGCCGGCCTGGAAGAGCGCGTGCCGCAGCTGCTGGAGACCGTCGGCATCCCGGTGCTGCGCGAGACGGTGGCCGCGCGCAATTCCTCGGGCGGGAAGTTCGTGTCGATCCGGCTGAGCATCGAGGCCGCGGATCGCGAACGCTACGAGGCCGCGCACGCCGCGCTGCGCGCCGACCCGGACATCAAGTGGACCCTGTGAGCGCCTGCGACGCGGCGGGGCCGGGCGAGGGCAGCGCGGACGCACCGCGCGACACGCTCGTCCGCGACCTCGGTCGCGTCGCCTACGCGCCGGTCTGGCGGGCGATGCAGGCCTTCACCGACGCCCGCACCGACGACACTCCGGACGAGCTCTGGGTGGTCGAGCACGATCCCGTCTTCACCCTCGGCCAGGCCGGCAAGCCCGAACACGTGCTGGCGCCGGGCGACATCCCGGTGCTCAAGGTCGACCGCGGCGGCCAGGTGACCTACCACGGCCCGGGCCAGGTCGTGATCTATCCGTTGCTCGACCTGCGCCGGCTGAAGCTCGGCGTGCGCGACCACGTCTGCCGGATCGAGCAGGCGATGATCGACACCCTCGCCGACTGGAACCTCCACGCGCAGCGCCGCGACGGCGCGCCCGGCGTCTACGTCGGCGACGCCAAGATCGGCGCGCTGGGCATCCGCGTCCGCCACGGCCGCACCTTCCACGGCCTGGCCTTCAACGTCGCCATGGACCTGTCGCCGTTCCACCGCATCAACCCCTGCGGCTACGCCGGCCTGCAGGTGACCTCGATGCAGGACCTCGGCGGTCCGGCCGATCTCGCCACGGTCCGGGCCGCGCTGGTGCAGCATCTCGCCGACCGTTTCGGCCTGCACGCGGTGCCGGCGCCGGCGCCGGACCTCGACGCCCTGTCCGCCCTCCACGCCACCCCACGGGCCGCCTGACATGTCCACGCTCCCGCCTTCCGAGAAGTTCATCCCGCTGACCGTGGTCGGCGACGTGCCGGCGCTGCCCGCGTCGCTGGAGCCGGGCGTCAGGCAGGTCGCCGCCGACAAGATCGCGCGCTCGCCGGTGCAGTTCGCCGAGGCGCCGGTGCTGCGCAAGCCGTCGTGGATCCGGGTGCGGATCCCGTCCGGCAATGCGGTCGCCAACCTCAAGAGCAAGCTGCGCGAGAACCGCCTCGTCACCGTCTGCGAGGAAGCCAGCTGCCCGAACATCCACGAATGCTTCGGCCACGGCACGGCGACGTTCATGATCCTCGGCGAGGTCTGCACCCGCCGCTGCTCGTTCTGCGACGTCGCCCACGGCCGGCCGAAGCCGCCGGACCCGGAGGAGCCGCAGAACCTCGCCCGCACCATCGCCGACATGCGCCTGAAGTACGTGGTGGTGACCAGCGTCGACCGCGACGACCTGCGCGACGGCGGCGCGCAGCACTTCGTCGACTGCATCGCTGCCATCCGCGCGAGCAGCCCGGGCACGAAGATCGAGATCCTGACCCCCGACTTCCGCGGCAAGGGCCGCATGGAGCGGGCGCTGGAGATCCTGGCGACCAGCCCGCCGGACGTGTTCAACCACAATCTCGAGACCGTGCCCGACCTCTACCGCAACGTGCGTCCGGGCGCGGACTACCAGTGGTCGCTGACCCTGCTGCAGCGGTTCAAGGCGCAGCATCCGGACGTCGCCACCAAGAGCGGCATCATGCTCGGCCTCGGCGAGACCATGGAACAGGTCGAAGCCACCCTGCGCGACCTGCGCGCGCACGACGTGGACATGGTGACGATCGGCCAGTACCTGCAGCCCAGCGCGCACCACCATCCCGTGATGCGCTACTGGACGCCCGAGGAATTCAAGGCGCTGGAGGACTACGGCATGGCGCTGGGCTTCCAGCACGTGGCGTCCGGCCCGATGGTGCGCAGCTCGTACCACGCCGATCGCCAGGCGGCCGACGCCGGCGTCGTCGGCTGACATCCGGCACGGCGCGGGCCGACGCGCGGCCTGCCCGCGGCTGAACGCCCGGCGCGACGTCGACCGGCCGGCGCCGCCTGCGCGACGAACGGCCAGCCCTGCAACTTCCGACACTTTGCAGCGGTCCCATGCGGGTGCATGCTAGGTCCGTGCATCGCGCCTGCGCATGCCGCCCCCACCGCGTCCCGTCTCCGAGAGTGCCGATGAAAGTCTCCAAAGCCCTGCCGGTCTCCCTGCTCGCCCTCGCGCTGACCGCGCCGCTGGCGTGGATCACCGCGCATGCCGACGCCGGAAGTCCCTCGGCCGCCCAGGCCAACGCCTCGAAGCTGGTCTACGGCCTGCTGTCCGACAGCCGCTACGCCTACCGCCCGCGCGCGCTCGACGACGCGCTGTCCGCGGAGATCTTCAAGCGTTACCTCGACAATCTCGACCCCGGCAAGCTGTATTTCACCGCCGCCGACGTCGACCAGCTCGCGCGCTTCCGCACCACGCTGGACGACGCGATCCGCAGCGGCGAAGTGACGCCGGCGTTCGACATCTTCACCCTCTACCAGACCCGCGTCCGCGAGCGCATCGCCCGGGCGCGCGCGATGCTGAACGAGGACATCTTCCGTTTCGACGGCGAGGACCGCTGGAACTACGACCGCAAGGACGCGCCCTGGGCCGCGAACGCCACCGAACTCGACGCGCTCTGGAAGCAGTCGGTGCGCAACGACTGGCTGCGCCTGAAGCTCGCCGGCAAGCAGCCCGACGACATCCGCAAGACCCTGGACAAGCGCTACGCCTCGACCGCCAAGAGCGTCGACCAGCTCAACGCCAGCGATGCGTTCCAGACCTTCCTCAATGCCTACACCAACACGATCGATCCGCACACCGACTACTTCGACACGCGCGAGGCCGAACGCTTCAACCAGCTGATGAGCCAGTCGCTGGAAGGCATCGGCGCGCAGCTGCAGAAGCAGGACGACGTGGTGGTGATCCGCGAACTGATCCCCGGCGGCCCGGCCCTGCTCAGCGGCAAGCTGAAGGCCGGCGACCGCATCGTCGCGGTCGGGCAGGGCGCCGACGGCCCGATGGAGGACGTGATCGGCTGGCGCATCGACGACGTCGTCGACAAGATCAAGGGTGCCAAGGGCACGCAGGTGCGGCTGGACATCGTGCCGGCCGAGGCCGTGCTCGACAGCAAGCCGAACCGGATCGTCCTCAACCGCGCCAAGATCCGCCTCGAAGAGCAGGCCGCCAAGGGCGAAGTCATCACCGTGCCCGGCGCCGACGGGCAGCCCGAGCGCCGCATCGGCGTGGTGAAGCTGCCGGCGTTCTACGAGGACTGGGAAGGCCGCCGCCGCAACTCCGACGACTACGCCTCCGCCAGCCGCGATGTCGCCAAATTGCTCAAGGGCTTCCGCGAGCAGAAGCTCGACGGCGTGGTGATCGACCTGCGCAACAACGGCGGCGGCTCGCTCAACGAAGCCGTGGCCCTGACCGGCCTGTTCATCGACAAGGGCCCGGTGGTGCAGGCGAAGGAATCCGGCGGCCGCGTGCAGGTCGACGGCGACACCGACGCCGGCGTGGCGTGGGACGGTCCGCTCGCGGTGCTGATCAACCGCGGCTCGGCCTCGGCGTCGGAGATCTTCGCCGGCGCGATCCAGGACTACGGCCGCGGCCTGATCATCGGCGAGACCAGTTTCGGCAAGGGCACGGTGCAGAATCTGGTCGACCTCGACCGCTGGCCGCGCCCCGATGGCCAGCGTTTCGGCCAGGTCAAGCTGACCATCGCGCAGTTCTTCCTGCCCGGCGGCAGCAGCACGCAGAACAAGGGCGTGGTGCCGGACATCAAGTTCCCGGTCACCGTCGACGCCACCGAATTCGGCGAGAGCACCTACGACAACGCGCTGCCGTGGACCCGCATCGCCGCGGTGCCGTTCACCCGCTACGGCGACTTCGGCCCGCTGCTGCCCAAGCTGGAGAGCCTGCACGAAGCGCGCATGGCGAAGGACACCGAGTTCAAGTGGTGGAGCGAGGACATCGCCCAGTTCCGCGAGGACAACGCCCGCAAGTGGATCTCGCTGAACGAAGCCGAGCGCCGCGCCGAGCGCGACCGCGACGCGGCCAAGCGCAAGCAGCGCCAGGCCGAGCGCAAGGCGATGGGCCTGGAACTCGATCCGCTGGCCGACGACACCGACGACGGCCTGACCGCGAACGAGCGCGACATCGTCAAGGACGCCGCGCGCGAGAAGGCCGCGGAGAAGCGCCCGGATCCGCTGCTGCGCGAATCGGCCTCGGTGCTGGCCGACGCCCTGCGCCTGCTCGACGAAGACAAGCCGCTCTCGGCCCAGGTGCTGCTGACCGCGCCGACGCAGCCGGGGCACTGGGTGAACTGAGCCGCGGAAGCGGGATCGCTCAACGGAACGGGCCCTGCGGGGCCCGTTTTCGTTCGTGTCGACTGCGTTGACGATTTCGAAGATCAAGGGCTTCCGCGCTGACGCGCGGGTGACTTTCTTTGGCGCACTGCGCCGCTTGCGGCGTGAACGGCGAAGCCGGCCCGAAGGGCGAGCGTCGCAGACGCGAGTCAAGAAAGTCACCAAAGAAAACATTCAAGTCCAATTCAAACCTGCCATCTGCACCGTGCCCGGGATTTTTCGACGAGGCGTCCTGCCTCGTCGAAAAACGGCGGACCTCCTGTCCGCCGCCCTCCGGGTCTCCAATTCAGTGATAGGTCCTTGGCACCGACGCTCTGCCGGGACGAACAACACGACATCCCTCCAATCGCCGAACGGCAACGAACGCGGTCGCAGGTGCACCCGCGCAAGAATCGGATAGCGCCCCCGCGGTGCCGGCCGTAGCCTGTGCCCATGACGAAGACCGCCCGCCCCGATCCCCTCGACCAGGCCCGCGCGCTGCTCGACGCCGGCGAACCCACGCTGCAGGCGCTGGCCGGTGCCGTCGGCCTGAGCGCCTCGCACCTGCAGCGGCGGTTCCGCGCGCGGTTCGGGCTGAGCCCGGCCGAGTACCTGGCCCAGCGCAAGCTCGGTGCGCTGAAGTCGGCGCTGAAGGCGGGGCGCGACGTCAGCACCGCGTTGTACGACGCCGGCTACGGCTCGCCGTCGCGGGTGTACGAGACCGGCGCGGCGAAGCTGGGCATGACGCCCGCGACCTACCGCGCCGGCGGCGCCGGCGAGGACATCCGCTGGAGCGTGGTCGACACCGCGCTCGGGCCGGCGCTGGTGGCGGCGACGGTGCGCGGCATCTGCATGATCGAACTCGGCCTCGACGGCGAGGCGCTGGCGTCGCGATTGCGCGACGAATTCCCCGGCGCGCGGCTGCAGCAGGTCGACGCCGGACGCGACGAGTTCCTCGCGCCGCGCGTGCGCGCGGTCGCCGATGCGCTGGCGGGTCGGCGCGCGGACGTGCCGGTGGACCTCGTCGGCACCGCGTTCCAGAAGCGGGTCTGGGATGCGCTGATGCGGATCCCGCCGGGCGAGACCCGCAGCTACGCCGAAGTCGCGGCGTCGCTCGATGCGCCGTCGGCGTCGCGCGCGGTCGCAGGCGCGTGCGCGCGCAACCGCGTGGCGATCGTGGTGCCGTGCCATCGCGTGATCCGCGGCGACGGCTCGCCCGGCGGCTATCGCTGGGGACTCGACCTCAAGCGCCGCCTGCTGGATCGCGAACGCGCGGCGTGACGCCGCGACGCAGGCCCGCGGCGCGCGCGGAACGACGGCGTTCCACCGGGCACGGCAATCGTGCAGGCCGGCGCAGCGGCGTCGCGCGTAGAATGGCGCTCCGCCACCGCGATGCGGTGCGCGCCTGATCTCCCGCTTTTTTCCCGTCTCGAGGATTGCGATGGCTGCTCCCTCCGCGGCCGCCCCGCGCCCTGCTTCCGCGTTCGCCGTCGGCCTCGCGCTGGCGGCGGTGTACGTCATCTGGGGCTCGACCTACCTCGGCATCCGCTTCGCGCTGGAAGGCGGCTGGCCGGCGCTGCTCGCCGTGTCCGGCGGCCGCATGGTGTTCGCCGGCGGGCTGCTGTTCGCGGTGCTGCGGCTGCGCGGCACGGCGCCGCCGACGCGCGCGCAGTGGGGCCGCCTCGCGGTGATGGGCCTGCTGCTGATGCTGCTGGGCAACGGCATGGTGGTGCTGGCCGAGAAGGAGGTGTCCTCGGGCCTGGCTGCGATCGCGATCGCGTCGATGCCGCTGTGGATGGGCCTGTTCGGCCTGATGTTCGGACAGCGGCCGCGCCGCGCCGAATGGCTGGGCATCGGCATCGGCTTCCTCGGCGTGCTCTGGCTCAACGCCGGCAGCGCGCTGGCGTCGACGCCGCGCGGGCTGGCGCTGCTGCTGATCGCGCCGATCGCCTGGGCCTTCGGCTCGGTGTGGTCGCGTGGCCGCGACCTGCCGTCGCCGTTCATGGCCGCCGCCGGCCAGATGCTGTGCGGCGGCGCGATGCTGATCGCGCTGGGCCTCGCGTTCGGCGAGCGCCTGCCCGCGGTGCCGACCGTGCAGGGCACCGCGGCGCTGGTGTACCTCGCGCTGGCCGGCTCGATCGCCGGTTTCGGCGCCTACATCTGGCTGCTGCACCACGTGCGGCCGGCGCTGGCGTCGAGCTACGCCTACGTCAATCCGCCGATCGCGGTGCTGCTGGGCGCGTGGCTGGGCGGCGAGCGCTTCACCCTGCACGACCTCGGCGCGATGGCGGTGATCCTCGCCGGCGTGGTGGTCATCACCCGTGCGAAGACGCGCGCGCCGGCGCCGCCGGCGGAGCCGCGGCGATGATGGCCGAGGTGTCGCCGGCCGAGGCGCGGCGCGGCCTGTGGATGGCGCTGGCGGCCTTCGTCATCTGGGGCCTGATGCCGTTGTACTGGCACCTGCTGAAGGCGGTGCCGTCGCTGCAGATCGTCGCGCACCGCGTGGTCTGGAGCGCGCTGCTGGTCGCGCTGTGGCTGGGCTGGCCGCAGGGCCGCGGCTGGTTCGCCAAGGTGCTGGCGCAGCCGCGGCTGGCGCGGCTGCTCGCGCTCAGCGGGCTGTGCATCGGCGTGAACTGGGGCCTGTACATCTGGGCGGTCAACGCCGGGCACGTGGTCGAGACCAGCCTCGGCTACTTCATCAATCCGCTGCTCAACGTGGTGATCGGCACGCTGTTCCTGCGCGAGCGCCTGACCCGGGTGCAGTGGGTGTCGGTGGCGATCGCCGGCGCCGGCGTGCTGTGGCTGACGTTCAACTACGGCAGCTTCCCGTGGATCGCGCTGACGCTGGCGCTGTCGTTCGGCGTGTACGGCCTGATCCGCAAGCTCGCTGCGGTCGATCCCATCGTCGGCCTCGGCGTGGAGAACGCGGTGCTGCTGCTGCCGGCGCTGGGCTACCTCGCCTTTGCCGAGGCCACGGGGCCGGGCGGCTTCTTCGGCGACTGGGGCGCGGCGGTCGATGCGCTGCTGCTGGTCGGCGGTGCGTTGACCGCGCTGCCGCTGATCGGCTTCTCGTTCGCGGTGCGGCGCGTGCCGCTGTCGACCATCGGCCTGATGCAGTACCTCGCCCCGACGATGCAGTTCCTGATCGGCGTGCTGCTGTTCCGCGAGCCGTTCGACACCGACCGCGCGATCGGCTTCGCGCTGATCTGGTCGGCACTGGCGGTGTTCATGGCCGACAGCCTGCGGCGCGCGCGCGCGGCGCGGGCCGCCTGAGCCGCAAACCCGCCGCCTCCAAACGCGAACGCCCGGCCGGAGCCGGGCGTTCGCCTGCAGCCGGCGCGGGCCGATGCGTCAGCCGGCGCGCAGCGCCGTGGTCACCGGCATCCGCGCGGCGCGGATCGACGGCAGCAGTCCACCGATGAAGCCGACCGACATCGCGATCACCAAGCCCATGCCGACCAGCGCCGGCGTGACCTTGAACGCGAACACCACCTGGGTGAAGTTGGCGCCGAGCGTCGACACCGAGACGTTGTTGAACAGCACGTAGGCGATGATCGCGCCGATCAGTCCGCCCAGCAGCGACAGCACCACCGCTTCCAGCATCACCGACACCAGCACCGGCAACCCGCCGAAGCCCAGCGCGCGCAGCGTGGCGATTTCCTTCGAGCGGGTGGCGACCGCCGCATACATCGTGTTGAGCGCGGCGAAGATCGCGCCGAGCGCCATGATCGCGGTCACCACCACCGCCAGCGTGCCGATGGTCTTGCGGAACTGCTCGGTCTGGGCGCTGAAGTACGCCTGCTGCGTGGTGACGTCGGTGTTGAGGCGCTGGTCGGCCTTGAGCGCCGCTTCCAGCGTCTTGATCGACTTCGGGCTGTCCAGACCGGCGAGGATCGAGCTGTAGCCGCTGCGGCCGAAGCTGGACTGCGCGACCTCGGCGTCCACCCACAGCTCGCTCTCGTGGGCGTCGCCGGATTCGAACACGCCGACCACCGTCCACTGCGAGCCGCGCATGCGGATCGTCTTGCCCACGTCCACGCCGTCGAACTGGCGGGTCACGCCGCGGCCGACCAGCAGTTCGCGCAGGCCGGGCTTGAACATGCGGCCTTCGACGATGCGCAGGTTGGGGCGCAGCGGGAACGCCGCCGGCTCCACGCCGCGCACGGTGATGTTCGAACCGTTCCGGGTCTCGCCCTTCTTGTACAGCTCGGCGATCACCAGGATCTCGCCCGACGCCAGCGGCCGGCCGTCTGCGCCCTTGCGGACGCCGGGGGCGAGCTTGATCAGGTTGGCCTCGTCGCGGGACAGGCCCGAGTTCAGTTCGGCCTGCGAGCCGCCGCGCATCACCAGCGCCACGTCGTCGCGGCCGGTGGCCGCGAGCGTGGAGCTGAAGCCCTCGGCCATGGCGAGCAGCGCGGTGAAGACCGCGACCACGCCGGCCAGGCCGATGACGATGACCAGCGACGGGCCCCAGCGCTCGGGGATGCTTTTCAGGTTGACGCCGGTGATGGCGAAGATCTGCGAGAACATCATGCTTCTCCGGGTAGGCGGTCAGCGGCCGGCGAGGGCGTCGACGATCTTGAGGCGCTTCGCGCGCAGCGCCGGCGGCAGGCCGACCACCAGGCTCAGCAGGGCGATGGCGGCCAGGCCCGCGCTCCACACGCGCCAGTCCACGTTCAGCGGCAGCTGCGCGCCGATGGTCTTCTGCACCAGCAGGCCGACCGCGGTGGCCAGCGCCAGGCCGAGCGCGCCGCCGATGGCGCACAGGGCCACGGTCTCGGCCATGACGAAGCCGAGCACGCTGGCGTCGGAGAAGCCGAGGGTCTTGAGCACGGCCATCTCCGGGATGCGCTCGCGCACGCTCTGCGCCATGGTGTTGCCGACCACCAGCAGCAGGGTGAAGAACACCGCGAACAGGATCCAGCGCACGATCAGGCCGATGTCGCCGATCTGCTTGGCGAAGCCCAGGTTCCAGTCCTTCTCGGTCTGGGTCTTGGTCTCGTCCGACGAGTTCTCGAACTTCGCGTCGATGATCCGCGACACCTTGGCCGCGTCCTCGGGGTTCTTCAGCAGGATCAGGTAGATGCCCGCCGAACCCTGGCCGAACTGGTTCTCCTCGTCGAAGTAGGCGTGGTTGATCCAGACCTGGTTGGCCCGGCGCTTCCACTCCTCGTCCTTGCCGTCGACGATGCCCACGAGGTCGAACGTCCAGTCCTTGCTGCCGTTCTTCATCGGGAAGATGTTGGAGCTGATCGGGATCTTCTGCCCGACCTTCCAGCCGTACTGGTTGGCCAGCATGCGGCCGGCGACCATCGCGGTGCGGGTGTCGGCGAACTGCTTCCACTGCGCCTCGGGCAGGTCCCATTCCGGGTAGACCTGGTGGAAGCGCAGCGGGTCGACCGCCAGCGCGATCAGCTGGTCCTTGCCCTGCCACACGCCGCCGAACCACTGCGACTGGGTGACC
The DNA here is from genome assembly GCA_051952955.1 of Lysobacteraceae bacterium. Classification (GTDB taxonomy): domain Bacteria; phylum Pseudomonadota; class Gammaproteobacteria; order Xanthomonadales; family Xanthomonadaceae; genus Lysobacter_I. Next base: position 1,030 of record JBQCJG010000088.1, on the reverse strand, counting down.
GCGGCGACGCCCGGCACGCGCTCGATCTCGGCGCGCATGCGCAGCGGCAGCGGCTGGGTGAACGACACGCGCGCCTGGGTGATGACGCGGGTGGCGCCGAGGAAGTCGGCGCCGGAATTGAACAGCACGTTGATCGACTGCAGCAGCCCGAACAGCAGGAAGGCCGTGACGATCGACAGCAGCGTCAGCCACGTCCGCAACTTCTTGCGGAACAGGTTGGCGACGACGAATCCGGTCTTGGTCATGTCCGTCTCCCGGGGCTCAGGCGGCCTGCTCGGTCTGTTCGATCAGCAGGCCCTTGTCCAGATGCAGCGTGTGCTTGGCGTAGCTGGCGGCGAGCGGATCGTGGGTGACCATCACGATCGTCTTGCCGTGCTCGCGGTTGAGCGTCTGGAGAAGGGTGAGGATCTCGTCCGCGGTCTTGCGGTCGAGGTCGCCGGTGGGTTCGTCGCAGACCAGCAGCGAGGGGTCGGAGACGATGGCGCGGGCGATCGCGACGCGCTGCTCCTGGCCGCCGGAGAGCTCGCGCGGCTTGTGCTTGCCGCGCTCGGCCAGGCCGACGACCTGCAGCGCGATCTCGGCGTTGCGCTTGCGCTGGGCGGCGTTGAGGCCGGTCAGCAGCAGCGGCAGTTCGACGTTCGCCTGCGCGGTCAGCACCGGCATCAGGTTGTAGAACTGGAAAACGAAGCCGACGTTGGAGGCGCGCCAGCGGGTGAGTTCGCCGGCGCCGAGGCTGTCGATGCGCTTGCCGTCGATGCTGATCTCGCCCTTCGTGGGCTGGTCGAGGCCGCCGATGAGGTTCAGCAGGGTGGTCTTGCCCGAGCCGGACGGCCCCATCAACGCCACGAAATCGCCCTTGGGGATCTCGAGGTTGATGCCGTGGAGGACTTCCACCTGCTGCTTGCCGCGGGTGTAGGTCTTGGTGACGTCGCGGATGGTGATCAGTGCGGACATGGCGTTCTCTCGTGCGGTCGCTTCGGTGGGATCCGGATATGAATCGTCGGAGGGGGTCAATCACGGTCACGCGCGG
>JBQCJG010000087.1:0-15786 GCA_051952955.1 Lysobacteraceae bacterium | reverse complement strand
CCGCGCGCCGGGCCGGGCGCAGGCGCGACGGGCTTCGGCATGTACTTGCGGTTGAGCCAGGCCGCGACCACGAACGACAGCGACAGCGGCAGGAACCAGGCGATGAGGTGGTACCAGCCCGGCGGATCGATGCCGAACGCGCGGATCAGGCGATCCAGGCCGATCGCGAGGAACGCGATGTGGGTGGCGACGCCGCAGCCGATCATCGCCGAGAAGTGTTCCTTCAGCCACCAGCGCGCCGTGTCCATCGGCCGCCGGCGGCGCATCAGCATCTGCACGCCGTTGAGCGTGCCGACCGCGCTGAACCCCATCAGCAGCACCTGCGACATCCGCAGGCCGACTGCGAACACGACTGCGGACGCGGCGAGGTTCGCCAGCGCCACCGCGAGGTAGGCGGTGTCGCGGAACGCCGTCTGGTCGCGCTTGCGCCGGACCGCGCGCCGGCCCAGCCACAGGCCGGTCGCGGTGATCACCACCAGGTAGCCGAGGAACGTCGCGATGCCCGGCTTGCCGCGCGCGGCGATGATCGCCGCCATCGGGATCGCGGTGACGACGATGCCGATCATCGCGGCCATGTAGAGCCTGCCGGTGCGCAGGTGCAGCGGCGATCCCTTCTTCGCGAAGGCCGCCAGCCAGAAGGTGACGAGGGCGACCAGGCCGACGAGGCCATGGGCGGCGACCAGGATGCGGTAGAACATGTCCATGCGGAACTCCTGCGGGAATGCGGACAGTCTCCGGATCGGCCCGCGCCGCCGGTACCTGTCCGAGGTCATCCGCGAGGGGTGAGAAAAGTCACCTCGTGCGGCCGAGCGCTTCCACCGTCCGGTAGCCGCTGCCATGCTGCGCGCATGGAAACCCCGACCCGCATCCAGCCGTGCGCGCCAGACCACCAGACCACGTTCGTGACGCGCCTGTTCGCGCCGCTCAACATCGCGGCCTACGTCACCTGGTTCGCGGTGAGCCTGTCCGTCATCGACCCTGCGAAGCTCGCTGCGCTCGATGCGGGACTGCGGATGCGCGAATGGGCCGGCGTCGCCGCGCTGCTGGCGATGCTCGCGCTGTTCGTCTCGTGCGCATCCCGGCGCGAGGGGATCGAGGCGCCGCGCTGGAACGTGGTCGCGCAGGGCCTGCTGGTGGTGCTGGCGGAGGGGCTGCTGCGCGGCGGGCAGACCGCGATCCTGCTCATCATCGTCGCCGGACAGGGCGTGCTGATGCTGCCGGTACGCGCGTTCGTGCTGTGGATGTTCGCGTTCAACGCGTCGATCGTGGCGCTGTGGATCCCGCGCCAGCACGCGCTCGGCGACCTGCTGCTGTCGCTGCTGTCGATCCTCGGCTTCCAGGCGTTCGCGGCGCTGACCGGCCACTACGCCGGCAGCCGCGAGCAGGCGCGCGAGCACCTCGCGCAGGTCAACGCCGAACTGATGGCGACGCGGCTGCTGCTGGAGGAATCCGCGCGCGCCGGCGAACGGCTGAAGCTCTCGCGCGAGCTGCACGACGTGGCCGGGCACAGCCTGACCGCGCTGAAGCTCAACCTCGCGCGGCTGGCGCGCGATCCCGCGCTGGCCGATCGCGAGGAAGTGCGCGTGTCGACCGCGCTCGCGGACGAGCTGCTGGCGCAGATCCGGCAGGTGGTCGGCGCGCTGCGCGCGCACGACGGCGTCGACCTGCGCGCGGCGTTCGAGGCGCTGGCGCGGCCGATGCCCGGCGTGCGCATCGGCATCGACATCGAGGACGGGCTGCGCGTGGACGACATCGACCGCGCCGAGACGCTGCTGCGCTGCGCGCAGGAAGCGATCACGAACGCCTTGCGCCACGGCCGCGCCGGACGCATCGACCTGCGCCTGCGGCGCGTCGCCGACGGGCTGCAACTGGTCGTCGAGAACGACGGCCTCGCGCCGGCGGACCTCCTGCCCGGCAACGGCCTCACCGGCATGCGCGAGCGTGTCGAGGCGCTGGGCGGCACGCTGGCGTTCGCGCCCACGCCGCCGCGCGGGCTGCGCCTGGTCGCGACGCTGCCGGAGCAGGCGTCGTGAGCGCGCCGGCGACGCGCGCGGTGCGCATCGCGCTGTGCGACGACCAGGCGCTGGTGCTGCGCGGGCTGTCGAGCCTGCTGGCCGACCTCGGCATCGAGATCGCGCTGGAAAGCCCGGACGCCGAACGCCTGCTCGCCGGGCTGCCGCAGCGGCCGGTGGACCTGATCGTCAGCGACATCCGCATGCCCGGGCTCGGCGGCATCGGCCTGCTGCGCACGCTGCGCGAACGCGGCGACGCCACGCCGGTGATCCTGCTGACCACGTTCGACGATCCGACGCTGATGCTGCAGGCGGTGGAAGCCGGCGCGCAGGGTTTCCTGCTGAAGGACGCCTCGCCCGAAGACCTGAAGGCCGCGATCCTGCGCGTGGCCGCGGGCGAAACGCTGCTGCAGCCGGTGAGCCTCGGCCCGGTGCGCGCGGCGTGGAGCGACGACGCCGGCGGCGCCACCGGCGTGCGCCTGACCGAACGCGAGCGCTCGATCCTGCGCCTGGTCGCCGGCGGCTACTCGAACAAGGAGATCGGCCGCAGCCTGCACCTGTCCGAAGGCACGGTGAAGAACTACATCTCCGAGCTGCTGGTGAAACTCGACTGCCGCGATCGCACGCATGCGGTGCTGAAGGCGATCATGCAGCGGCTGCTGTAGACGCGCGGTCAGGCCTTGCCGCGCAGCCGTCGGTAGCGCGCGGGGCCGACGCCGACATGCCGCCGGAACACGCGCGAGAACGACTGCGGCGCCGCGTAGCCGACGCGCGCACCGATCTCCGCCATCGACGCGTCACCGTGCTCCAGCAGCGCCTTCGCGCGGTCGATCCGCATCTCGAGCTGGAATCGGTGCGGCGCATGGCCGGTCGACGCCTTGAACGCGCGGCAGAAATGCCACGGCGTCATGCCCGCCTCCGCCGCCAGGTCCGCGAGCCGCAGTTCGCGGTCGTGCTCCGTCCGGATCCGTTCGATCGCGCGATGCAGCGCGACCGGCGCGAGCCCGCCGCGATAGGCGAGGTTGTCCTCGCGTCGTCCGCGCGCGATCTCGCGCAGCCGGCGGAAGATCGCAAGCGTGCAGCCGTCGGCGTACAGGCCGGTGACCGCGTCGTGGTGGGCGGCTTCCTCCCAGAGCCGGCGCATCAGGTGCGCGACCAGCGGATCGCGGAACAGGCTCGCGTAGATCCAGCCGTGGTCGGGCGGCGCCCCTCCTTCCGGATCGAGCCGCGCCAGTCCGGCGCGCGGCACGAACAGCATGCGGATCAGATGGCGACCGGAGACCTCGATCCGGGTCGCGGAGCCGGCGGGCACCAGCCACAGGTCGCCGGTGCGCACGGGGCCGCGGAAGCGGCCCGCGCCGAAATCGAAATCGACGGCCGTAGGCGGGCTCAGCAGCGTGCCGAGCACGTAGTCGTCGACCGCCGGATCCGACATGTCGCCGGCCGGCTGCAGCGCCTGCATCACCGACAGGCCGGCGCCGTGCAGCGGATGCGCCTGCACCACGTAATCGGACAGCGGCCCGTGCGTGTACCAGTCCCAGGCGGAGCGCAACGCGCGGCCGGACACCGGGCCGGGCGCGGGGCCGGGCGCATCCACGGTGTCGTCGTTCGAAGGCATGGCGGTCCCCGGCAGGCGGCGTGCGGACGTTCCGCCCGATCGCCGGCGCGGAACGCCACCCCATGGGCACGGGAGTGTAGTCGACGGATTCCGCCGCGCGGCGACCGCGCGCGCACCGTCCCGCGACGTTGTGTTCCATCGACCGGCAGCTCCGCCGCGATCCGGATGCGCGCCGGAAGAAAACCGCAATTCCGGTGCAGTCGCGATGGCGGCCAGGGCCCGCGTGGCTATGCTGGCCCGGCCCGGCGACACCGCCTCCGACGCCGCCCGCGGTGCGGCGCACGGACCGCATCGACGGCGTCGCCCCGTCGCGATGCGGCATCGCACGCATGCGCTTCCTCCCCCCCGTCCCTCCCCCGCCACGCCAACGACCGAGGTGCGTCCCATGTCCGACTTCCTGCGCAGGATCCAGCGCGACAACGCGGTGTATCTGCCCATCGACTACATGCACGGCCTGATGACGGCCTGCCGGTCGATCGACACCCTCGAACTCCGCAACAACGCGATCGCGCTGGCGAAGGTCGCGCGGTTGTTCGGCCTGCCCGCGCTGGGCACCGGCGATCGCTCCGGCCTCACCTACCTCGGCGCGGAGATGAAGGAGATCGAGGAGATCCATCCCGACATGCCCTTCATCAACCGATCCAGCGTGGGCGCGTGGGAAGCGCCCGGATACGCCGAGGCGGTCGAGCGCACGGGACGCCGGCAGCTGATCCTCGCCGGCATCACCACCGAGCAGTGCGTGACGTTCACCGCGCAGTCCGCGCTGCGCGACGGCTACCAGGTCTTCGTGGTGCTGGATGCGTCGGCGTCGCTCGACAAGCGCTCGGAAGTCGCGGCGGTGGCCCGGCTGACCGCGATGGGCGCGGCGGTGACGACGTGGTCGCCGCTCGCGGCCGAACTGCTGGGCGATTTCGCGACACCGGAAGCCGCAGGCCTGATCCGCATCTATTCCGAGCACCAGGCCAACCTGCGGATGATCGAAGACGCGTTCGACGTGACCCGCCGCGCGCTCGCCCGGCAGACCGACGCCACGCACAACGCGGAGCGCGAAGGCGCCTATCGCGACGCCTGACCGCGACGCGGCGGGATGCACGGCGACGCCGGTTGCGCCGGCGCCGCCGCTGCGTGCACAGTCCGCACGACGCCAACGGAGTTCGCCGCATGATCCTGATCCTCGGCCATGTCGATGTCCGCCCCGCGCATCGCGCCGCCATGCGCGAAGCCGCCGACGCGCACGTGGCGCGCTCGCGGCGGGAAGACGGCTGCCTCGCCCATGGCCATCACTGGTCGGACGACGCGCCGGACCGCCTCGTCTTCGTCGAGGAGTGGCGCGACATGCAAGCGGTCGCGGCGCACTTCGCGCGTCCGGAAACGCGCGCCTTCGGCGAGGCCTGCGCCGCGCTGGGCGACGGGGCGCGCATCCGTATCTTCGACGCGACGCTGCTGCGCGAGATCGGCCCGGGCTGACACGGACGGAGGCGCGCGGCGCGCGTCCCGCCGCAGGCGCGGCGGGTCACCCGCGAGCAGCGCTCACTGCGACGACGCGACGTGCTGCGCGATCAGCAGCCGCGCGTGCTGGACGAGATCGCGCGACGGCCTCGCCGGCGACGGCGGCGTCGACATGGCGCCGATGTTCCGCGCGACCTGCACCGGGGTCATGATCAGGCCCCACGGGAACCCCCACCAGCCCAGTACGCCGCTGCCGACCAGGTGCAGCGCCTGCGCTTTCACCGCGCAGCGGCGGCAGGAGAGCTGGCGCGCGGTCTTCCAGCTGGTCATGAACAGCGCGGACCAGACGAAGTAGGCGTTGTGCACGTCCACCGGCCCCTGTCCGCCGCATTTCGGGCACTGCGTGCCGTGGATCTTCGACGCGAGCGACTGCGCCTCGGCGTCTGGCACCTGGCCGGCCAGCTGCAGCATCGCGCCGTTCTGCGCGCACTGCGCGTTGCAGTAGCGTCGACCCTGGTGGTCCACGCCGCCGAACAGGATGGTGGTGCCGCAAGCGCCGCATGCCGCCATGATGATGTCCCCCGTGATGTGTGTGGATGCGCCGTTCCCGTCCTGATGGACGTTCCCCGGAACGGCCCGGGCATCATACCCGGCCACACCGCCGATGCCGCCATCGAACGACGGGCGATGCACCGCGATGCGATGACGCTTCGCCGCATGCGCCCGATGCGCGCGCTCAGCGACGCGCGGACCGCGACAGCACCACCAGCGCGATGCCGCCGAGGATCGCCGGCGTCGCCACGAGCACGCGTGCGCCCACCGGCTCGCCCAGCAGCGGCACGGCGGCCAGCGTCGCGATCAGCGGCACGCCCAGCTGCACCGTCGCGGCCTGCGTGGCCTTCAGCGCGGGCAGCGCGGCGTACCAGATCGCGTAGCCGACGCCCGAGGTCAGCGCACCCGAGGCGATGGCCAGCGCGAGGCCGCGCGCATCGGCATGCGCCTGCACGACCGTCGCCAGCGACAGCGCGGCGGCCAGCGGCACCGCGCGCAGGAAATTCCCCGCGGTCACGCGCGTCGGATCGCCTGCGCCGCGGCCGCGCAGCGAATACGCGCCCCACGCGATTCCCGCTACCAGCATGAGCGCGGCCGGCAGCAGCGGCGGCGCGGACAGGCCCGGCGCCAGCAGGATCACCAGCCCGGCCAGCGCCGTCGCCACGCCCAGCCATTGCCGGGGCGCCAATCGTTCGCCCCGCGCCAGGCCATGGCCGATCATCGTCGCCTGCACCGCGCCGAACAGCAGCAGCGCGCCGGACGCCGCGGACAGGTCGCGATACGCGAACGAAAACGCCGCGGCGTACGCGAACAGTGCGAGCGCGGACGACCACCGGCCCGCACCCACATGCGTCCCGCCGCGCAGGCGCACGATCGCCCACAGCACGAGCGCGCCCGAGGCCAGCCGCACCAGCGTGAAGGTCGCCGCATCGATCGCCGCCGGCCGCAACGCCGCGCGGCACAGCAGCGAATTGCCGGCGAACGCGAGCAGCGCCAGCGCGGTCAGCGCGGCGACGCGCCAGAGCGCCATGTCAGCGCCGCGCCGCGCCGACGCGGCGCGCGGATGCGCCGCGACTCACTCGCACGGCGGCGCGATGCTGCAGCTGATGCGGAACACGTGCCCGTCCGGATGCCGCACGTGCATCTCGCGCACCTGCCACGGCATGTCGGTCGGCGGCCACGTCACCTCGATGCCGCGGTCCAGGCACTGCCGGTGCAGCGCATCGACGTCGTCGATCCACACCGACATCCACACGCCCTTTTCGGCCGACTCGTCCGAGCCGGGACCGAAGGTCGCGGCCTGCCCGCTGCGCCCGCGCCCGCCCTGCCCGTCGAGGCAGAGAAACAGTTCGAAATGGCCTGAACGCACGCAGCCGAAACTCGGCGGCGTGCCCCAGTCCCACGCTTTCTCCCAGCCCAGCGCCGCGAACCACGCGAAGCTGGCCTCGAGGTCCGAGACATTGAGGATCGGAGTGATGTGCCTGACCTGCATCGTGCGTCTCCCCGCACGACCGATCGCGCGCGTCGCCGGATTCTTGCACACCGCGCGCATGGCGCGGTCGCACGGGCGGCGGCCGGTACGCGGGGATCGAACACCGCATCGGACGATGCCGCCGGTCGCGAACGGTGATACGCCGCAGGCGCATCCTTTCCTTCCCGCGACGCACGCACGAGGCTGCGCCCGGCGGACTCTCCTCTCCCTTGCTCCCCTTTTCCGCGGCGACGGACACGCCGCGCGATGCGCGCCTCCCTCGGGACGCATCGGACACGCCGACCCGTCGCGGGCCGGTCGCGCCGCGGGCGCAGGGATGCGCGTGCGGTGCACTTCAACGTCGCAGACAAAGGATGACCATGACGCACACGCAGTCCCGTCGCACCCGTTCCCCTCGCCGTGCACTCGGCATCGGCCTGATCGCATCCGCGCTCGCCGTCGCCGGACTCGCCCAGGCCGCCGGCTGGACGCCCGGCCCCGCGATGACCAACGCGCGGTCCGGCAGCAGCGCGATCACGCTGGCCGATGGCCGGGTGATGGTCGTCGGCGGCGCCGACGCCAGACGCTCGGCGTTCGCCTACTACACGGCCGACCTCTACAACCCCGCCACCAACACCTGGACGCAAAGTGCGTACAGCATCGCCTCGCACTACCTGGCCGGTCTCGCGGTGCTGCCGAGCGGCAAGGTGCTGGTCGCCGGCGGCCTCGGCGCGACCGGGATCCAGGGCACGGCCGAGCTCTACAACCCGGCGACGAACACCTGGAGCGGCGCCGGATCGCTCAACCAGAACCGCTACGGCATGGCCTACACGCAGCTGCAGAACGGCGACGTGCTCGCGATCGGCGGCGTCATCACCAACGGCACGCCGCAGGCCACGGTCGAACGCTACAGCGTCGCGACCAACACCTGGACGACGATGGCGCCGCTCGCGACCGCGCGTCGCGAGCCCGCATCCGCGCTGCTGCCCGATGGCCGCGTGCTGGTCTCCGGCGGCGAAGGGCTCGGCTACCTGAAGCTCGCCAGCGCGGAGATCTACGATCCCGCCACCAACGCGTGGAGTCCGGCGGGCACGCTCGCGGCCGCGCGCAGCATGCACACCGCGACCACGCTCGCGAACGGCAAGGTGCTGGTGGTCGGCGGCGCCGCGGACAACGGTTCGGTCGCGACGGCGGAGCTGTATTCGCCGGCGACCAACAGCTGGAGTTCCGCCGGCACGCTCTCCGCCGCGCGCCAGCAGCACGTCGCGCTGCGCATGCCCAGCGGCAAGGTGCTGATCGCCGCCGGCGCACCGACCACGCTCGCGAACGCCGAGCTGTACGATCCGGCGACCGGCACGTGGAGCCTCGCCGGCAACCTGTCGACCGGACGCAGCCTGCCCGGCGGCGCGCTGGCCGGCAACGGCGTCGCGGTGATCGCGGGCGGCAAGTCGCCGGCCTATGTCGTGCTAGCCAGCAGCGACCTCTACAGCGAGTGATCGACGGAGGAAACAGGGCGGTTCGCCGCCCTGCGTCCTCCGCACCGCGCGATCATCGAACTTCGGTCGTCCGGCGGTACCAGCGCCGCGTCGCCCATGCGATCGGCAGCGCGAACAGGAAGACGTGCGACAGCAGGTCGAGCAGGCTCGGCAGCGGCTTGAACGACACCGGGAACGGATACGCCGACAGCGGCAGCACGAGCAGCCGCATCGCCAGGAACACGCCCATGCCGAACACGATCGCGGACGGCCACGGATTCCCGGTCATCCACCGCCATCGCCGCGAGGCGACGACATAGAGGCCGGCCCACAGCCACGCCAGCCCGAAATGGAAGGCCGCGCCGGCCGCCGCCATCGGCAGGCCGCCGTCGAACGCGGCCTGGCCGAAGGCACCGCTCGCGATCAGCTGCAGCAGGAACATCGGCGTCTTGCCGTGCGCCAGCGTGTTGGCCAGCGCGAACGCGAGATCGCCCGCACCGCCGATCGCGCCGCCGGTCACGATCGCCCGCAGGCATCGCGTCATCGTTCGTTCCCCACGCTGCACGTCGATGCCGCATCATCCCACCACGGACTTGATGCGGTTTGGCGGTTACGGCGTGGCGACCGCGCAACAAGAAAGCCGGGCACCGCGATGCGGTGCCCGGCGCCCACGGGAAGGGCGAGAGACGGACGCGACACGTGCCGCCGCAGGGAGGGGGCCGGTGGTGCGGACCGGCCGCGCCGTCGGACACGATCATGGCGATGCGTCATCTCATGCGTCGCGACGCGAACGCGGCGATGCGGGCACGGCCCCGGAACTCAGGGCGTCGTGAGCTGCCGCAGGCGATCCAGCACCGTCCGCAGCTCCTGCAGGATCGCCTGCTGCCGCGCGGCCTCCTGCGCGTGCGCAGCCTCCGCCGCGGCGATGTCGGCGTGGCAATGCGGACACGTGGCCTCGTGCGGCCACACGTACTGCGAACAGCCGCGGCAGAGCGCGAGCTTCGGCAGCGGCGCGTCCGGCGTGCGCAGCGGCACGAACGGTTCGACCGCAGGCGGCGTGGCGACGACCTCGCGCCCGGGGATCGGCGATTCGATCAGCTCGAAGCGGCCGATCGCGAACGGCTTGTCAGGCGCCGGCGCGACCTTGCGGATCGTCTCGCGCAGGCCGCGCTTCTCGAGTTCGAGCGCGCGGTAGTGGCAGTAGGGATTGTTGCCCGGCTTGCCGAACAGCGAATCCGAGGTCCACGTGCAGCCGCCGCGACACACGTCGGCGTAATAGCACGTGCGGCAGAAGCCCCACAGCGAGTCGATGTCGCGCAGGCGGCCGAAATGCAGTTCCGGCGAATGGTCCCAGAGATCGGCGACGGTGGCGTCGCGCACGTTGCCGCCGCCGTAGCCTTCGGTCGCCAGCGACGGACAGCCCTTGATGGTGCCGTCGGCTTCCAGTCCGATCACGTTCTGGCCGGCCGCGCAGCCGCTCCAGTGCAGGCGCTCGTCGCCGAAGCCGCGCCACAGGTGCTCGTACGGACCGAAGTACCCGAGGTTGTTGCCGAAGGTCAGCAGGAAATCGCGCGACACGCCTTCGGTGTAGAGCCGCGCCAGCAGCGGCATCAGCTCGAGGATGCGGTACGGCTGCAGCAGCAGGTGGTCGTTCTCGACCGCGTTGCCCATCGCCACCGTGATCTGCAGCTGCCAGTGGCTGGCGCCGACCGCGATCAGCTTGTTGAACAGCGGCTCGAGGTGGTCGATGGTCTCGGCGCCGATCTGCGTGTTGCAGCTGGCGCCGAGGCCGAGTTCCTTCGCGGTCTCGATCGCGCGGATGCCTTCCTGCCACGCGCCCTTCACGCCGCGGACGCGATCGTGCAGGTCCTCCATGCCGTCCAGCGACACGCCGATGCCGAACAACCCCGCACGCTTGCCGTCTTCCAGCCGCTTGCGGGTCAGCGCACGCGCGCCGGTCTGCATGCCGCAGCGGATGCCGTGGTGCGCGATGCGCTCGACCAGCTGCAGCCAGTCGCGGCGCAGGTAGGCTTCGCCGCCGATCAGCGTGATCTCGCGCGTGCCCAGCGCGGCCAACTGGTCAATGACCGACAGCGCTTCCGCCGTGTTGAGCTCGTCGGGCCGGCGCTTGCCCGCACGCGAGCCGCAGTGCTGGCACTTGAGGTTGCACGACAGCGTGATTTCCCAGACCACGTGCACCGGCACGTGCCGGTTGAGGTCGTCGAGATTGCGCGCACGCGCCGGTTGCGGCTTCGTCAGCTCGTCCATCACGTCCCCTGCCATCCGTGGATCGGAAAGCGGCCGACCGCCCATCCCTGCAGGGAACGGCCGGCCACCGGGAGAAGCAGTGCCGCGCGGATCAGGACTTGCCGGCGTTCAACTGCGCGAGCAGGCCTTCCGCGACCTTCGTGAGGCGCTCGACCTCGGCCTGGTCGCCGCGATCCTTCGCCTGCTGGATGGCGAGACCGTACGGCACCACCGACGCCGCGCCGCTCTCGGGATTCGCGATCATCTGCGCATACGCGGCGATCTCGCCCTTGATGCGCCCGATCTCGGCCTGGTCGCCGCGCGCGAGCGCGTCCTGGATGGTGACCGCATACAGCGGCCGGATCACGCCGCCCTGCGCGGCCAGCGCCTTCTCCACCTGCGGCAGCAGGCGCGCGACCTCGGCCGCGTCGGCGAGGTACTTCACCGCGTCGTCGCGGGCCTTCTGCAGATCGGCTTGCGTGCCGCTCTTGAGCGCGTCCTGCAGGGCCACGCCGTACAGCGGGATGAAATGCGGGTTCGGGGTCGACATCGGCAATCTCCGTCGTTGAGGGACGAAACGAATCACCAGTTCCTTGTCGTGGACATCCCGGCGGCCGGGCAAAGGGTGCGCGGCCGATCCATGCCGTGGAAGGAACTGCACCGGGGACGGGAGCGCGGCATCGCATGCGTCGATCCGACCGCGCGGAACGTCGACTGCCCCCTGTCGGGAATCTGCACCGTTTCCATGGCGTCATGCGGGGTCGCATGCAGCGACGCAACCGATCAGGATTCCCGCGGCCAATCTAGGCCCGCGCTTTCGCCACTGTCAAGGCGCATTGCGGCGTGCGCGATGCATCGGACGCGCTTCACGACGAACGGTATGCGGCGAACGCTGCGGGACGCGCGACCTCGACCGCCGGTCGGCGAGATCCGTTCGCCATGTCCGGTTCGCGATTCGCTTGTCGTGGTCCCGGTTCGCACGGCCGTCGCGATGTCGCGCGCCGCGATCGCATGCGCGACGGCCATCGCGCGAGGCGACTCAGGATGACGACGGACGCGATTCGTCGGTTGGCCCGGATGCGGATGCAGGCCGCATCCTCCACGCGTGGAACGCATGCAGCGCGAGATAGGGCACGGCGATCAGGATGATCCAGATCACGCCCTTGCCCCAATCGTCGAACGGCAGTCGATCCGCGTACAGCGACTTCACGATCGCGATCGCGGCCACCAGCAGCATCGTCCAGAGATCCGGCATGCGCACGCCGCTGCGTCGCGTGAGCCAGCGGTCGGCGATCGCGAACACCACGAGCACGGCGACGAACAGCGGGAGCGAGGGCGACACGGGCGGAATGCGTCCGGCGGATGGCGACATGGGAAGTATGACACTGCGGGTGCATGCGCTGCCGCCGGGGCGCAGCGCCTGCACCCGCAGCCCGCCGCCGGCCACGGTCAGGCGCGGCCTCACGCCCCGCACCGGACGGACCGTGGCGCCGCTTCGTCCCGACGCCACGGCCGCGTCGCGCCTAGCTCGGCGTCGGCGTCTGGTAATCGGCCTTGATCAGGAACGATTTGACGCCCAGCGCGTCGAAGACGTCGCTGCCCGAGTAGGTCTTGCCGCCGTTCGCCGTCGTGCAGGTCAGGTTGGTGATGTAGAGGCTGCTCACCGTGCCCAGCACGAGAACGTCGCACTCCGGATGCGATTGACCCATTCGATGTCGCTGCCGTGGGTGCAGTCGCAGGCCGGCCGAAGCCGAGGCCGGCGATCTGGTCGGCATCGAGGCCGCCGATCGTCCATTCGATCGGCACATTGGCGACCACCGAGAAATCGGTCGACACGCGATTGCTCTGGTTCTTGTAGCCCTCGGGTTCGCGGACACCTTGACCACCTTGTGGTATTCCGGCGACGTCGGGCTGATCGTCGTCAGCCAGGTCTGCGACGCCGGACCCGAGGGCGGATTGCCCGCGAGGCCGCTGCTGTGCGGGTTGCCCCACAGGCCGGAATACATCACCCAGTCAAGGGTCGCCGGGTCCATGATCACCAATCCCCGATCGACGACCGCGTCGCCATCGAAACGCCGCGCCGCAGCGAACCCGGGCACCGCGATGCGGTGCCCGGAGCCCATGGGGAGGGCGGGAGAACGTTCGCAGGCGGGGGTATTGCGGGCAGAACTGCTGCACCTCGTAGTACTGCTGTTCGGAGGCGACCACGCTCCAGCCCAGGCCCTGCACCAGGCCGCTGGCGTCGACGTACGACGTGTTGATGCCGACGCCGGGGTACTGCCCCACCGTGACCGTGCCGTAGAGGCTCTTGGCGCCGGTCTGGGCGTTGTAGGCGTTGACGGCGGTGGGGAACCGCGAGTTGGAGGGGGCGTTGCTCACGAGCTTGCTCAGCGCACTGACGTCGACATCGAACACGAACTGGATGTTGTTGGCCGAGTAGACGTTGACCGCGGTCGGGTAGTACGTGGGCTTGGAGCTCCAGTAGTGGTTGATCACGCGCTGCTGGCACAGCACGGGATCGGGCGTGGCGGTCAGGGCGTTGACGCGCCCGAGCGACTGCCAGCCAGCGGCGGAAGCGGAACCGGAACCGGAGAACAGCAGCACGGCGAACACGGCGAGGCACACACGCTTCATGAAAACTCCTTGTCTGATGGGGAATCACCGCACCGGCGCTGCGTCCGCCGGGCGAAGGACAGTCTGCGCCGTCGGCGTCTCGCGGATGGAGACCAGGCGCGGAGGTCGGAAGGCGGATGTACGCAGGACAGCGTGAGGCGCGCGTGTTTCAGGGCGTCGTCGCCGGGCGCCGTCGCCACCACAGCACCGCGCACGCCGCCAGCAGCGTCGTCGCGGCGAGCCCCAGCCCGAATTCGCCGATCACGTAGCCGCTTCGCGCGTTCACGTGCGTCAACGGCGTGAACAGCGACTGGATGAACAGGTTGTGCGAGGCGTGCAGCAGCGTCGACGGCCACACGCTGCCGGACTTGATGCGCAGCCACGTCAGCACCACCGAGATCGCCAGCACCGACACCAGGAAGCAGCCGAGCCGGAACCACAGCGGCGTCGACGGATCGCCGTAATCGCCGGCGACGATCAGCGGGAAATGCCACACCGCCCACAGCGTGCCGACGATCAGGCTCGTCCGCAGGAAGGAATGCCTGCGCAGCAGCGCGGGCACGAGGAAGCCGCGCCAGCCGATCTCCTCGCCCAGCGCGAACAGCACGCCGATCGCGAGTTCCGACGTCAGCAGCAGCATGAGGTAGCGCCTGAAGCCGCCCCAGTCCGCCGCGTAATCGCCCTGTGCCGCCAGCCCCGCGAGCGAGAATTCGCCGAAACCGGACGACCACGCGACCCCGTAGTACACCAGGGCGTAGACGATCGGCAGCAGGAATCCGATCGCCGCATATTTCAGCGGCCCGAGGCGCCAGCCGATGCGCGCCCCGCGATCGCAGGCGAACGTCGCGACCAGCGCCGCGATGCCCGGCGTCCACATCAGCAGGAAGAAGGCCAGCGCGGACTTGCGCAGCGCCCCGGTGATCAGCAGCGTCTCGATCACGGCCGTCGCAGGCACCAGCACGGCGAAGAACACCGCCAGCGCCCGCCCGGGCGATGCGGCATGGCGCGGATTGGCGGAATCATCCATGAGGTGCGGTCCGTGTGTTGCGGGAAGTGCAGCCCACGCTGCACGGCGGGGTCGATGCTAGCGCATGCGGCGCGGGCGGTGGGCAGACGCAGGAGGTCGCAGCCGCGAAGCGCGTAGGGTGGGCCCTCGGCCCACCATCACGACAATGATTGCGCAGACGGTGGGCCTGGGACCCACCCTGTGCGCTTACCCATAGCTCACTTCAGAAGCCGACTCCGGATATTTTTCCGACATTTCCGTCAGTGCGGCATGAAGATGGCGAGCCTCATCCGGCATTCGCGCCTCGAAGGCTGTCCAGCCCGGAAAGTGAAGCTTTTCCGGCATTTCAACCAAACCGGTGATTGCGTCCCGGAAGGCGTCCCAGTTACAGCCATACCACCCAGGAAATGTGAGAGCGGCGCTCAGCGCTTCGTGCAGGTCTTGCTTGGAATCGATTGAACCCAAGTCAATGATGATCTTGTGTGTGCGTGCCATGATGCAAACCGAAACCCGGATGTAGATCGAAGAGTCGTAGGGCGGGTTTCAACCTGCCTTACGAGTTGCGTGTGGTATCACCTGTCCATGAGGTCGCGCATCAACTCGCTGTTCGTCCGCGGACACGGCGTCGACTCGACACGCCGGTAGAGCCGGAGATGCACGCACCGGAAGGCCCACACCCCGTCACGCGGTTCGATGTCCTTGTCGAGCATCGCAATATCCAGCGATCCGTCCTTGCGCTGCCAAGATTTGACGGCCGCATGCGGCAGCACCGCGAGTACCTCGACGCGCAGTTTGCGGTCTCCGTTCCGCGTGACCAGCAGCAACTTGCCATCGTCGGCAGTGAGGTGCCAAAACCCGGTCACGACGACGACGCCGAAAGGCATGCGGCGGAGACCGACGACATTCGTTTCCAGCAGCCGAACGACGGTGCCGTCGTCGTACTGGAAGGACAGCCAACCGCCCCATTCGCCGTGATTACTGCCGAGCAGGCGACCGCCGAACGCGGGGATCTGGTGCTGGTATTGGTCGCGGATGTCGTGCCCGGACGACGGCACGAACGACGATCCGCTTTCGCCGCAACCGGCGATCGCACCCAACAGCAGCGCAATGGCGGAAAAGCGCATGCGTCACCTCGATTCGAGTTCCTGCCGATGGCACAGGCGGGTTGCTTTGCACCCCGGCGCAGGACAGATCGGAACATCGCTGGGTCGATGGCCCGGCATGCGACGCTTCACGAGCCGAACTGCACATCCGCCACGGGAACGATCAGCACACCAACGCCGCGCGGCCCGAGGGCCGCAGCGGTTCCGGGCGCCAGCGTGCGGATGAAGACCCGGTCTTCC
>JBQCJG010000086.1:0-12107 GCA_051952955.1 Lysobacteraceae bacterium | reverse complement strand
ATTCGCGGCCGAGGATCGCGCAGACCGCCACCGCGACCGTCAGGAAGATCAGCCAGTGCAGCGCGCGCACCCGCCGCGGCCACTGCGGGGACGCCGCGATCGCGGGAGGGGAGGGTGACGGAGCGGACATCGCGTCGCCTTTGCGGATGCGTGGCGACGATTGGATGAAGACCGCATTAGGGCAGTCTTAAGCAGCGACGGAAAGCGGCGGGTTCCCGCGGAAATGCGACAACGCGCCGGATCCGGCGCCACCCGCGGCGAGAACCGGAGGCGATTTCCGTTCGTGAAGCGTCAACGCGCGCGGCGCATGCGCCGCCACGCGTGCAGCGGCAGCCCGGCGAGCACGAGCACCGCGCCCCAGGCCAGCGCTTCGCTGCCGGTGCCGAGCAGGGCGTAGACGCTGTAGAGCAGCGCCAGCGCCGCGACCACGCGACCGCGACGGCCCAGCCGCAGCCAGGCCGCGCTGCTGAAGACGTACGGGAGCAGCGTGGCGGCGGTCGAGAGCAGGATCGAGAACGTGTAGACCTCGCCGAGCGGCCCGGTGTACTTCGCGACCACCAGCAGGCTGGCCAGCACCGTGCCGACCCAGATGCCGAAGCGCGGCGTGCCGCGCGCGTCCAGCGGCGCGAACGCACGCGGGAACAGGCCGTCCTCGGCGGCGGCCATCGGCAACTGCGCCGACAGCAGCACCCAGCCGTTGAGCGCGCCGAGGCAGGAGATGGCCGCGACCACCGCGATGCCCATGCCGGACGCCGGCCCCCACAGCGCGGCGGCGGCATCGGCCATCGGCGCGGTGGAGGCGGTGGCCTGCGCGGGCGTGAGCAGGCCGAGCACCGCGGTGCAGGCGAGCAGGGTGGCGATGCCGGCCAGCAGCGTGCCGATCAGCGTCGCGCGCGGAATCGTGCGTTCGGCGTCGTGGATGGCTCCGGCGGGAATGGTCGCCGCCTCCAGCCCGAGGAACGCCCACAGCGCGAGCGCCACGGTCGCGTGCACCGCGCCGAAGGTCGACGCCGGCGCGCCGGCCTTCGCGGCCGCGGCGACGGCCTGGCCGGGATCGGCGAACTTCGACGGGTCCAGCCACCAGATCGCGATGCCGCCGAACAGCAGCAGCGGCAGCAGTTTGAGGATCGTGGTCAGCACCTGGGCGCGTCCGGCCTCGCGCACGCTGGCGAGGTTGATCGCCGCGCACAGCCACAGCGCCGCGAGCGCCAGCGCCGCGCCGCGCGCGGGCGTGGCCACCAGCATCGGGAACAGCGCGCCGAGGCTGCCGGCGAAGGCGACCGCGATGGCCGCGTTCGCGCACCAGATCGAGATCCAGTAGCTCCACGCGATCGCGAAGCCGACGGTGTCGCCGAAGGCCTCGCGGGCGTAGGCATAGGGGCCGCCCGCCTGCGCGCCGCGCGCGGCGAGGCGCGAGAAGGTCAGCGCGAGCAGCAGGGCGCCGCAGAGCGTGATCGCCCAGCCGTACAGGCCGAGCGCGCCGTACGGCGCGAGAGAAGCGGGCAGCAGGAACACCCCGCTGCCGATCATGTTGCCCGCGACCAGTGCGATCGCGGACCAGAGCCCGAGCGGACGCGGCGCGGCGCTCACCTGCGCGGATCGGCCGTCGTCGCGCCCGCGGCGTCAGCGCCGGCCCGTCACTTGCGGCCGGCGCCTTCGCGCACCACCGGGACCAGCCGCGCGCCGCGCGGCGCATTGGTCGTCGTCGGCTGAGCCGGCGAGGCCTGCATCGACGGCGCCGCGACGGTGCCCGACGGCTTGGGATGGCTGCGCGGGGCGCTGCCGTTCAGCGCGCCAGGCTGCGGCTCCAGCCAGGTCTTGATGTTCGGGAAGTACACGTCGAGGCGCGAGTAGTAGTCGCGGTTCTGCGTGTTGGTGGTCGTGCCGCTGTTGGAGCAGGCGGCGTAGCCGCCGTAGAGCCCGCCGCGCACCACGAAGCCGTTCGGCCCGGAGGTGAACAGGCCGGAGCCGCTGCTGCCGCCTTCGGTGGTGCCGTTGAGCCAGGCGATCTCGATGTTGTCGGCGTCCTTGCTCATCACCTGGCCCGACGAGACCTTCTTCGAGTCGCCGCGCGGATGGTGGATCGCGAACACCGGGGTGCCGTCGGCGATGGTCGCCGCGTTCCAGCCCGCGAAGTACGCGCTCGCCGGCGGCGCGTTGTTGAGGCGGATGAGCATGCCGTCGGTGTTGTTGTCCGAGTACAGGTACGTCGCGCCGCCGGACAGCTGGGTGACGGCAGTCGAGGTGAAGTTGCCGCAGGCGGTGGTCTCGTAGTTCCAGTAGGTGTTCAGCGTGTTCGCGACCGTCTGCATCTGCGACGGGACCGGCGCCGCGCTGGTGTTGCTGGAGAAGCAGTGGTTCGCGCTGAGGAAGTACGGCACCTGCGTCTGCGGCACGGTGTCGGCCAGCAGCGTGCCGGTGCACAGGTAGCTGCTGCTGCCGAGGTTGTAGATCATCCGCGCGACCGCGTTCTTGGCGTTGACGTAGTTCTGGCCGAGCTCGTTGACGCGGCAGATCACGTCGACGTTGCAGCTGCCGGATTCGCCGATCTTCTCGACCAGCTTGAAGCTGTTGCGGCTGTCGGCGACGAGGTGCGACAGCACCGGCGCGTCGATGCGCGCGGCGAACGCGGGCACGCCCTTGGGCCGGAACAGTTCGATGATCTGGGTCTCGCCGTCGGTGCCGGGCGTCCAGAAGTGGCCGTCGGTGCCCGGCAGGCGCTTGACCTCGGCGCCGGTCATCACCGCGACCACGTCGTTCGGGCGCGCCGAGCCGGCGAAGCGCAGCTCGACGCGATCGGCCAGGTTGCTCACGTCCAGGCCCACGCGCAGGGCCATCGCGTCCGCCGAACGCACTTCGGCGCGGGCGACCCAGCCGCCCGCGACCGGCACCCACTTCAGCGGCGGCAGGTGCGACTGCGCGCCTTCCTGCACGGCGTCGCGGCCGATGCCGATCTGGGTGGCCTTCAGGCCGGGGGCGGCGTTCTTGCGCTGGAGGTCGAGCAGGCGCTTGGCCGGCATCGCGCCGTAGGCCATGCGCGCGACGTCGGCGGCGGGATAGACGGTGGCGCGCCACTGCGGCGCGGCGGCGGCCGGGGTCCGGCTCGGTTCGCCCGGGGCTTCGGAGGCGGCGACGATCGTCGGCGCGGTGGCGGCGAGCGCGGTCAGGAGGGCGAGGGTGAGGCGGAAGGTCGACATGGCGTTGGCTTCTGGAATGTGCGGAAAGGAGGGCGGGGCGGCGTCACGTGCGATCGGCCGTCTCCGCCTCGCGGTAGGCGCGGCGCACCCGTTCGTGGAAATGGTGCACCGCGTTCTCGCGCAGCGGATTGAGGCGTCCCGCCTCGTAGGAACCGGAAGCGAGGCCGCGCTGCACGTCCTCGCAGATCGCGATGTCCTCGTCCTGCACGACATCGCTGAACGCGCGGTCGGCGGCGCGGCGGGCCTGCCCGGCCTCGCTGTCGTCCGGCGCGTAGTAGGAATCGAACTCCACCCGGCAGCGGTCCGGCGCGATCGGCACCACGCGGTTGGTCTGCAGGCGGCCGGGCAGGATGTTCAGCATCGTGTTCGGCCACAGCCAGTAGTACAACGCATCGCCGTTGCCGTACAGGCCGTCGCCGCTTTCCAGCGGGCTCCACTGGAACGAATACCACTCGGCGGTCTCGGTGACGTAGCTGCGGTAGTCCAGCAGCCGGTTCAGCTCGGGATGCACGTGCGGGACGTGGTAGCCCTCGAGGTAGTTGTCGACGTACACCTTCCAGTGGCAGGCGATCTCGTAGGCCACGTGCTGGTGGTGGGCGAAGTCGGCGAGCCCGCGGTCCGGTCCGATGCGCGCGTCGATGCCGGCGACGAAGGCCTGGAACGGCGGCGCCGCGGTTTCATCGACGGTCGCGAACACCATGCCCTGCCATTCGCGCACCGCGAGCTGCGGCAGGCGGATGTCGGCGGGATCGAAATCGGGCACGCCGGCCATCTCGGTCGCGCTGCGCAGGCGGCCGTCGAGGGTGTAGGTCCAGCCGTGGTAGCGGCAGCGCAGCGCCTTCGCGCCGAGGCCGTCGCACTGCGCCAGCGGACCGGCGCGGTGGCGGCAGACGTTGTGCATCGCGCGGACGATGCCGTCCTCGCCGCGCACGGCGATCACCGGCAGGCCGCCGAAGTCGACGACCACGTGGTCGCCCGGTGCGCGCAGCCGGCTGACGTGCGCGACGAGCTGCCAACCGCGATCGAAGATCGCCCGGCGGTCGAGCGCCGCGATCGCCGGGTCGACATAGCACCGCGCCGGCAACGCGAGCGCCCGCTCCAGCGGCTGGGCGGCGAGGTCGGCGAGGCGGCGGGGTGCGGACATGCCGCGAGTATCGCGCACCCCTGCCGGCGCTGTCAGCCTCGCCCGGGCGGATCGCCCGGCGGCGGCCAGGCCGCCGCTCCGCGCAGCCCGGCGGCGGCCTCGACCAGCAGGGTTCCCGCGAGGGCAGCGTCGAGCCGCCGGCCCGTCGCCGCCTGCACGGTCAGCGCCAGCACTTCCCGGACGACGCAGTCGTAGAGCACGTCGACCGACAGCGGCACCGGCTGCCCGCAGGGGCGCAGGCGGGTCGCCACCCGCTGCTGGTAGATCGACAGCACCGCGAGGTCGGGATCGGCCAGTCCCAGATCGACGGTCAGCGACTGCCCCGGCCGGAGGTCCTTCGCCGCGCGCCCCGACATCCCCGCGATGTGCACGAGGGTGTCGCGGGCGGCGACGCGGAGCGCTTCGTCCCTGTCCATGCGCATGTCTCCGGCGGGCTTCACGGGTCCCGCAACAGCAGGGTCTCGACCGGCACGTCGTGATAACGGGCGAACTCGCGGGCGATGCGGAACCGGACCATGCTCCCGCGCGGGGATTCGACGCGCTTGACGGTCGCGATCGAGATGCGGATGTTCATCCGCCAGAACTCGTCGGCGAGGTCCTGCTGGCTCAGCAGCCGGGCATTGCGCAGCCGCCGTAGCAGCGCCCCGTTCAGCCGGATCCGGCCGCGCGGGTCGGCCGGCGGCTCCGCGGGCGGAGTCGGCCCGGGCCAGGGAATCACCACGCCGGCAGGCGGATCGATCGGCGCGGACGACGGCGCCGACAGCGGGCCGCTCGCCGGCTCGGCCAACGCAGCGGCCTCGGCGGAGGAAGGGGAAGACGGCGGGCGGGCGTCGTCGAGCAGCGCACAGAAGACGACCGGGATGGGCGAAACGGGCGAATCGGTCATGACGGACTCCGGAAGCGGACGAAGGGGGAGGTCCCTGCCGGACCCCCGACGTCCCGCGACGACCTCGCCGCGGGGCCCGTCGACCCTCCCCGAACCGCCTCCGGATGTCCCTTGCGGAAACCTTGCGGAGTGCAAGTGGTTGATTGCGATCGACCTCGTCGCTTTCCGGACCGTCGACGTGTTGGACAGGCCGATCGAGACGCAGGACATTCACGCCGTTCGGGGCGGATCGTTTCCGACGATGGGATCGCAGTTGATTCTCCTCCTGAGTTCCCGGTCCCTGGCGTAGACGAAGAGCTTGAACGAGGTCTTGGGGCCGTGGGCCGGGAGCGAGAGCGTGATCGCGATGCGGCTCGTGTGTTCGGGAAGTTCGTCCCGGGGATCGCCCAGGGTGACCATGGTGCCGGGAGCCACTTCATGGGCGACGGACCGGATGTAGTCCTCGTTGTGGTCGACGAGATCGAGATGGAACCTGGGTCGTTCGCCGAATATCTGGGGAGAGTCGATCTCGATCTCGAGCACCTGGCGCTCTTCGTTCGTGTGGAACAGGATGGTGCGCTTTTCCCAGGCGTAATGGGTGATCTGCGTGCCCGCGTCTTGGGACACGGTGAGCTTCACCTTCGCACGGGCGATGGGATTCCGGGTGCCGTCCGGATTTCTCGGTTTCCTGGCGACGTTGTCCTTCTCGCCGCCGAAGAAATCGACATCGTCTTCAAATCGGAAAAGCGCCGGGGATCGCGTCATGTTTCATCTCCTGAGGGGCGTGGGAAGGATTCTGGGCCTTGCGCCGATCGACGGCGATCCGAATCCGGTACGCCTTCGGCATCAAAGCGGCGCGGGCCCGATCAATGCGCAGAATGCCGACAGAATCACTGGGCGCGACCGAAAGCGAGGTCCGGGGACCGCTGTTCCGCTTCGTGCAGCGTGTTGAGGAAATCCGGATCGCGGGAGCCCGGTACGAAGGGGCGGATCAATGCGTACGCCTCGCGGGCATCCCTATCGGCCTTCGCGCTCCTGCCCGCCGCGCGGTCGCCGCGGTGCTCGACCAACAGGGCCTGTGCAAGCGCGAGTGCGTTGTACTTGTTGTCGGGATCGCGGTCGTGGAGCTTGCGGAGGATGTCGATCGCCGTGTCCAGGATCCGTCGGCTCGTCTGCGGACCCTGGATCATGGACAGGTTCATGAGGGCGAGCCCCTCGATCCTTGGGAAAAGTCTTTCGCGGTCGCGCGAACGCCTCGCGATCGCGATCGCCTCCGCGAGCCGTGAGGCGGCGGTGTCCCGATCGCCGCGGAGCCTGGCGATTTCGCCTCCTCGCACGAGCGCGTTGGCGAGATCGCGTTTCCAGCTCTCGTTGTTCGTCGCCACGCTCGTCACGATGCGGCCCTGGTAGATCGACCGTGCAATCGCGGATTCGGCTGCCTGCAGGTCGCCGCGCTGCTTCTCGGCGACGGATTGGAAGTGGAGCAGACTGGCGAGCTGGTGCCGCCATTCGATGGCGTCCGGATGCAGCGCGATCAATCGTTCGAGACCAGCGACCTGGGCCCGGTATTCGGCGACGGCGCGCATCGTTTCGCCGTGCTCCTGCCGGCATCGCGTCGCCCACGACGCGGTCACGATCTCGTCGTACTCCCAGTTCGGCCTGGGTTGCCCGAACGCGGAAAGCGCGTTCCGCATCCGACCCGTCCAGTACTCGATTACCGGGAGCATGGAACTGCAGTCCGCCTGATTGATCGTCTGCGTGGCGAGGTTCGATGCGGAGAGCGCTTTCTCCATCTCCCAGGCGGGATCCTGATCGCCCTCGTGTCCGAGATCGGCCGCCACCGCCCGGTAGCGTTTCCAGTGTTTCAGCGCACTGTCCTTGTCGCCATTCTTCAAATGCTGGTATCCGATCCAGTATTCCGTTTGCGCCAATTCGAAGAGCGAAGCATCGCCGGCACCTTCCCTTGCGACCGAGGCCGCGGCGATGCCGTTGGCCTTGGCGAACAGGCCCATCGCGTCCGCGTCGTTTCCTTGCGAAGATTTCACTTCGCCGAGGGTCCTGAGCGCTCGCGAATAATTGATCAGCTCGTCGATCGTCATCGATCGCACGGGTTTCCTCTCGAGCAGTCCGATGGCCCGAGAACTGATGCTCGCCAGCGGTTTCATACTGGCCGATGGCCGGAGTTCGTCCGCCAGTGTCACCAGCATGTAGCCCATGATGTCGATCGTGTCCTGTCGGTTGCGCTCGGCCTTGCTCGTAGCCGCGAAGGACAGCAGGGCCAGCACGATCGACGCCGCGGTGAGCGTCGACAGGATCGCGATGAGCAATCTCCGGGTCCTGGCGAGCCGACGTCTCTTGCGTTCCGATGCCCGGATGTATTCGGCGATGCCCGCGTCGATCTTCTCGGGCATCCGGCCCGCGGCTTCCGTCGCTTCCGAAAGCGGTCTGCCCGTGTTGAGCAACTGGTCGTCGCCGCGTCCTTCATCTTGCCAGCGCCTGGCCGCGTTCTCTACCCGGTTGATCGTCTGGAGCAGGCGCAGGTTTTCCTTCACCCACTCGGAGGCACGCCGCCACTGCCGCAGCAGCGCTTCGTGCGCGACGCCGTAGTGCGCGTGGCCGTTTCTGGATTCGGTCGCGAACAGCCGCGCCTCGACGAAGGCCTGCACGAGCGCGCCGGCCGCCTGCGGCAGCGGGGCCACCGGCGCCTTGCGGCTGCTGATCGCCCCCGATTCCGGATCGACCACGACCAACTGCCCGAGGACTGCTTCCAGGCTCGCCTGCGCCTCCTGCGGCAGCGACTCAAACACTTCTTCTGCCCGTCGCGCGATCGCGCCCTCGAGTTCGCCGATGTCCCGGTATGCGGCATAGCCCAGCACCTTGTCGTCGGCGCAGCGCTTGTAGAGCTCATGCAGGGTGTGCTGCAGCAAAGGAAGGACATCCGCCTGGCCGCGGGCTGCCTCGGCGAGGGTTTCGTTGAGGTAATGGGTCGCGCGGGTATCGGGGTCGCGTTCGAATCCGAGTCCGGCCCGCAGTGCGGGCAGCGTGATGATGTCGTTGATCTCGATCGCGGTCGGACGCGCCACGTCGACGTGGCCCGCGCTGCCTTTCCTTTCGATCAGCGCGGGCATGGCGTCCATGAGTTTCGGATAGAAGTCGCCGCGCACGATCATGGTCGCCATCACGCGCGCATGCTCGCAGAGGGTTTCGAGCGCCCGGACGAAGTCGTCATGCCGTGCCGGACCGGCTATGTCTGCGGCGACCAGACCTTCGGCATGATCCAGTGTCAGCAACAGGTGCGCATGCGGTTCCGCTTCGGCACGAGGCGCGAAGCGGCGGAAGGCTTCATCGATCGCCGCATGGATGGATTCCCGCGGTCCGGTCAGGAACGCCCGGAGGGATTCCACCGGTTGCGGAGCGAACACCGGGCGCCCGCCGAGCGTCCAGCCTGCGATCGCGCCGGCCAATGCGCCGAGGGCGTCCTCGTCGGGCGTGGTGCCGAGGTCGCAGTGGACGACAGACAGTGCCTGCAGACCGTTTTCGCCGCCGTTGGGGACGAGCTTCGGAATCACGCCCGCGCGAAGCAGCGAACTCTTGCCGCTGCCGCTGGCGCCGACCAGCAGGACGAAGCGTCGGCCATTGTCCAGCTGCGCGCGCATTGCGTTCACCACGCGCTCGATGGCGTCACCACGACCGCAGAAGACTCCCGCATGCGCTTCGTCGAAAGCCACGAGGCCGACGTAGGGATTGCCGCCGCTCCAGTGGCCGCTGTCGCCGCGGCTGCTCACATAGTCGTCGGGGAAGACGACCGGTGCGATCAGTCGATAGCCGCGTCCGCGGATGTTTTCGACGTGGCGCGGGTGACGGCTGTCTTCGAGGAACACCTTGCCGCGCAGCATGGAAATCGCCTTCTGGACCGCGCCTTCGTCGCGGGCCATGCCGGCCCAGGCTTCGTCCAGCAGTTCCTGCGTACTGATGGTCCTGCCATGGTGCTCGGCGAGGTAGACCAGCACCTGCATCCACATCGGTTCGAGGCGGATGTCTTCTCCATCCCGGACGACGACATTGCGATCCGGATGCACCAGCAGGTCGCCGATGCGGAAACGCGAGCGCTCCGTGCGCTTGGCCATGCGATACCTCGTCGGGCTTTCGTCGAACGCGGGTGCGTGTCGGCTCAGGAACGGGCCGTCGGTGTGCGTCTTCGGATTGATCGACATGGTCGGAACGGGCGGCGTTCCGTGGCGCGTGCGTCGCGAAGGTGGTGATCGTGCTCCATGCCCGCCCCCTGGTCCGGCGCCTCGCGGCGCGGTCGGCATTGATGTCTCGAAACGATCCGTGCGTATTGCAACGCAATCGTTTTCTCGTGCCGGAGTGCCGTTGTCAAGCATGACTTGCGACATGCCCCGGCATCGCGACGAGGCCGGGGCATGCGGGATCGCATCGCTGCGATGCGCAGCGATAGACGACGTCGATCAGCTGACGCGGATCTGCGGATCCCAGTAGTAGTAGCCGAAGAGGTTCTGCGTCTCGCCGTCGCTGGCGAGGGTGTACAGCGCGAAGTACACGTAGAAGTTCTCGGTGCCGGCCTGCGAGACCCTGGAGTCGAACGAGCTGAAGCTGATCGGGCCCTGGAGCGCGGGCAGGCCGTTGGTGGTCGTCGGGTCGGGCATGACGGCCTTCTGGCGCTTCACCACGTCGGGCACGAACTGGTTGAAGACGTGGTCGCCCTGCCAGTACTTGATGCCGTAGACGATCACGGCGTCGTCGGAGTTGTCGTAGATCGAGGTGCCGGCGAAGGAGACGTAGTCGCCCGGGTTCGCCTGGAAGCTCAGATCGGCGGTGCCCTGACCGGTCACGGTGCCGCGCGAGCCGGTGCAGATCATGAACTGGCTGTTGTGGTTGATGCCGGTCGGGTTGTTCTGGTCCTGGCTCGGATGCGGGTAGTTGGTCTTGACGTATTCCGTGTCGATCACGATCAGGACGTTGATCTGCTGGGCAGAGGCGTCGGCTTTGGTCTGGGCCATGGGAGTGCTCCTTGTGAGATGCGTCGTGGGTCGACGCGACCGCGTCCTCGGTGACCCGTGCGGGGCATGTTGCCGGGAACGTGGTGCCAGCATCCGGAGCCGGCCTGGAGCCTGCCTGTCGGAAACCTGTCGGTTTGCAGGCGATTGATCCGAAAGGGATTCTTCGTGGCGCGCGATCGTCCGGGCAGGCCCGCGGGGCCGGGCCTGTCCGTCGTCGTGGCCGTCAGGGGGGCAGGAAACCGCCGGTCTGGCCGTCGTTGCCGACCTGCGGATCGACCACCTGCGTGATCTTGTCGCTGCGACGCATGTACTCCAGCCGGAGGTGGCCGTCGTGGACCACGCCTTCGGGGTAGGTAAAGGTGACGACCAGCTCGCCGGGGTTGCGGGTGGCGTGGCCCCAGCGGGCCTCGATGCCGGGGAAGTCGCCCTTCTGCGGCGTGTAGTTGCAACCGCTGAAGCGGTAGTCGTCCGAGGCGAGGGTGAAGACGATGACGCCCCGGCGGGCGTTCTTCGCGAACTGGTAGCCCTGCTTGCCGGGCGGGGGATCGAAGCGGGCGACTCCGCCTTCGATGATGACGGTGATGTTCCAGAGATGGCCGGCGTGCGACACGGGAAGCTCCTGTTGGGGTGGGCGGGCAGGCGGCCAGCTCACGGCGGGGTGCCGTTGGCCGGCCGGGGGGAGGGGAAGAGGGCCACGTCCGGATGGCGGTAGCCGCTCGCCTGCAGGCGGGCCAGCGCCGCGTCGGCGGGCAGTCCGGCGAGCAGGTGCGCCTGCACCCACCGCGCGAGCAGGGTGGGGTCGCGCGAGTCGGGCGCGATCCGCGCCAGCAGGACACGGGCCCGGGCGTAGTCGGCCGCGGCGTCGACCGGGCGACCGGCGGCCGCCCGTCGCTGGCCGCGGGCGATGAGTTCCTTCGCCAGCGCCCCGCGGCCGAACACTTCGTCCGGCACTTCGCGGACCAACCGGTCGAGATCGGCCATCGCCTCGGCCTCGCGCCCGGGCTGCCCGCGCAGGGCCGCGAGCCGCACGCGGATCAGCGCGTCGAGGCGGCGCCACTCGGCCTGGTCGCCGCCGCCCGCCGCCTGCAGTTCGGACGACAGTTCGGCCGCGCGGCGCAGATCGGCGATCGCGCCCGCGGCGTCGCCGGCGATCCGCGCCAGCTCCGCGCGATCGAGCAGGGCGTGCGCGAGGTCGCGTCGCCACACCCGGTTCTCGGGTGCCTTCGGCAGCAGCGCGGCCAGGCGGGCGGCGCTTTCGTCGAGCATCGTGCGGGCGTCGTCGGTGCGGCCGCGCATGAGCGCCAGTTCGGCGCTGCGGCGCAGCGAGGTCGCGAGGCGGCGTTCCCAGGCGAGCGCGGTCGGGCGCTGGCGGATGAGATCGCGCAGCATGTCGAGCTGCGCGGCGTAGCCCGCAGCCGCGTGGTCGAGCTGGCCCTGCGCCTGTTCGGCGCTGCTGATCCACGAGAGCGTGTCGATCAGGTCGTAGCGCAGGTCGAGATCGTCGGGGCGCATCTTCGCGGCCTGTGCCTTCAGCACGGCGGACTCGCGGAAGCGCGCGATCGCCTCGTCGCCGCGGCCCTGTGCGTTCGCCAGCGTGCCGAGGTTGTTCAGCGCATACGAGCGTTCGACCAGCCACGCCGGCTTGCCCGGCGCCAGGCGCAGCAGCGTGCCGGTGCGGTCCAGGTAGGTGCGCCAGTACATCTCCGCCTGGCGATA
This sequence comes from Lysobacteraceae bacterium, assembly GCA_051952955.1. Classification (GTDB taxonomy): domain Bacteria; phylum Pseudomonadota; class Gammaproteobacteria; order Xanthomonadales; family Xanthomonadaceae; genus Lysobacter_I. The sequence continues at coordinate 164 of JBQCJG010000086.1, read as the reverse complement.
CGCGCCGCGGCGGTAGTGGTGGTAGCCCAGCCAGTACGCGGCGTTGCCGGCCTCGGCGACGGCGTCGCTGGACGCGGGCGCGCGCGCGACCCCCGCCGCGGCGGGGCGCGCGGCGCCGGCGAAGGCGCGCGGCGCCTGCTCGAGCCGGGCGTGCTGGATCAGCA
>JBQCJG010000085.1:0-7529 GCA_051952955.1 Lysobacteraceae bacterium | reverse complement strand
CGATCGCGCCCCCCGGCGAGTATCGGGTCGCGGGGCGTCGGAAAAAGATGATCCCTGGGGGGCCGCGCGGCCGGGGCCGCGGCCCCGGGGGGAATGGCGGGGGGCGGCGGAGGCGTGGCGGACGGCGGGGACGCCGCGCCGGCCGCGGCCAGCAGGCTCGCGCACACCAGCAGCAGCGACGGGAACGAACGGTTCATAGCGACTCCGGAGCGGCGGACTGGTCGCCCTGCGCGGCCAGCCAGAGATAGAAATCGGGGCTTTCGTCCATGGCGCCCGGATCGCCCGCGGTCTGCGCGGCGTCGAAGTCGGCCGCCGTCCAGTCTGCCGGCAGTGCGTCCACCGTGACCACGTCGTCGCGATGGACGGTCGGTGCGCTGGCGACCGTGGCGGAGGCCGGTGTCGATGCCTGCGCCGGCACGGGGGCGGGCGGCGTCGCGACCGGGGCAGGCGCGGGCGTCGCGTCGGCGACCTGCGGCGCGGTCTGCGTCGGCGCGCGGCCCGCATCGTCCGCGGGCGTCCGCAGGAACATCAGCCCCACCGTCAGCGCCAGCGCGGCGCTGCCGCCGACGGTGAGCATCGGCCACAGGCGGACGCCGGCCGGGGCCTCGCCCTTGAGCGCGGCGCGGCGGCGCTGCGCGAGCTGCGCCTGCACCCGCGGCGACAGGCGATCGAGCGACGCCGCGTGGGCGCGCCGTGCGGCGGCGTCGAAAGCGGCTTCGGTCGGGGTCGGTTCGGGGCGGTCCGAGATCATCGGAAATCCTCCAGTCGTTTCTGCAGGGTGTCGCGGGCGCGGGAGAGATGGGTCTTCACCGACCCCTCGCTGCAACCCATGATCCGCGCGGTGGTGGCGACATCGCAGTCCTCCAGCACGCGCAGGGTGAAGGCCTCGCGCTGGCGCGCGGGCAGCGCGCGCAGGGCTTCGGCCAGGGTGTCGTAGGCCTCGCGGTGATCGTGGGCCTGCGACGGATCGGGGGCGTCGTCCGGCGCCTGTTCGGTCCAGTCGATGTCGTCGCCGTCGCGCGACGCCTTCGGCGAGACCAGCCAGCGCATCCGGAACAGCCCCCGCCGCTGGATGTCCACGATGCGGCTGCGCAGGATGCTCCAGAACAACGGCGTCCATTCGTCCGACGGACGGTCGCGGTAGCCCATCATCCGGATCATCGCGTCCTGCACCGCGTCCAGCGCGTCCTCGCGATGGCGCAGCCCCAGTTCGGCGAACCGGAACGCGCGCGTCGAGATGCCCGCCAGGAAGGCGTCGAAGGAAAGGCCCCCGACCGCCCCCGGGGAGGGAGCGGCAGGGACAACGCGCTGGCCTGCGTCCGGACTCACGCGCGAAAGCTTATGGGGTGCGCCGGGGGTGGCGCGACCGCGGGGCGAGCCGTCCGCCATGGGCCGCGCTCAATGCCGGTGGTCCCAGCGACGCTCGGCGCGGTCGCCGCGACGGTCCCAGCGCTGTTCGGCCCGGTCGCCCTTGCGGTCGAAGCGGGCGTCGACGCGGTCGCCTTCGCGTTCCAGCCGCGCGGCGCGCCGGTCGTGGCCGTTGGCCTCGGCGCGGTCGGCGCGCTGGTCGAAGCGGTGTTCGAGGCGATCGCCCCGGCGATCGAAGCGGGCCTCGGCCTGGTCGCCGCGGCGGTCGAAACGGTGTTCGAGACGGTCGCCACGGTCGGCGGCGAGGGCAGTGCCGGCGGTGAATGACGCGGCCATCAGCGCGCCCAGCGCGAAGGGAAGGGCAAGGAACGATTTCATCGGGAGGTCCTGTCGGAGAGGGCGGGGGCGTGCCGGCCGGCGGGACAGAGAACGCCCCGATGCCGCGCCGGTTGACAGCCCCCGTCGCATTCATCCCGCGGTTATGATGCGGCCAGGCCCCGAGGGAAGAGAGGACATCGTCCGTGGATGGTTTCGTAGCGCTCTACATCTTCATGTTGGCGGCCATCGCCGGCCACGTCATCATCTCGCGGGTGCCGGTGATCCTGCATACCCCGCTGATGTCCGGCAGCAACTTCATCCACGGCATCGTCCTGATCGGCGCCATGGTGGTGCTGGGCCACGCCGAGACCCCGCTGGAGCAGGCGGTCGGCTTCGTCGCCGTGCTGCTGGGCGCCGGCAACGCCGCCGGCGGCTACGTCGTCACCGAACGCATGCTCGACATGTTCAAGTCCTCGAAGAAGGGGGACAAGGCATGAGCGCCGTCGAACTGCTGTCCCTGCTGGTGAAGGCCAGCTACTTCGTCGCCGCCACCCTCTTCCTGCTCGGCCTGCAGCGCATGGCCTCGCCGAAGACCGCGCGCAGCGGCATCCAGTGGGCCGGCGTGGGCATGGTGCTGGCCACCATCGCCACGTTCTTCCTGCCCGGCCTGCACAACCTGCCGCTGATCGCCGTCGCCATCGTGCTGGGCGTCGCGGTCAACTGGATCTGGGGCAGGAAGGTCGCCATCACCGACATGCCGCAGATGGTCGCGCTGTTCAACGGCATGGGCGGCGGCTCCGCCGCGGCCATCGGCGCGGTGGAACTGCTGAAGTTCTCCGCCGGCGGCGAAGCGCCGAACCACGTCACGCTGGCGCTGGCGGTCATCGGCGCGCTGATCGGCGCCATCTCGCTGACCGGCTCGATCATCGCCTGGGCCAAGCTCGACGGCCGCATGGACAAGCGCTACACCTTCCCCGGCCAGCAGGTGTTCAACGCGCTGGTCGCGATCGCCGCGGTCGTGCTGGGCGCGATGGCGCTGCATACGCTCGAACTGCCGTACATCATCGGCTTCTTCGCCGCCGCGCTGGCGCTGGGCGTGCTGATGACCCTGCCCATCGGCGGCGCCGACATGCCGGTGGTCATCTCGCTCTACAACGCCTTCACCGGCCTCGCGGTCGCGTTCGAAGGCTACGTGCTGGGCAACGAGGCGCTGATCATCGCCGGCATGATGGTCGGCGCCGCGGGCATCCTGCTGACCCGCCTGATGGCGAAGGCGATGAACCGCTCGATCAAGTCTGTGCTGTTCTCCAACTTCGGCGCCACCGGCGAGGCCCAGGCCATCACCGGCAGCCAGAAGCCCATCGACGCCAGCGACGTCGCCGCGATGATGGCTTTCGCCGAACGCGTGGTGATCGTGCCGGGCTACGGCCTGGCCGTCGCCCAGGCCCAGCACAAGATCTGGGAACTCACCCAGCGCCTGATCGAGCGCGGCGTGAAGGTGAAGTTCGCCATCCACCCTGTCGCCGGCCGCATGCCCGGCCACATGAACGTGCTGCTCGCCGAAGCCGGCGTGCCGTACGACCTCATCGCCGACATGGACGACATCAACCCCGAGTTCGCCAACACCGACGTGTCGCTGGTCATCGGCGCCAACGACGTGGTCAACCCCGTCGCCAAGACCGACCCCGCCTCGCCGATCTACGGCATGCCCATCCTCGACGTCGTCAACAGCAAGAACACCATCGTCATCAAGCGCGGCAAGGGCACGGGGTTTGCCGGCATCGAGAATGCCCTGTTCTACGCCGACAACACGCGGATGCTGTATGGCGATGGCGCGGACATGGCGAATCAGCTTGTGAGCGAACTCAAGGCGTTGGATGGGGGGCATTGATTTCGCAGGGTGGGTTATCACTCGACTCTTTCGTGTGGTGATAAGTAAAGAGTTTCAGCCTGCGGCTATGTCGCTGTGCTTTAATGTTCGACTTCCACTTTTCCTGGATTGAGAGAATAAAAGGAGAATGCGGTGTTTTTTTCAAATCCGGATAATCAGACGGTTTTGCTGGATTTTGCGCGAACAGCGAGGACTCTTTCTTTCAATGATTCCGGTAAAAACATTCGTCTGGAATTGCTAAAAAAAATTGTTCAATTTATTTTGCACAAACCAGAAGAGTGGGATGAAAAATGTTCCTTCAACATCAAAAATATTGGCGAGCAATTTTTGAGCCGATTAAGAAATATGGCATATGAGGAGGGGGTAGTTTTAGAAGAAGGAAAAGAGTTGGATCATGCGTATGTTTGCGCATACAGGTTTGTTTGCGAATACGATCTTTTCGTCGGAGCTGGCAAAGAGCTTTCTATCGACTTGAGGTCTGTAAAGGCATCGATAGAGCAGAATTTGATTCCTTTGGAAGACAATCTTCGGTCGCAGATTGTATACGCATCATATTTGATGCCTGCTAGTATTGTAAAAGATCTTCTTCAGCAGCCCGATCTAAAATTTTTCAAGGATTTCAGCGTCAAGAAAGAAGAAGCTGCGCTTCTTAAGAAAGAGTGGGATGAGGAAATAAGATCAAAAAAGGACGAGGTTTCAAGGCTCAAGGAGATTTTGGAAAGCTACAAAAACGCTTTCAACTTTGTCGGGCTCTATAAAGGATTTTCAGAGCTTGGCGAAAAAAAAGAAAAAGAATCCATACTGCTCTTAATCTCCTTAATGTTCATGGCCGCTTTCATTTTAGCGCCGCTTTTTGTGGAGATTTACTTAATTAATTCCGATCTAATTAATTCAAATTCAATCAGCCCTGACAGATTTTTTTTCTTATACCGATTTTTTCGGTAGAAATAATATTGGTATATTTTTTTAGAATTGTTTTACAAAACCATAGATCTGTAAAAGCTCAAATAATCCAAATTGAGCTCAGGAAAACATTGTGTCAATTCATTCAGAGTTATGCGAATTATTCAGCGGAAATAAAAAAGCAAGATCCAAGTGCTCTCGAAAAGTTCGAGAGCTTAATATTCAGTGGTGTTGTATCCGATCCGGAGAAGGTGCCAAGCACTTTTGATGGGCTAGATCAAATCGGCGCGCTCTTAAAAAATATTCGAGGGCCATAAACTCGTAAGGCGGGCTTGAGCCCGCCCTACGTCCGAGCAGGAAAATGCTTTTCGTAGGGCGGGCCCTTGGCCCGCCGATGCCGAAGTGGACAAGACGGCAAGGCCGTAAGGCGCATACGCTTCGTAGGGTGCATAAGCGAAGCGTCATGCACCATCCTTGAGCTCCCGATGCTGGCGAGTCATGACGGCGCATGACGCCGTCGGCTTATACGCCCGACAAAGCAAAAGCCTGCGCGGACAGGTGATGAGGTGCCCACCGTTGCCGTCCCATCCTCGCACCGTGCTCGGCGCGTCAAGGTCGAGGCAAGTTGCTGCGCAAACCTTGACGCGCCTGCGCGCGATGCGGGTCGGACTCGCCAACGGTGCCCACTCCGGGTTCCGGGCGAAGCGGGGTTCCGCCATGTCCAAGCCGCAGTTCCAGCCGTCCAACGTCCTCGTCGTCGAAGTCCCGCCGCAGTTCATCGCCCTGTGCGAAGCCAGCGGCGCCAGCCCGCAGGCCACCCTGCGCGGCATGGCCGCCATGCTCTGCGGCCTGCGCTACGATGCCGACAGCCGCCTGGTGCCGCTCGACGGCGCCGCGTGAAGTGTCCCGGGCGCGGGCATCGCCTGCGCCCGGTGCATGCGGCGAATCTGCATGCAGACAGGCAGCAAGGTGAATCCTTTGATGCCGTCAGCAAACAGGCTTCGCCGTCGGTGCGACCTGATCGCTGCGATGCCGCGCAGGTCCCGATCCGCATGCAGACGGGATACGCTATGCCCCGGCAGGCGCACACGGCGCGAAGGAGCATCGACATGGTGTTGAAATGGTCGAGGGTGCTGTGGGCGGCCGTGTTCTGCTGCGCGAACTGCGCGGCCCCCGCGGCTGAACCAGTGCCGGCGTGGCTGGTCGGCACCTGGACGACCATCGCGGACGAAGACGGATCGCCTCCGGACTTCGCCGATTTCACGGCGGACGGGAAGTACATCAACCATGGCCTGGATTGCAGCGTCCGGACGGAGATGCCTTTCCACATCCATGGCGGCGACATCTACATCACCTATGTTGTTCCGGGCAAAGGCCCGATCGCGATGGTGTTCCGGCCGAGTCGCGACGGCAAGCGGCTGACCTACACCTCGCCGAGGACGCGCAACAACGCGATCCTGGCGAAGACGAAGCCGAAGTGCGATTGAACCCGGAAGCGAATCTGGTGGCCCCCAGGCCCGCCGCCCGTGCAACGACATCGTTTTGATGGTAGGCCAAGGGCCGATCCTGCAGCGGCATCGATTCGACGGAGGACGTGATCGCATGGCAAGGCGCACGCAGCCGAAAGATGGCGCACCCCGGACATCGGTGACGCCGCATGCTCCGCTCCCCTCGGCAGCAGGATCGAGCGGCGGTGACGGCGGCAGATCGCCGTCGCCGGTCATCGTGCTCGCAACGCAACCGCCCGGGCTGACGCATCGTGAAAAGGAATGCCTGCAACTGGCCGCACGGGGCGTGAGGCGCCGCGACATCGCGGCGCTGCTGGGCATCAGCTTCGCGACGACATCCTTCCATCTCCACAACGCGGCGAAGAAGCTCGGCGCGCCGGACGTCCAGACGGCGATCGCATGGACTTCGCCGGACGATGTCTCCTGATGCGCGGGGACTGCGCGTCGATCCGGCGAAGCGGCGTAGGCTGGGTCATCGACCCAGCGATTTCCCGGTCGCTCACCTGTCGGGCGCAAAGCACCCGGCCTGCGCGCTCGACGGCGCCTCGTGCAGGTGTTCCGGGCGCGGGCATCGCCTGCGTCTCCGCGCCCATGGGATGATGCGGGCTTCCCGAAACGACGGCCCGCCCATGTCTGCAACGCCTTCGCGTCTCCTGCGTCTCCTCGTCCCGGTCCTCATCCTGTTTTCCGCTGGTGATGCTTTCGCCCGCAAGCTCGTCTATGCAATGCCGCCGACGCCGGCGATCGCCGAGGCATTGGCCTTCAAGGTGATGCCGCCTGTGCCCGTGGCGCCGCTGCCGGAAGGCGTCAAGCCGAAGAAACCCTTCCTGGCGTCCGCGGATCCGCTGTTTCTCGACGACGAGCACCGCATCGGCTATCGGCAGGAATTCGGCGGTGGCGGTTTGGCCGTCGGTCTGCTGCTGGGCCCGCTCGGCGCGGCCGCCAACGCGAAGGCGGTCCAGGCCGCGAACGAGCGCGAAACCGAAGCGCTTCGCGGCAAGTTTCCCTTCACGCCCGGCGACCTGCTGGGTCGTGCACTGGCGGCCCGTCCGGGCAGCGAGGGCGCCACGGTCGAAGCGCAACTCGCACCGAGTCTCTTCATCACCCGCGATGCGAACGAGCAGTTGATCTTCTGGGCGATGGTCGACGTCTCGATCGGGGAATGGCGGGGGCGCTACAACGCGCTGATGCAGGGGCGCGTCCCCCTCGCCGATGCGTCGAAAGGGCTGTCCGACGACGCGTTGCGCGATCTCGAATCTGCGTTGCAGACCGCGTATGCGGCTGCGGTCGATGCCATGGCCGACGATGTGGCCGGGCGGCTGACCGGATTCGACAGGCAGCGCGCGAAGATCCCGGCGCTGTGGCCGCGTTTCGACCTGATGCAGCCTTACGACTACGTGCTGCGCAAGGAAGACCGGGTCTTCATCCGCACGCTGGCGCCCGGAACGATCGCTGCCATCGGCCCGCGCGGTGCCGGCGTGCTGATCGTCCCGGTGGCGGATGTGCAGTTCGGCTCGTGAAGCGTCGCATGCCGGGCCATC
>JBQCJG010000084.1:0-7336 GCA_051952955.1 Lysobacteraceae bacterium | reverse complement strand
CTCGGCGTGTTCAACGCCAACGCCGCCGCTGCGCCGCTGCAGCTGGCCAACCTGCAGGTGCAGGAGCTGCCGCGCGTGCAGGCGCTGGAGCAGATGGTGCCGGGCGGGCGCATCGCCGACTTCACCGGCATGCCGTTCGAGCCGTGGCCGAACACCACGCGCACGCTGGTGGACAAGGCCACCACCATCGAGCCCGGCAGAGGCATCAGCCTGCCGATCGCGAAGCTCGACCAGCCGCGCCACGTCTACGAGGTGATCACCGCCGACGACTGCCTCAAGGCGCTGGCGGACCGCCTGACCAGCGGGCCCGACACCACCGACTGCTTCCCGGGCACGAACATCGACCTGTTCCCGTCGACCACGCTGTACTTCATCGGCGACAGCGTCGACCCGACGGCCACCTACTGGGATCCGCTGAAGCGGGCCTACGTCCGCGGCCCGCTGACCAGCCGCACGTACTACCAGGTCACCGGCCGCCGGCTCGACACCAACAAGAACGGCATCGACGACTACATCGATCGCCAGCAGGCCAAGGCCGGCGCCCGCTGACCCCGCGCCCCACCCGCGCCGCGGGAGGGACTAGCCCCCCTCGTTCATCCCGCGGCCGGCGAAAAGCGGCGCAAAGGGTGGCCCCCGGGGGCCGAAACCCGGATAATGCACAAAAGCCGGACGGGGCCCACGCCCCGCCGGCTTTTTCCGTGTCGGCGGCTTGTCCGCCACCTTCATCAATGTCATCCCTCGCCGAAGGCGGGGATCTGCCGTCCGCCTTGCCGGCCAAAGCAGATCCCTCGCTTCGCTCGGGATGACAGGAGAATCGAAATGGGTCAATCCGTGGTGGTGTTGGGCGCCCAATGGGGCGACGAGGGCAAGGGCAAGATCGTCGATCTGCTCACCCAGGACATCGGCGCCGTCGTGCGCTTCCAGGGCGGCCACAACGCCGGCCACACGCTGGTGATCGGCGGCAAGAAGACCGTCCTCCACCTGATCCCCTCCGGCATCCTGCGCGACGACGCGCTCTGCCTGATCGGCAACGGCGTCGTGCTGCACCCCGGCGCGCTGCAGAAGGAGATCGCCGAGCTCGAGGCCAACGGCGTCGACGTGCGCAGCCGCCTCAAGATCAGCCCGGCCACGCCGATCATCATGCCGTACCACATCGCGCTGGATCAGGCGCGCGAGAAGGCCGCCGGCAAGGACGCGATCGGCACCACGGGCCGCGGCATCGGCCCCGCGTACGAAGACAAGGTCGCGCGCCGCGGCATCCGCGTCGCCGACCTGCGCTACCCGGCGGAACTCGCCGACAAGCTGCGCGCCGCGCTCGACTACCACAACTTCGTGCTGACGCAGTACCTCAAGGTCGACGCCATCGACTTCCAGCGGACGCTGGACGAAGCGCTGGCCTTCGGCGAATACGTCGAACCGATGAAGTCCGACGTCGCCGGCCTCCTCCACGACCTGCGCAAGCAGGGCAAGCGCGTGCTGTTCGAAGGCGCGCAGGGTTCGCTGCTCGACATCGACCACGGCACGTACCCGTACGTCACCTCGTCGAACACCACCGTCGGCGGCGCGCTGGCCGGCACCGGCGTCGGCGCGGATGCGATCGACTACGTGCTCGGCATCGCCAAGGCGTATGCGACGCGCGTCGGCGGCGGCCCGTTCCCGACCGAACTCGACGACGACGTCGGGCAGGGCATCCGCGACCGCGGCCAGGAATACGGCGCCACCACCGGCCGCCCGCGCCGCTGCGGCTGGATGGACATCGTCGCGCTCAAGCGCGCCGTCGCCATCAACGGCATCACCGGCCTGTGCATCACCAAGCTCGACATCCTCGACGGCATGGAGAAGCTCAAGATCTGCATCGCCTACGAGTACCACGGCAAGCGCAGCGAATACGCCCCGCTGGACGCCGACGGCTGGCGCGAGTGCAAGCCCGTGTACCTGGAATTCCCGGGCTGGAGCGAATCCACCGCCGGCATCACCGAGTGGGACAAGCTCCCGCCCGCCGCCCGCGCCTACCTGCGCGCGCTGGAGGAACTCGCCGGCTGCCCGCTCGCGATCGTCTCCACCGGCCCGGACCGCGACGCCAACATCGTCCTGCGCGACCCGTTCGCGTAAGCCGGCGCCACTCTCGCCGTCATCCCCAGCCGAGGGCGAGGGACCTGATCGTCGCACTACACGAAGCCCTGCATCGCGGGGCTTCGTGCTTTCCGCGTTCGTATCGACGCCGCGCGATACGCCCTTTCTCCACGCATGTCATCCCGAGCCGCAGGCGAGGGATCTGCTTGTCGCATGACGCGCCAACCGCCGCCGCGGGTTTGCTGCCGTTCGTGCGCGTGCATGACTTGCCGACGACATGCTATTCCTCCGCCCCTAGCCTTGTCATCCCGAGCCGCTGGCGAGGGACCTGCTTGTCGCACGACGCACCACCTCGCACCGCGGGCCTGCTGCTTTTCGAGCGCATGCGCGACGTGCCCGCGACATCCGATACCTCCGCCCCCACCATTGTCATCCCGAGCCGCAGGCGAGGGATCTGCTTGTCACGCGAGACATCACCGCGCGTCGCGGAGCCTTCTCCCGTGCACACCACGACACACCGGAACCGCGCCCCGATTTCAGGCGATGCTGCGCGCCGCACGATGCATCGCCCGCGATGCGCGGGCCCCACGATTTCCGGCACAGTGCCCGCAACCCACCGGATGCCCCGCCATGACCCATGCCGACCTCCTCGTCCGCCCGCCGCGTCGCGACGATCGTCCGCAATGGCAACCGCTGTGGGATGGCTACAACGCCTTCTACGGCCGCAGCGGCGACACCGCGCTGCCGCAGCCGATCACCGACTGCACCTGGGAACGCTTCTTCAACCCCGTCGAACCCGTCTTCGCCCTCGTCGCCGAATGCGATGGCCGCCTCGTCGGGCTCACGCACTACCTGTTCCACCGCAGCACTACCCGCATCGAACCGGTCTGCTACCTGCAGGACCTGTTCACCGATCCCGGCCAGCGCGGGCAGGGCATCGGCCGCCGCCTGATCGAAGCCGTTTCCGCCGAAGCCCAGGCCGCCGGCGCCCGCCGCGTCTACTGGCAGACCCACGTCGACAACGCCACCGGCCGCGCCCTGTACGACAAGGTCGCGCAGCACTTCGGCTTCATCGTCTACAGCCGCGACGCCGGCTGAGCCGTCGCGCCAACCCATCCCCACCCCGGCCCTCCCCTTGAAGGGGAGGGAGCCAAGCCGCGCCGCCACCGTGGCGGCAAGCCTTCCCGCCCTCCCTGCAGGAACGCCGTGAGGCGCGACCGACCACCGACGCGGCAGACGCTTCCTGTAGGAGCGACGTGAGCCGCGAAAATCGCCGCGATTGCCACATTTCGTGCGGCTGCGCTCTTGCAGGAGCGCCGGAAGGCGCGACCCGAACCGCGGCATGCCCTTCCTGTGGGAGCGACGGGAGTCGCGACGGGCGAATCGGCAGCCCCTGCTGCCTGCATCCATCCACCGTCATCCTCGCGAACGCGAGGACCCAAAGCTGATCGCGGCTGATACCTGGGTACTCGCTTGCGCGAGGATGACGGCCTTGTACGTTCTTTGCGCGGCTGATCGAAACCCAGCCCCACCCCAGCCCTCCCCTTGAAGGGGAGGGAGCAAAGCCTGCTCACGCTGCGAGGCCAACGAAAAAGCCCACTTCCGCGGGCTTTTTCGTGTGACGACAGGGCGGCACCGCAAGGCACCGCCCCGCTCATGCGACGACGTCAGGGCGCCGTGGCCGACGTCTGCAACCGGACGCGCGTGACGCTCACGCCGTTGCCGGCCGCCGGTTCCTTCCACTTCCGGCCGACGAGCAGGTTGGTCGGCTCGAAGCGCACGCCGACCTGGTCCGCCGACTGGATGCCCAGTTCCTGCAACTGCCCGCCGATCTGGTAGACGAGGTTCCCGAGCGAGCCGCCGTCGCCATGCCCCGGATGCGCCGGACCGGCGCCGAACATGCTGATCGTGGCGATGTAGCTGGCGCGCTTCGGATGGGCCTTGTCGAAGATGTAGACCTTGTAGGTCAGCGTCGGCAGGCCCACCAGCTTCACGTCCTCCAGCACCAGGAAGGTCTGGCCGGTGGCGTTGCTGCCGGTGGTCGCCTCGCTTTCCATGTTCGACGGCGGCGCGGGCTCCGCCTGCAGCGACACGTCGACGGGCTTGCTGCCGAGCATCACCGGCTTGGTCGTCGTCCGCGGGCGATGCACCTTCAGCGGGCCGGCCTTCTCGGTCGCGGCGGCCAGCAGCATCGGCCGCGGCTGCACCGGGTTCGTGCCGCAGTTCTGCAACTGGTCATACTGCGGCGTGTACTTCTCCGAGAACACGTCGGCCACCTTCACCGTCACCGGCTGGCAGTTCTCGTCGATGACGGTGTACTGCTGCTCGTACCAGCTGTCAGGCATGCCGAGGTTGGCCTTCGCCCAGGCCAGGTCGATCGGCTTGCCGCCGGCCTTGCCCACCATCCAGCACTGCCACAGCCGGTCGATGTTGGCGTGGTGCATGTAGAACACCGGATCGGCGCCGGCGATCGGCACCAGCCCGATGTCCGGCATCACGCAGCCCGACCCGACCGCGCAGTGCATCGCGCCGTGCGGCTGGCCCTGCAGCGTGTTCGAGAAATTGGTGAAGTCGTTGAACGCGAACGCCTGCGAGGCATCGGCCGACTGCGGGTCCATCACCACCTTCGCCTGGTTGAGGTCCGGCGTGCGCCACTGGTCCTGCAGCGTGTTCTGGTCGCCGACGACCAGCGGCGGCAGCGCGATGCCCTTCTGCGCCGGCACGTAGTTGTCGAAGTAGTTCCAGTACGGCAGCGTGAAGTTCGGGTCCTTCGAGCGCTTGCGCACCGTGCGCTCGAAGTAATACAGGTAGAACCGGTGCCACGGCAGGAAGAACAGGTTGCCGTGCTGGCACGTGCCCCAGATCGAATCGGTGAAGCCGTCCGGCGGCACGGTCACATTCACCACGTGCTGGTAGTACGTGTCGCACACGCTCTTCGGATAAGCTTGCAGGCACTGCGGCATGCGGTAGTCGGTGATGTACTTCTGCATGCTGGTCGCATGCGTGCCCGTGCCGATGTAACCGTGCGTGTTGGCCCAGTAGGCCAGACTGGTGCGGAAATCGACGGACATCGGGTCCGCGTTGCTCGCGACCCGCATCGAATCGATCGCGGCCTTCAGGGTCGCGACCTTCGCGGGATCCTTCGAGAATTCGGCGACGCTGATACGGACCTGCGCATGGCCCACGCCACTGCCGAAGCACGACAGCAGCACCAACAACACCCCCCACATTGTCTTGGCGGATCGCATACATCACTCCTTGATCTGGAACCGGCGGATGGACGAACTGTCCCGAGCCCCCACGGACTCGGCGCCCACGTTACATCAAACCACCGCGAACGCTGCCTGCAGGATCCAACAGGCTGGGGGCGCCCGTCGCCATCGCCGTGGATCGCCTTGATGGATGCATCACACGCCGTCCCCCTCGCTGCGGGAGCGGCGGTTTTCAACAGCCGAAGGCTGGTAAAGCCGTGACACCCTCTGCGACGACCATCGGTCTTGCCGCGGCAATCCTCCATGTAGGAGCGCCGGCAGGCGCGACCAAGGCCGTGACATACCCTTCCTGTGGGAGCGACGGGAGTCGCGACCACTGAAGCGCCTCCACCACCCGCATCGGGTCAAAAAATCCGCCGTCATCCTCGCGCACGCAAGGACCCAGGCATGACCGGCGAGTAAGAGTGGGTCCTCGCATTCGAGGATGACGACCTTTATGCCCCCGCCAACCTCTTGCCCCTCCAACCCCCGCCATTGCCCCAAACTGGTGCAACGCCTGCCTCTCGGGCGGCCGGCGTTGCCCTTCGGAGCGGCAGCGGTGCCGCTTTTCTCGCCATCGACGGCCCTTTCAGCGTCGACCTCGACCCTTCGAGTGCCGCCGCTGCCGCTTTTCTCGCCATCGATGACCTGTGAGGGTGCAACGACGCCCCCTCGGGCGTCGCAATCGCCGCGCTTGTCTCGAAGCCCGCGTTAAAGCCATCCCCCTTCAAGGGGAGGGAGCAACGCCGCGTCGCGCTTTCTGTGGGAGCGGCGGTTTTCAACAGCCGAAGGCTGGTAAAGCCGCGACACCGCCGCGGCGGCCCTCCCTGCAGGACCGTCGGCAGGCGCGACCAAAGCTGCGGCAGACCCCTCCCGTGGGAGCGACGGGAGTCGCGACGATTGGAGCCGCAACCCTCCAGCGTTGTGTGAGCGGTGAAGGCACATCGCACCGCCACCCCTGTCATCCCGAACCCCCCGCAGCGGGTGGAGGGACTTGCTTTTTCTCCGCACCCCGAAACAGCGGACACCGGGCGCCCGCATTCCTTAAGATGTCCGCAGCACTCAGGGGAGCCCGCATGGACGAGATCACGCGCGATGCCGTCGAGGCATTCATCGGAAAATGGAACGGCGTCGTCGCGTCTGAACTCTCCACCTCGCAGAGCTTCCTGATCGACCTCTGCCGCCTGCTCGGCGTCGATGCCCCGCACCCCACGCCCGAACAGGACTACATGTTCGAGCGGCCCATCACGTTCCTGCACGGCGACGGCAGCGCCAGCCCCGGCCGCATCGATCTCTACCGCCGCGGCGCCTTTGTCCTCGAATCCAAGAAGCTGAAGGCGGCCGCGCACACCCGCGGCTTCGACGAAGCGCTGCTGCGCGCCCGCACCCAGGCCGAGCAGTACGCGCGTGCCTTGCCGGCGGAAGAAGGACGGCCGCCGTTCGTGGTGGTGGTCGACGTCGGCAACCGCATCGAGCTGTATGCCGAGTTCTCGCGCAGCGGCGGCACCTACACGCCGTTCCCCGATCCGCGCAGCCACCGCATCGCGCTGGAGGATCTCCGCGACGACCGGCTCCGCGAGCGCCTGCGCCAAGTCTGGGTCGATCCGCTGTCGCTCGATCCCGGCCGCGAATCCGCGCGCGTCACCCGCGCCATCGCCGAACAGCTCGCCGAACTGGCGAAAAGCCTCGAAGCCGCCGGCCACGGCGCCGAGGCCGTCGCCCAGTTCCTCATGCGCTGCCTGTTCACCATGTTCGCCGAGGACGTGCGCCTGCTGCCGCAGGACAGCTTCCGCGACCTGCTGCTGAAGTTCGCCGAGCAGCCCGACATCGCCCTGCGCATGCTCGGCGAGCTGTGGCGCGACATGGACCACGGCGGCTTCTCGCCGGCCCTCGCCAGCGAGGTGCTGCGCTTCAACGGCAAGCTGTTCAAGCAGCCTGACACCCTGCCGCTCACCCGCGACCAGGTGGAACTGCTGATCGAGGCGGCAAAAGCCAAGTGGGAGCACGTGGAG
>JBQCJG010000083.1:0-11088 GCA_051952955.1 Lysobacteraceae bacterium | reverse complement strand
GCCGCGCCGGCCAGCAGCCACACCGCCAGGCCGATCAGCACGCCGACCGCCATGCCGGCGATCGGGCCCAGCACCAGCGCCCACAGCGCCTTCGACAGGACCACCAGGCCGTCGGACACCGGCAGCGACTTCCAGAACAGCACGCTGCGGTCGCGGCGTTCGTCGTACAGCGAGCCTAGCGCGTAGAAGAACACCACGAAGATCGTCACCAGGATCGCCAGCGACATGCCGTTCGCGAAGATGCCGGTGCCGATCGCGCCGAGGGCCTGGCCGACCGGCTCGCCGTCGGCCGAGAACCCGTCGTGGAAGGTGCCGTCGCTCTTCGCGCGCTGGATGAAGATCGTGGCGATGATCATGCCGATCAGGGCGAACGTGATGGCGATGACGCCGGTGATCGCGGGTGCCCACAGGAAGCTGCGGTTCTCCCAGAATTCGCGCTTGAGCAGGAGTTTCAGTTTCTGCGTCGGACCGAAGGCGTTGGAAGCCGCGGCCACGGGGGCGAGGGTGGTGGCGTTCATGCGTAGGTCCCCTTCATGGTGGCGACGAACAGGTCGGCGAGGCCGGGAATGCGGGTTTCGCCGTAGGCGGCCAGCTGCGCTTCCGGCACGCCGTCGAACAGCATCACGGTCTTGCCGAACGGCAGCGCGCGTTCGTCGATCGGTTTCAGCGCGCGGGCGGCCTCGACGCGGTCGGCGCCGGTCAGCACCTCCACGTAGCGCTCGCCCAGGCTTTCCATCGTCGCGTCGAGCACGACCTTGCCGTCGCGGATGAACATCACGTCGGTGAGGATGTGTTCGATCTCCTCGACCTGGTGCGTGGTGATGACGATGGTCTTCTGCTCGTCGAAGTAGTCCTCCAGCAGGCGCTGGTAGAACTGCTTGCGGTAGAGGATGTCGAGGCCGAGCGTGGGCTCGTCCAGCACCAGCAGCTTCGCGTCGATCGCCATCACCAGCGCCAGGTGCAGCTGCACGATCATGCCCTTGGACATTTCGCGCACCCGCAGGTCGGGCTTGAGCTGGGTGTTGGCGAGGAAACGCTCGCATTTGGCGCGGTCGAAGCGCGGGTGGATGCCGGCGACGAACTCGATGGCTTCCTTCACCTTGATCCAGCGCGGCAGCACGGCCACGTCGGCGATGAAGCAGACCTCGTTCATCAGCGCATCGCGTTCGGTGCGCGGGTCGCGGCCGAGGACCTTCAGGTCGCCGTCGAACGGGATCAGGCCGAGCACGGCCTTCAGGGCGGTGGTCTTGCCGGCGCCGTTCGGGCCGATCAGGCCGACGATGCGGCCGGCGGCGATGTCGAAGTCGGTGTTGTCCAGCGCGATCTTGCTGCGGTAGGTCTTGCGCAGGCCGCGGGCGGAGACGACGGGGCGGGCGTCGGCGTTCATGCGGCACCTCCGTCGGCGGCCGGCTTCAGCAGATCGTCCATCCGCAGGCCCAGGCGCTGGATGCGCTCGAGCACCAGCGGCCATTCCTCGCGCAGGAAGCGCTCGCGTTCGGTGGAGAGGAGTTTCTTCGCGGCTTCTTCGGTGACTTACATGCCCAGTCCTCGGCGTTTCTCGACGAGCGCCTCGTCGGCCAGTTCCTGGTAGGCGCGCGAGACGGTGATGGGGTTCAGTTGGTACTCGGCGGCCACCTGGCGCACCGAGGGGAGGGGATCGCCGGGCTTGAGCAGGCCGTCGAGCATCATCGCGACGACGCGCTCCTTGAGCTGGCGGTAGATCGGAGCGCCGTCGCTCCACTGGATGGCATTCATGGGGGATCAGCTCCCGTTGCCGTGGCGCAGGGTCTGCGCGAAGGAGAAGAAGGGCAGCGCGGGGGACTCGCGGGCCATGGCCCGGCGGTGGCTGCGGCTGGTGACCGGCATGCCGTCGTCGGGGGCGGAGGCCGACGCGCCGATCGTGGCGGCCCCCGGGGCGGCGAGCCCGACGAAGAGGCCGACGCTGATGACGCCCATCGCGATGCCGAGGCCGCGGACCGCGTGGAGGAGCTTGCGAGGCATGGACGACTCCTGTTCTTGTCGACTGGTGTTGTATGCAACTATAACACCAAAACACGCCCGGTCAAGGGCCCGGGAAACCAATCGCACCCAACTGAAGTCATACTCGCGGCCTGTCCACGCCCGGAGCCCCGCCATGCCCCGTTTCCTGCCCAGAATCCTGGCCATCGCCGCCCTGTCCGCGCTCCCGCTGCTGGCCATCGCCGCCGGCAAGGGCCTGCTCGACTACAGCTACCGCCCGCTGGCGGGCAAGACGCCGGTGAATCTGGCGACGGCCTACCGCGGCCAGGTGCTGCTGGTGGTGAACACCGCCAGCAAGTGCGGCTTCACCCCGCAGTTCGAGGCCCTGGAAGCCCTGCACGCACGCTACAAACCGCGCGGGTTCGCCGTGCTCGGTTTCCCGTCGGGCGATTTCATGAACCAGGAATACGGCGACGAAAAGAAGATTCAGGAGTTCTGCACGCTCACCTACGGCGTGAAATTCCCGATGTTCCAGAAGGTCCACGTCGTCGGCGACGAGGTCACGCCGTTCTACGCGGCGCTGGAATCGGCCACCGGCGAATCGCCGAAGTGGAACTTCCACAAGTACCTGATCGGACGCGACGGCACGGTCGTGGCCAGCTTCGGCAGCCGGACCAAGCCCGATGCGCCGGAAGTGATCCAGGCCATCGAAAAGGCGATCGCCGCGCCGGCGCCGGCCGCCGCCACCGCGCGATGATGCCCTGCACGACGATCTTCCCCGCGGCGATTGCCCGCATCGACGCCGGCCGCGACAATGTGCGGCCCGGCGATCGTGCGCCCGGCAGACGCCCGGCGGCGATCGCGACCGTTTCCTGGAGAGTTCGATGAGTGTGCGTGCACGCGGCCTGGCCGTCTGGATGGCGGCCCTGCTGCTGTCGTTGTGGAGTGCCGGCCAGGCGTTGGCGGACGACAAGGCCGTGGCGCCGATGTCGGACCGGGACCGCGTGAGCTACATGATCGGCGCCGATGTCGGCCGCTCGATCGCCAGTTCCGGCCCGGACATGGAGTTCGCCGCGTTCGAGCGCGCCATCCGCAATGCCTTCGCCGGCGGCCAGCCGCTGCTCACCGACGAGGAATCGCGCACCGTCGGTACCGCGCTGATGCAGCGCATCGCCGAGCGCAACGGCCGCCCGGTGCCGGGCCTGCCGCCGGGCGCGCGTCCGCCGGCGGTGGCGAAGGACAAGGTCGGCCTGATGGTCGGTACCGACGTCGGCCGCTCGCTGGCGCCGATCAAGGACGAGATCGAGATGCCGGTGTTCCTGCAGGCGGTGCGCACGCTGATGGCGTCCGGCAAGCCGCTGCTGAGCGAGGCCGAGATGGACCGGATCCGCGCCGATTTCTCCAAGCGGATGGACGCCCGCGAGCAGGAGCGCGCCGCGAATGCCGGTCGCCGCAACGCCGAGGCCGGGGCCGCGTTCCTGGCGAAGAACCGCACCGAGAAGGGCGTGATCACCACCGCGTCCGGCCTGCAGTACCGCGTGCTGCGCCAGGGCAACGGCCCGCGCCCGCGGCCCAGCGACCGCGTCCGCGTGCACTATCGCGGCACACTGCTGGACGGCACCGTCTTCGACAGTTCCTACGATCGCGGCCAGCCGGTCGAGTTCGCGCTGGGCCAGGTCATCGCCGGCTGGACCGAAGGCCTGTCGCTGATGCCGGTGGGCGCGAAGTACCGCTTCTGGATCCCCGCGTCGATCGCCTACGGCGAGCGCGGCAGCCCGCCGACCATCGGCCCGAACGCCACGCTGACGTTCGACGTCGAACTGCTCGACATCCCCTGACGCCGGCGCCCGCCGCCGCGTCCTTCCCGACACGCTCCCCCGACCCGACCCCGAACGAATTCCGATGACCTCTCGCACCCCCGCTCTTCCCGGCGCGCTGCTCGCGCTCGCGACCGCCGCCACCGCCGCTCCCGTCCTCGCCGCCGGCCCGGCCGCCCCCGCGCCGCTGACCACCGACAAGGACAAGGTCAGCTACGCGATCGGCCTGGACATCGGCAAGTCGCTCAAGCCGATCCACGACGAGGTCGACCCGGTCGTGCTCAAGCGCGCCATCGACGACGTGCTCGCCGGCCGCACGCCGCAGCTCGACGAGGCCGCCGCTGGCGCCGCGATGCAGGCCTTCGGCCAGAAGATGCAGGCGAAGCAGGCCGCCGACCGCAAGGTCGAGCTCGACCGCAACCTCGCCGCCGGCAAGGCCTTCCTCGCCGAGAACGGCAGCAAGCCGGGCGTCGTGACCACGCCCTCCGGCCTGCAGTACCAGGTGCTGACGCCGGGCACCGGCCCGAAGCCCTCCGCCGGCGCCACCGTGCGCGTCCACTACCGCGGCACGCTGCTCGACGGCACCGTGTTCGACAGTTCGTACGATCGCAAGGAACCGGCCGAATTCGCGCTGGGCGCGGTGATCCCCGGCTGGACCGAAGCGCTGCAGTTGATGCCGGTCGGCAGCAAGTACAAGCTGTGGATCCCGCAGGAACTGGCCTACGGCGAGCAGGGGACGCCCGGCGGCCCGATCCCGCCCGGCAGCGCGCTCGTCTTCGAGGTCGAACTGCTCGCCTTGCCCTGATCCGCCAGCCCTGATTTGTCAGGACCCGGCCGCCCTTTCCGGGCCGTCCAGGTCCCACGCACCACGCACACCGCATTCCCCCGACAACCATCGCGCCGCCGCCGCGGCCAACAGCCACCCAGGAGTCCCTGTTGATGAACGTTTCGCGCCATCTCACCCTCGCCGTCGGCATCGCGACCTGCGCGCTCGCGCTCGCCGCCTGCAAGCCGATCGACAAGAACGCCGCCGACGCCGGCAAGGACGCCAAGTCCGCGGAAGCCGGCAAGGACGGCGCTGCGCTGAACGTGCCCGAACTGCCGACCGAGAAGCAGCAGGTCAGCTACATGATCGGCATGGACATCGGCAAGTCGCTGAAGCCGATGAAGGACGACATCGACCTGGCCACCATCCAGCGCGCCATCGGCGACATGATGGCCGAGAAGAAGCCGCTGCTCAGCGACGAGCAGGCGATGAAGGTCATGCAGGGCTTCGCCGTGAAGATGCAGAAGAAGCAGGAAGCGGAAATGGCCAAGAAGCAGGCCGAGGCCGCCGAGCAGGGCAAGAAGAACCTCGCCGCCGGCGAGAAGTTCCTCGCCGAGAACGGCAAGAAGCCGGGCGTGGTGACCACCGCCTCGGGCCTGCAGTACCAGGTCGTCACCGAAGGCAAGGGTCCGAAGCCGAAGGCCGCCGATTCGGTCAAGGTGCACTACGTCGGCACGCTGCTGGACGGCACCAAGTTCGACAGCTCGTACGATCGCAAGGAGCCGGCGCAGTTCGTGCTGAACTCGGTCGTCCCGGGCTGGACCGAAGCGCTGCAGCTGATGCCGGTGGGCAGCAAGTACAAGCTGTGGATCCCGGCGAAGCTGGGCTACGGCGAGCAGGGCACCCCGGGCGGCCCGATCCCGCCGAACGCCACGCTGGTGTTCGAGGTCGAGCTGCTCGAGATCGTCAAGCCGTAATCCGCACGTCCGCGCCCGGGGCGTCGCCGCCGGCGATGTCCCGGGCGCATCGCGTCCGCAGTCGCAATACCCGTGCAAACCGCACAAGCATCCAGCGAGGCCCGCATGCGCGTCACGATCTTCGGCACCGGCTACGTCGGCCTGGTGACCGGAACCTGCCTGGCCGAGGTCGGCCACCACGTGGTCTGCGTCGAAATCGACACGGCCAAGATCGAGGGCCTGCGCAACGGCGTGATCCCGATCTACGAGCCCGGCCTCGAACCCATGGTCAAGGCGAACTTCGCCGAAGGCCGGCTCGAATTCACCACCGACGCCGCATCGGCGATCGCGCACGGCGACGTCATCTTCATCGCCGTCGGCACGCCGCCCGACGAGGACGGCAGCGCCGACCTGCAGTACGTGCTGGCGGTGGCGAAGACGATCGGCACGCACCTCGCGCGCCCGGCCGTCGTCGTCGACAAGTCGACCGTGCCGGTCGGCACCGCCGACAAGGTGCGCGCGGCGATCGGCGCGGCGCTGGCCGCGCGCGGTGCCGACATCGCCTGCGACGTGGTGTCGAACCCCGAATTCCTGAAGGAGGGCGCCGCGGTCGAGGACTGCATGCGCCCGGACCGCATCGTGATCGGCGCCGACAGCCCGGCGGCGATCGAGAAGCTCAAGCGCCTGTACGCGCCGTTCAACCGCAACCACGAGCGCATCGTGGTGATGGACGTGCGCTCGGCCGAGCTGACCAAGTACGCCGCCAACGCGATGCTCGCGACCAAGATCAGCTTCATGAACGAGATCGCGAACATCGCCGAGCGCGTGGGCGCGGACATCGAGATGGTGCGCCAGGGCATCGGCTCCGATCCGCGCATCGGCTGGCACTTCATCTACCCCGGCGCCGGCTACGGCGGCTCGTGCTTCCCGAAGGACGTGCAGGCGCTGGCGCGCACCGCGCAGCAGGTCGGCTACCGCGCCGAGCTGCTGGACGCGGTGGAGTCGGTGAACCACCGCCAGAAGGAACACCTGTTCGAACTGATGGTCCGCCACTACGGCGACGCCGGCGCGCTGCGCGGCAAGACGCTGGCGGTGTGGGGCCTCGCGTTCAAGCCGAACACCGACGACATGCGCGAGGCCTCCAGCCGCACGCTGCTGCAGTTGCTGTGGGACGCTGGCGCGACCGTCCGCGCGTTCGATCCCGAGGCCGGCCACGAGGCGAGCCGCATCTTCGGCGAGCGCGACGACCTCGTCCTCTGCGAACAGGCCTCGCAGGCGCTGCAGGGCGCCGACGCGCTGGTCGTGGTCACCGAGTGGAAGCAGTTCCGCAGCCCGGATTTCGCGAAGCTGAAGGCGGCGCTGCGCGACGGCGCCGTGTTCGACGGCCGCAATCTCTACGACCCGGCCGACGTCGAGGCCGCGGGGCTGGCGTACTACGGCATCGGCCGCGGGCGCTCGATCCTCGTCGCCGACGCCACGGCGCGCTGACCCGCCATGGCCGCGGACGACACCGACCTGCAGGCGCGCATCGTCGAGCTGGAAACACGGCTCGCGTTCCAGGAGCACGCGCAGACGGAGCTTAGCGACGCCCTGGCCGCGCTGCGCGCCGAGGCCGCGCGCAGCGCCGACCTGCTGCGTCGCGTGCTGGAAGACCTCAAGACCCACCGTGGCGACGTGATGGCCGATCCGGCCAGCGAACCGCCCCCGCCGCACTACTGACCTGCCTGCCGCCATGAGCGACTCCCTCCGCGACCAGTTGCTGGGACTGGGCTTCAAGCCCGCGCCCAAGCCCGAGAAACCCGCCCGGCCGCCGCAGGCGCCGCAGCGCCCGGCCGGCGCCCGTCCGCAGGGACAGGCACCCGGCCGCCCGGGCCCGGGCGGCGGCAAGCCGCCGCCGCAGCGTGGCGCGCCGCCCAGGGGCGATGCACCGCACAGGGGGGCTTCGCACAAGGGCGCGCAGCACAAGGGCGCGCCGCAGGCGCAGAAGCCGCGCACGCGCGAGGAGATCGACCTCGCCAAGGCCTACGCCATCCGCGCGCAGCGCGAGAAGGAAGAGCGCATCGAGGCCGAGCGCGTGAAGCAGGAGGAAGCGCGCCTGCGCCGCGAGGCCAAGGCGAAGCTCGCCGAGTTCGTGAAGGACAAGGGCCTGAACGACGCCGCGGCCGAGATCGCCCGGCATTTCCCCTACGGCGGCAAGATCAAGCGCATCTACGTCAACGCCGAGCAGCTGAAGGCGCTCAACGCCGGCGAACTCGGTGTGGTCCAGCTCGACGGCCGCTACCTGCTGGTGACCGCCGCGGTGCTGGCCGAGGCCGAAGCGATCTTCGCTCCCGCCGTGGCGCTGAAGGTCGATCCCAACGCGACGGCCGGGGAGGATCCCTACGCCGATCCGCAGTACCAGGTGCCAGACGACCTGGTCTGGTGAGTTTGGTGGCACATTGACGGTTCGTCGGATTTCAGGAAACGGTGCATGGACTCGCTCTTCCAAGAAAAATTAGGGCGACTGCCCGACCTCTTGGCAGGTCTCCTTATGTCTCCTGCCATGTCCCCCGCTGCTCTGTCCCCTTCAGTGTCCGGCCCAGGGGTGTACTTGTTATCGGACCGAGGGATCGATCTCTACGTCGGCAGGACACGCAATCTGCGCCGACGCATCCAACAGCATGTGGCGGCCGGCAGCGGAGAGAGAGTTGCAGCGTTTGCCTTCAGACTCGCCCGCGAAGCAACCGGCCATGTCACAGCGTCATATCGGCGCGAGCTGTCGAGAGTGGAGTTGATGAATCAGTCGGAGTTCGCCGCAGCCTTAAATGATGCGAAGAAACGAATCCACTCGATGACGGTCCGCACAGTCAGGATCGAGGACGATCTGACCCAATGCCTGTTCGAGATTTACGCCGCCACCGTGCTCTCGACGCGCCACAACAGCTTCAGGACGCACTGACCCGCGTCAGTCTTCGCCGTCGAACAGTTCCTCCACTGGCGTGTTCAGCAGCGCCTTAGTGCGCCCGGCGATGCGGCGCAGGCGAGAAACGCCGAGGTCGCGGATCAGGCGGTGCGCGGTGTGCGGCAGCGGCGTGGCGGCGATGTCGTGCGGCGAGATGTTCTTGCCGGTGACGCCGGGCAGCAGCTGGATGCCGGCCGCGGCGTAGCAGTGCTGGACCATCGCCGAGCAGTACAGCGCGCCTTCCTTCGACAGCAGGTTGTCGCGCTGGCGCAGGCGGCTGCTGTGCATCGCCAGCAGCGTGCCGACGAGCTCGCTCAGCGAGTAGTGGTGCAGGCCCGACAGCAGGTCGAGCGCGGCCGTCATCACCCGCTGCGTCTGCGCGGCGTCGAGGCCGAAATCCAGCACCGCGATGTTCGGGAACGCTTCGGCGTCGTGGTAGCGCGACAGCCGGTTCTCCTGCACGCCCAGCCGCATCTGCCGCGTGCGCAGGTCGAGGTCGGATTCGATCACCCACCAGTGGCCGTCGCTGCGCCGCTCGCCGAACAGGAACGCGTGCGACCACAGGCTGCGGTGGCCGTCGGCGGTGAGCGGCGCCTGCGCCTTGCGGATGAGCTTGCTGATCCACTCGTCGCCCGTGCACAGGCCGATGCGCCCCGGGGCCGCGTGCTTCAGCAGGAAGGCCTCGTTGCCGCGGGCGTCGTCGGTGTCGATGTCGGGTTCGCTCATGCGCGCTGTCGTTCCTGGAGGTCGAGGCCGGCGTCCGTGCGCATGCCGGCGATGGCGGCGCGGATCAGCCGGGCGGTCTCGTCGGGATGTTCCATCGGGAACAGGTGGCTGCCGTCGATGCACGCCAGTCGCGTGCCCACCGCGGCGCGCGTGGCGGCCAGGCCGATCCCGCGCCGTTCGCGCGAACGGCGGCCGCCGATGAACGCGATCGGCACGCGCAGGCGCGCCGCCGCGGCGGCGACCCGGGCGGGCGGCAGCGCGCGGGAGATGCGGTATTCGACATCGCGGTCGAACAGCAGGGTGCGGCCGCCGCGGCCGTCGGGCATCGTGCCGTGCGCCGCGTAATCGCGCAGCACCCGCGGATCCCAGTGGGCGAACATCGCCTTGGCGGCGTAGTGCGCGTGCGCCTCGTCGACATCGGCCCACTGCCGGCGGCGCTGGCGGGTAGCGTCCAGCGGCATGAACCAGCGGTCCAGCCCGGTCGCGCGGCCCACGCGCACCGCCGCGGCGCTGACGCCCGAGATGATCGGCGAATCCAGCAGCACGATCCCGGCGACGCGCGACGGCAGGCGTTCGGCCGCGAGCACGCTGAGGTAGCCGCCCAGCGAATGCCCGACCAGCCACAGGCGCGTGCCGGTGCGGGGCAGGGCCTCGACGAATTCGACCAGTTCGTCGACGAGGTGCGGCCAGCCCACGGTCGGCGGCCGCACCGGGTCGTGGCCGAAGCGCAGCACGCCGGTGCCCTCGAAATCGGGGCGCAGCGCGTCCAGCACCTGCCGGTAGACCGGCAGCGGGAAGCCGTTGGCGTGGGAGAGGACGAGGGTGTCGGGCACGGTGGGCGGAGCGGGGCGCGCGGACGGCGCCGTCACTCCGGATCGTAATCCAGATTCGACGCCAGCCAGCGCTCGGCCTGCGCCAGCGGCACGCCCTTGCGGCGGGCGTAGTCCTCGACCTGCTCCTTCGACACCCGGCCGACCACGAAGTACTGGCTCTTCGGGTGGCTGAAGTAGTAGCCCGAGACCGCGGCGGTGGGCAGCATCGCGAAGTTCTCGGTCAGCGACATGCCTGCGTTCGCGCCCGCGTCCAGCAGCCGGAACAGCGTCGCCTTCTCACTGTGCTCGGGGCAGGCGGGGTAACCCGGCGCCGGGCGGATGCCGCGGTAGGCCTCGTCGATCAGCGCGTCGTTGCCCAGCGCCTCGTCCGGCGCGTAGCCCCAGACCTCGGTGCGCACGCGCTGGTGCAGACGTTCGGCGAAGGCCTCGGCGAGGCGGTCGGCCAGCGCCTTCAACAGGATCGCGTTGTAGTCGTCGTGGTCGGCCTCGAAGCGCGCTACGTGCGGCTCGATGCCGATGCCCGCGGTGACCGCGAACGCGCCGATCCAGTCCTGGCGCCCCGACTCCTGCGGCGCGATGAAGTCGGCGAGGCAGAAGTCCGGGCGGTCGGCTGGCTTGTCGACCTGCTGGCGGAGGAAGTGCAGCGTTTCCTTTCTTCCTCCCCCGCTGGCGGGGGAGGATGGAGGTGGGGGCGGCATGCCATCGCCCCCATCCCGACCTTCCCCCGCAAGCGGGGGAAGGAGAATCTCCACGTCGTCGCCGACGCTGTTCGCCGGCCACAGCGCGAACACGCCGCGCGCGGTCAGCCATTGCTCGTCGACGATGCGCTTCAGCATCGCCCGCGCGTCGCGGTAGAGGTCGCGCGCCTGCGGGCCGACGATCGCGTCGTCGAGGATCGCCGGGAACTTGCCGGCCAGCTCCCACGCGCTGAAGAACGGCGTCCAGTCGATGCAGTCCACCAGGTCCTGCAGCGGGTAGTCGTCGAACGCGGTCAGGCCGGGCTTCAGCGGCGCCGGCGGGATGTACGCGTCCCAGCCGCCGTCGAAGCGCTGGCCGCGGGCCTTCTCCAGCGACACCAGCCGCTTGCCGT
>JBQCJG010000082.1:0-9487 GCA_051952955.1 Lysobacteraceae bacterium | reverse complement strand
AGCCGTCGCCGGTGAAGTAGGTACCCGGGTAGGTGCGGAAATACGTGTCGATGAAGCGCGCGTGGTCGCCGTAGACGCTGCGCATCTGGCCCGGCCAGGAATCCAGCAGCACGAGGTTGCCCTCGGTCGCGCCTTCGAGGCGTTCGCCGTTCGCGTCGACCAGCGCCGGGCGCACGCCCGGCAGCGGCAGCGGCGCCCCGCCCGGGGTGAGGTCGGTGGGGCCGGGCCGCGGCGAGATCAGGATGCCGCCGGGCTCGGTCTGCCACCACGTGTCGACGAACGGGCCGCGGCCGTCGCCGACGATGTCGTGGTACCAGCGCCACGCTTCCGGATTGATCGGCTCGCCGACGCTGCCGAGCAGGCGGAGCGACGCGCGCGAGGTCTTCTTCACCGGCGCCTCGCCTTCGCGCATCAGCGCGCGGATCGCGGTCGGCGCGGTGTAGAAGATCGTCACCTGGTGCTTGTCGACGACTTCCCAGAAGCGCGAGACGCTGGGGTAGTTCGGCACGCCTTCGAACACCACCGACGTGGCGCCGTTGGCCAGCGGGCCGTAGGCGATGTAGCTGTGGCCGGTGACCCAGCCGACGTCGGCGGTGCACCAGTAGACGTCGTCCTCGCGCAGGTCGAACACGACCTCGTGCGTGTAGCTCGCCCACACCAGGTAGCCGCCGGTGGTGTGCAGCACGCCCTTGGGCTTGCCGGTGCTGCCGGAGGTGTAGAGGATGAACAGCGGGTCCTCGGCGTTCATGCGTTCCGGCTCGCACTCGGCGGGCTGGTCGTCGACCACCGCGTCGTACCAGCGGTCGCGCGGCATCTGCATCCCGACCGCGCCGCCGGTGTGGCGCAGCACCAGCACGGTGTCGACCGAATCGGTGCCGGCCATCTTCAGCGCGGCGTTGACGTTCTCCTTCAGCGGCACCGACTTGCCGCCGCGCAGGCCTTCGTCGGCGGTGATGACGATGCGGCTGCCGCAGTCGGCGATGCGGTCGGCGATCGACTGCGGCGAGAAGCCGCCGAACACCACCGAATGGATCGCGCCGATGCGCGCGCAGGCCTGCATCGCGACCACCGCTTCCGGAATCATCGGCAGGTAGATGGTGATGCGGTCGCCCTTCTTCGCGCCCAGCGCGCGCAGCGCGTTCGCGAGCTTGCATACGCGCGCATGCAGTTCGCGGTAGGTGATGCGTTCGGCCGGCTTCGCCGGATCGTCGGACTCGTGGATCAGCGCGACCTTGTCGCCGCGCGCGGCGAGGTGGCGGTCGAGACAATTGACGCTGACGTTGAGCTCGCCGTCCTCGAACCAGCGGATGCGGAAGTCGTCGAGCGCGTAGCTCACGTTCTTCATCTTCGTCGGTGCGCGATACCAGTCCAGGCGCTGCGCGATGCGGCCCCAGTAGCCTTCCGGATCCTCGATCGCGGCGGCGTGGTCGCGTGCGTAGTCTTCGCGTCCGATCCTGGCCTGCGCCGCGAACGCGGCGGGCACCGGATAGACGGACGGGGCGTGGTCGGTCTGCGACATGGCGTGTTCCTCCGCGGGGATGCAATGGGCACAGTGTGCCGCAAACCCGTTGTTTTGCAGCGCAACATGAGGTTTAGACCATGGTCGCAAAACGCCGGGAATCGCGGCGTGCTTCGACCAATGGCGAATAGGCGGGCCGGGTGGCGGGGCACAGGCTGCGACCACTTCGCATCGTGACATGCCCTCGGGAGGGGCCGCCATGCATCATCCACTGCACTCCAGGAAGCCGTTGGCGCTGTCGCTGATGGTCTGTCTGCTCGCGCCGGGGCTCGTCCTCGCGCAGGCCGCCACGCCGCGCGAACAGGCGCTCGAAGCGCGCGTCGCCGAACTCGAGAAGATCGTGCAGCAGCTCGCCGCGCAGCAGCAGGCCGCTTCACAACAGGCCGCTTCACAGCAGGCTGCTCCACAGCAGGCACAGGCCGCGCAGACGGCCGCGCCCGCAGCGGCGCCGGCAACTGCCGACAACAAGCCGAAGATCCAGACCGCGCCGATCATGACCGCGGCCAACGCCGGCACGCGCTTCTCGTACGGCGGCTTCATCAAGCTCGACGCGATGCTGACCAACACCAGCGACGGCGAGATCGCCGACGGCAGCGTCGGTCGCCTGTTCTACGTGCCGTCGACCATCCCGGTCGGCGCGCCCGGCGCGAACGAAGGCACCGACACCGACATGGGCGCGCAGCTGTCGCGCTTCTGGTTCGCGGGCGACACCGACCTGGAATCGGGCGACAAGCTCAAGGGCTACATCGAACTCGACATGTTCGGCGGCGGCAACATCACCGGCAACGAAGTGTCGACCAACACCTACGGCGTGAGCCTGCGCCAGGCCTACGTGAACTGGACGCGCCCGGACGGCAGCAGCGTGCTCGCCGGCCAGACGTGGTCGAACTTCCAGGACGTTGCGGCGCTGCCGGATTCGGTCGACTTCGTCGGCCCGACCGAAGGCACGATCTTCGTGCGCCAGGCGCAGGTGCGCTACAGCAAGGGCGCGTGGTCCTTCTCGCTGGAGAATCCGGAGACCACGATCACCCCGTACCGCAACGTCGGCGCGCGCATCGGCAGCGACGACAACAACGTGCCCGACCTCACCGCGCGCTGGCAGAAGAAGGGCGACTGGGGCTACGTGTCGGTCGCGGGCATGGTCCGGCAGTTCGCCTACCAGAACCCGGCCGCCGGCATCGACGACACCGGCACCGGCGGCGCGCTGAGCGTGTCCGGCCGCTTCAACCTCGGCAAGCACGACGACCTCCGCTACATGGCGACCTACGGCAAGGGCATCGGCCGCTACCTCGGCCTCGGCCTCGCCAGCGACACCGTGCTCGCTGCCGGTGGCCGCTTGGAAGCGATCGACGGCTACGGGGGGTTCGCCGCGTGGCGCCACGCGTTCTCGCCGAAGCTGCGCGGCAACCTGTTCTACTCGATGGCCGCCTTCGACAACGACGCCGCGCTCACCGGCGGCGGCGTCACCCAAGGCGCAGAATCGTTCCACGCCAACCTGATCTATTCGCCGATCCCGAAGCTCGACATCGGCGCCGAACTGATCTGGGGCCGCCGCACGCTGGAGAACGACCTCGACGGTGACCTCCAGCGCCTGCACACCCACGTCAAGTACAGCTTCTGACCGGAGAACGCACCATGTCCAGCACTACCGCATCCGGCGTTCCCGCGACGGGACCGCTCACCGGCGCCCACAAGAAGGTCATCTTCGCCTCGAGCCTGGGGACCGTCTTCGAGTGGTACGACTTCTACCTCTACGGGTCGCTCGCCGCGCTCATCGGCAAGCACTTCTTCACCGGCCTCAACGACACCAGCCAGTTCATCTTCGCGCTGCTCGCCTTCGCGGCCGGCTTCGCGGTGCGTCCGTTCGGCGCGCTGGTGTTCGGCCGCCTCGGCGACATGATCGGCCGCAAGTACACGTTCCTCGTGACGATCGTGATCATGGGCCTGTCGACGTTCCTGGTCGGCGTGCTGCCGGGCTACGACAGCATCGGCATCGCCGCGCCGGTCGCGCTGATCTCGCTGCGCCTGCTGCAGGGCCTGGCGCTCGGCGGCGAGTACGGCGGCGCCGCGACCTACGTCGCCGAGCACGCGCCGCAGGGCAAGCGCGGCCTGTACACCAGCTTCATCCAGACCACCGCGACGCTGGGCCTGTTCCTGTCGCTGCTGGTGATCTGGGCGTGCCGCAACTACCTCGGCAAGGAAACGTTCGAGGACTGGGGCTGGCGCGTGCCGTTCATCGTGTCGGTCGCGCTGCTGGGCGTGTCGGTGTGGATCCGCATGCAGCTGCACGAGTCGCCGCTGTTCCAGCAGATGAAGGCCGAGGGCAAGCAGTCGAAGGCGCCGATCACCGAGAGCTTCTTCTCGCGCAACGGCAAGATCGCGCTGCTGGCGCTGCTCGGCGCCACCGCCGGCCAGGCCGTGGTCTGGTACACCGGCCAGTTCTACGCGCTGTTCTTCCTGACCAAGACGCTCAGCGTCGACCCGAACACGGCCGACATCCTGATCGCGATCGCGCTGGCCATCGCCACCGGCGGCTTCATCTTCTTCGGCTGGCTGTCGGACCGGATCGGCCGCAAGAAGATCATCATGGCCGGCTGCGTGATCGCCGCGCTGACGTACTTCCCGGTGTTCAGGGGCCTGATGCACGCCGCCAACCCGGCGCTGGAGCAGGCCGTGGCCAGTGCGCCGGCGACGGTCAAGGCCGACCGCAGCCGCTGCGCGCTGCAGTTCGACCCGGTGGGCAAGAAGACCTTCAAGCAGTCGTGCGACATCATCACCTCGGCGCTGGCGAAGAAGGGCATCCCGTACACCATCACGGATGCGCCCGCCGGCAGCGTCGCCACGCTGACGATCGGCAGCGCCACGCTGACGAGCTTCGAGGGCGAGTCGCTGGACAAGGACACCTTCAAGGCGCAGTCCGACGCGTTCGGCAAGTCGCTGGGCGATGCGCTCAAGGCCGCCGGCTATCCGGCCAAGGCCGACGACGCGCAGATGGACAAGCCGATGGTGGTCGCGCTGCTGACCTACCTCGTGCTGCTGGTGACGATGGTCTACGGCCCGATCGCGGCGTGGCTGGTGGAACTGTTCCCCACCCGCATCCGCTACACCTCGATGTCGCTGCCGTACCACATCGGCAACGGCTGGTTCGGCGGGTTCCTGCCGTTCATCGCCTTCACG
This sequence comes from Lysobacteraceae bacterium, assembly GCA_051952955.1. Classification (GTDB taxonomy): domain Bacteria; phylum Pseudomonadota; class Gammaproteobacteria; order Xanthomonadales; family Xanthomonadaceae; genus Lysobacter_I. The sequence goes on along the minus strand of JBQCJG010000082.1, from coordinate 4,791 downwards.
ATCGTCGCTGCCACCGGCGACATCTTCAGCGGCCTGTGGTACCCGATCGGCATCGCGTTGATGACCGCCGTCATCGGCTCGCTGTTCCTGCGCGAGACCAAGGACGTCGACATCACCCAGTGACGCGATCCTGCCAGTCACCCGTGCAGCGAAGACGCCGGCGCAAGCCGGCGGCTTCGTGTGGGCTCACCGGTGTCTGGCCGCGTTGCGAGCATCCGTGCGTGGCACGGCCTCGATCTTCGACGCGCTGCTCGGTAGAGCGGCCTGACCAGCCATTCGGCTGTTGAACACCAGGCCGCTGTTCTTTTCATCGTCACGCCGGAAAAAGCAGCGGCCTGAAGGCCGCTCTACCGGGGCATCATTGCGATCGTGGTGCGTCGACAAAGGATCCGGACGCCCGGTGACGCTCAAGCCGCGGCCGCTTCCCGCTTCGGTGCGACCAGTCGCGAGGCGATGATGCCGATCTCGTACAGCAGGTACATCGGGATCGCGAGCATGAGCTGCGACACCGCGTCCGGGGGCGTGATCACCGCGGCCACCACGACGATGCCGATCAGCGCGTAGCCGCGCCACTGCGACAGCTGCTGCGGCGTGACCAGCCCCAGCATCACCAGGATCACCAGCGCCACCGGCAGTTCGAAGCTCACGCCGAAGGCGAAGAACAGCACGACCACGAAGTCCAGGTACTTCACCGGGTCGGGCGTGATCTTGATGATGTCCGGCGCGAACGAGGTGAGGAACCGGAACGCGCCGCGCAGCACCACGAAGTAGGCGAAGGCGCAGCCGGCGTAGAACAGCAGCAGCGACGACACCAGCAGCGGCAGCGCCATGCGCTTCTCGCTGCGGTACAGCCCCGGCGCCACGAATGCCCACGCCTGGTACAGCAGCCACGGCATGGTCGCGAACACGGCGACGAAGAAGTCCAGCTTCATCAGCGCCATGAACGAGGACATCACCTCGTACGCGTTGAGCGTGCTGCCCGCCGGCAGCGCCGCCAGCATCGGGTGCGCCAACCAGGTGAACAGCGGCTTGGAGAACGGCACCAGCGCGAAGAACACCACGAGCACGGCGGCGAGTCCGCGGATCAGCCGGGCCCGCAGTTCGATGAGATGGCTGAGCAGGCTGCCCTCGGCGCCGCCGTCAGCGTCGGTCATCGGGCGCCCCGGGTGCGGTGTTCGAGACGGGCTCGGCGGGCTCCGGCAGCGCGGGCGCCTGCGCGTCGGCCGCGGTCTGGCGCAGCTGCGCCTGCATGGTCTCGAACTCGCGGCGCGCGTCGTCGCTGGCGCTGCGCATGCCGGCGTCGAGATCGCTCATGGCCTGCCGCGTGTCCTGCAGCGTGCGCTTGAGCTCCTCGGCCGCCAGTTCGCGTTCCAGCTCGGCCTTCACCGAATACCACTGCGCGCGCGCGCGGCGCACCCACAGCCCGGCGAAACGCGCGGCCTTGGGCATGCGTTCGGGACCGAGCACCACGAGGGCGACGATTCCGATCACCACGAGTTCGGAGAAGCCGATGTCGAACATGACGGACGGCCGGGTCGGCCGGGTCCTGCGGCCGGATCAGCGGGCGACGTGGTCGTCGTTGCGCTGGGTGTCGGCAGCGGCGGGATCGCGCTGCGACTGGTCCTTGAGCTGCTGGGGCTTGTCCTCGTCGCCCTGCATGCCCTTCTTGAATTCGTTGACGGCCTTGCCGAGGTCCTTGGCGCCGCTGGTCAGCCGCTTGGTGCCGAACACCAGCAGCACGATGACCAGAACGATGATCCAGTGCGTGAGGCTCATGCCGCCCATGGGAGTGCTCGCTGGTGGGAAAAGAACAGGCGCGCAGGATACCGCATCGCCGCCGGCGGGCCGTGAATCGGACGCCCGCCGGCCGGTCCACGCTCAGTCAGGGCGTGGCCGGCAGCGCCTCGACCTTGGCCGGGTTCTCGATCGGCCGGTTCGCATCGACCGGCTGGAAGGACTGGGGTTGCGGCTGGGGCTGCGGCTGCGCGGTGGCGGCCGGCGTGGCGGTGGTCGCCGGTTCCGACGGCTGGCGCGCGGCGCGGGTGGCGTTGCTCGCCTGCAGCAGGCGTTCGCGGAACCCGGCGACCGCGGCCGACGGCGCCTGCGCGGCGCGGTCCTCGAAGATCATCCGCGGCGTGGCGTCCTGACCGTAGACCGCCTCGTCGGCCGCGTCGTCGATGCTCAGCACCGCGCCGTCGAGGGCGACGCCGGCGAACAGGCCGCGGGCGCGCGACCACGACCAGATCTCGGCCTTCATCTGGCCGTCGGTCAGCGCCGCGGCCTGGCGGCCGACCGGACCGGCGGCGACGCCGGCATCGGCACCGAGGGTGAACTTGCCGTTGACGATCGAATCCAGCCCGCGCTGGCTGCGGAAGATCAGCACCACGTCGGACGACTGCACGCCCACCTGCAGGCCGATGCTGCCGCCGGTGAGCTTCACGAACACCGGGTTCGACCAGTCGCCGTCCGCGGTGCGCATCGACAGCAGGCCGTGGCCGCGGCGGCCGCCGACCACGAGGCCGGCCTTGATGGTGTCCGGCACGATGACGATCGCCTTCGCCTCGTCCAGCAGCTTGTCCGGGATCGACGACTCCGGGATCGCCTGGATTTCGTCGAGCACGCGCACGGCGTTGTCGGCCTGGGCGTCCTCGCGCGGGCCGGCGTGCGCAGGCGCGGCCAGGGCGAGCGAAAGGGCGAGGGACAGGGCGGCGAGGCGCGTGATCGGCATGGGCGGGGAACTCCATCGGCGGGGTGCGGCCGAGCGTACTGCCGCCGGCATGAACCGCGCCAGTCTCCGCTGACGCCCGCGGGCGCAGCTGTCATCCTATGGCGATGACGACCCCCGCTTCCGATGTCCTCGCCATGGATGGTTCCGCGCCCGACACCGCCGTCCTGCTGGTCAATCTGGGCACGCCCGATGCACCCACCGCGCCGGCGGTGCGCCGCTACCTCGCCGAATTCCTCCACGACCACCGCGTGGTGGCGCTGAGCCGCTGGCTGTGGTGCCCGCTGCTGCACTTCATCATCCTGCCGATCCGCGGACCGAAGGTCGCGCACAAGTACGCCGAGATCTGGATGGACGGCGGCTCGCCGCTGGCGGTGCACACCGCCGCACGGGCCGAGGCCATGCAGGCGCGCCTGCCCGACCTGCGCGTGGCCTGGGCCATGCGCTACGGCCGGCCGGCGATGGCCGACGTGGTCGCCGGCCTGCGCGCCGAGGGCGTGCGCCGCGTCGTGGTGCTGCCGCTGTATCCGCAGTACTCGACCACGACCACGGCGTCGGTGGAGGACGTGGTCGCGCGCCTCGCCCGCGAAGCCGGCGATGCGATGACCTTCGAGACCATCGCCGACTACCACGTCGACCCGGCGTGGGTGGCCGCGGTCGCCGGTTCGATCCGCGAACACTGGGCCGAACACGGCCGCGCCGATCGCCTGCTGTTCTCGTTCCACGGCATCCCGCAGCGGCTGGCCGACGCCGGCGATCCGTATCCCGTGCACTGCCGCGCCGGCACCGAGGCGATCGTGACGGCGCTGGCCGCGGACCCCGGCTTCGATCCCGCGCAGGCGGTGCAGACCTTCCAGTCGCGCTTCGGCCGCGAGCCGTGGCTGCAGCCGTACACCGACGACACGCTGAAGGCGCTGGCGGCGCAGGGCGTGAAGACGATCGACGTCGTCTGCCCGGGCTTCGCGGTCGACTGCCTGGAGACGCTGGAGGAGATCTCGCTGCAGAACGCCGCGCTGTTCCGCGAGGCGGGCGGCGAGTCGCTGCGCTACATCCCCTGCCTCAACGCCGCCGACGCGCACGCCGATGCGCTGGCGGCGCTGGCGCGGCGCACCGTGGAGGCCGGCCGATGAACGCGTCGATGCCCGGTGTTCCCCTCCGCGATTTCCGGCTGGAGACCGCGCGCGGTCGCTTCGCCGGCCTCCGCAACGACCACGACGGCGGCCCGCGGCTGCTCGCGCTGCACGGCTGGCTGGACAACGCCGCGAGCTTCGTGCCGATGGCGCCGCACCTGGCGCGCCACGACCTGGTCGCGCTCGACCTGCCCGGCTGCGGCCGCAGCTTCCATTACCCGACGCACGCCGAGTACAGCCTGTTCAGCACGCTGCTGGACATCCTCGCCGCGGCTGACGCGCTGGGCTGGGACCGGTTCTCGGTGCTGGGGCATTCGATGGGCGGTGCGATCGCCAGCCTGCTCGCCGCCGCCGCGCCGCAACGGATCGAACGGCTGTACCTGATCGAAGCGCTGGGCCCGCTGTCCGGCGGCGAGGACACCACCGCCGAGCGCCTGCGCGATGCCGTGGCCAAGCGGCGCGCGCTGGACGGCAAGCGCAAGCGGGCGTTCGAGGACGTCGGCCTGGCGGTGCAGGTGCGGATGCAGAACAACATCACCGAGATGGACGAGGTCTCGGCGCGCCTGCTGGTGGAACGCGGCATCGACGTGGTCCCCGGCGGCTACGAATGGAGCAGCGACGCGCGCCTGACCGCGCCCACCGCGCTGCGCATGACCGAGCCGCAGATCCGCGACTGCCTGCGCGCGATCGCCTGTCCGGTGCGGCTGGTGGTCGCCGATCCGGCGCCGCCGTATTTTCCGCCGGGCCTGCGCGACAGCCGGCTCGCCTGCGTCGCCGACATCCGTTGCACGTCGATCGCGGGCAGCCACCACCTGCACATGACCCACCCGGCCGACGTGGTGGCGGCGCTGGGGTTGTGAGCGCACGGCGCCCACACGCCGTTTGCATGGCTCGGTAGAGCCGCCCTCAGGACCCCGCGGTTAGAACTGGAATCCA
>JBQCJG010000081.1:0-11817 GCA_051952955.1 Lysobacteraceae bacterium | reverse complement strand
GCCGGCGCGCAGGGCTTCGTCGACCTGCTGGAAGGCATCGCCGAGTTCGTCGAGGGCGGTCCGCGCGCGCTGCGCGTGCGTGGCGTGCTGCGCGCGGCGAACGAGAGCGTCGGCGCGCACGACGACGACGCGCCGCATCCGCCGCACGGCGCGGTCGACCCCGACCGACGCTGGTGCACCGAATGCCTGCTGATCGCCGACGCGACCCGCGATGCGCCGATCGAGCGCGCACCGCTGCGGGCTGCGCTGGAGGCGATCGGCGCCGATTCGCTGGTGCTCGCCGGCGGCGCCACGCGCATGCGCGTGCACGCGCACGTCGGCGCGCCGCAGGCGCTGTTCGATGCCTGCGCGGCGTTCGCGGCGGTCGAGGGCATGAAGGCCGACGACATGCTGCTGCAGGCGCGCAGCGTCGACCACGGCGACCGCGTCGCGATCGTGGTCGACAGCGCGGCCGACCTGCCCGACGCGATCGCCGAGCGCTTCGCCATCCACGTGGTGCCGGTGCGGGTGAACCTGGACGGCCGCGACCATATCGACAAGGTCGGCCTGGCCACCGGCGAGTTCTATCTGCGCATGGCGCAGGCGCGCGAACTGCCGCGCACCAGCCAGCCGCCGCCGGGCGATTTCCGCCGCAGTTTCGAGTTCCTCGCCGCGCACCATCCGGCGGTGGTCTACGTCGGCCTGTCGCGCGCGATCTCCGGCACGCTGCAGTCGGCCGAGCATGCCTCGGCGCGCGGCGGCGACGGCAAGGTGCGCGTGTTCGACACCATCAACGTCGCCGGCGGCCAGGCGCTGCTGGCGTGGCGCGCAGCGGAACTGGCCGAGGCCGGCGCGGACGCCGGGGCGATCCTGCGCGAACTCGAACGCCTGCGCCCGCAGACACTGACCTGGGCCGTGGCGCGCGACATCTCGCACGCGGTGCGCGGCGGCCGGATCCCGGCCTGGGCCGAACCGGCGGTGCGCTACACCGGCCTCACGCCGGTCGCGAAGGTGAAGGCCGACGGCCGCCTCGCCGTGGCCGGCGGCCTGTTCGCGAAGGCGAAGGCGCCGGACGCGTTCGCGCGCTACGTCGCGAAGCGCGCGCGCCGGGCGCTGGGCGACGACACGCCGGTGCGGCTGATCGTCGGCCACTGCGACGCCCGCGCCGACGGCGAACGCCTGCTCGACGCGCTGTGCGCGCGGCTGCGCATCGACGCCTCTTATCTCGTCGAGACCGGCCCCGCCGTCGGCGCCCACGCCGGCCGCGGCACGCTGGTGGCGGCGGTGCAGCCGTCGCCGGGCTGAGCGCGCGGCATGCGATCATCCTGCGCGACGCAGACGGGCAAGCACGACGCATGGGCTGGGCGAGCGGCTACATCGAACGACTGAAGCAGGGCGAGACGGTGACGTTCCGGCCGCGCGGCGGCTCCATGACCGGCCGCATCGAATCGGGACAGCGCTGCACGGTCGAACCGGTCGCCGATGCCGCATCGTTGCGCATCGACGACATCGTGCTGTGCCGGGTGCACGGCGCCGAATACCTGCACCTGATCACGGCGATCGACGGAATGCGCTTCCAGATCGGCAACAACAAGGGCTACGTCAACGGCTGGATCGGCCCGAACGGCATCTTCGGGCGCTGCGTGAAGATCGAGCCATGAGCGACGACGCGTACCTCGTCGGCCCCGCCGTCGGCGCCCACGCCGGCCGCGGCACGCTGGCGGCGGCGGTGCGGCCGCGCACCGGATGAGGCGCTGGCGCACTCTCTTCCGGCGTCCTCTCCTTCGACCGGGATCGCCCATGCCCCTCGCGACAAGCCGCCCCACGCCCTTTGCTTCGAACCTTCCGTTCGCCCGCCGTAGCCATGTCCGCTCGTCGTTGGCGATGGTGCTGGTGCTGTGGTGGGCCGTGCTGTCTACGCCGGGACCGGCCGCCGCGTCGGACGAGGAGGAAGTCGTCGCGGCCGCCACGCCGCGGGTGGGAGTGGAGCTGACCTTCCTGAAGTCCCGGCCCGGGGAACGCGACGACCTGATCCGCTTCATCGAGGCGAACTGGTTCGCGATGGACCGCATCGCTGTCGCGCAGGGGTTGATGCGCGATTACCGCCTGCTGGAGGCGAGCGACGACGCAGGCGACTGGGACGTCGTTGTCGAGGTGACCTATCGCGACGAACGCGGCTATGCCGGCGTCACCGAGGCGTTCGAGCGCATCCGCGCCGCGCACCGCACGGTCACCGTGGACGGACAGGACCGGCTGGCGGCATTCGGTAAGATCGTGGCCTCGCGCAGGACGCTGACCCGCGCGATACCGGCGCCGCCCGCGTCGTCCCCGCCCACGCACTGACCGGATCCGATGCCCGTTTCGTCCCCGCTCGCCGCGGCGCTGCTCATCCTCGCCGCCTATCTCATCGGTTCGCTGTCCGGCAGCCTGCTGCTGGGCCGGCTGCGCGGCGTCGACATCCGCACGCAGGGCAGCGGCAACGCCGGCGGCACGAATGCGTTCCGCACGCAGGGGCTGACGTTCGCGCTCGGCGTGGTGGCCATCGACATCGGCAAGGGCGCGCTGGCGACGTGGCTCGGGCTGCGCTTCGCCGAGGCACCGGATGCCGCCTGGCTGGCGTACGCGACTGCGTTCGCGGCCATGGTCGGCCACGTGTGGCCGCTGTGGCACGGCTTCCGCGGCGGCAAGGGCGCGGCGACGGTGGTCGGCGCGACGCTGGTGCTGTGGCCGTCGGTGGTGCCGGTGCTGCTGGCGGTGTGGATCGCGGTGCTGGTGCTCACCGGCTACGTCGGCCTCGGCACGGTGCTGGCGGGGCTGGCGCTGGCCGCACTCGCGACGCTGACGCATGCGGCCGCGCCGCGGCTGGGGTTCGCCCTCGCTGCCGCCACGCTGCTGGCGTGGACCCATCGCGGCAACCTCGCGCGGCTGCGCGCCGGCACCGAATCGCGCTTCGAGAAGGCGCGACTCCTGCATCGCCTCGCCCGGCGCGGTCGCACATGAGCGACGCCCTCGACGCGGAGGCGATCCGCACGGCGCTCGACGCCGACGCGCGCGGCGCGTTCGCGGCGATCGAGGTCGTCGACACCATCGATTCGACCAACAGCGAACTGCTGCGCCGGCGCACGCCGGACGCGGGCCTCGCCGCGCTGTTCGCCGAACGGCAGGACGGCGGTCGCGGTCGCCATGGTCGCGTCTGGGCCTCGCCGCCGGGCGCGAATCTCTATCTGTCGCTGGCGCGGATCTTCGCCGGCGATGTCGCGCGCCTCGGCGGATTGAGCCTGGTCGTCGGCGTCGCCGCCGCAGACGCGCTGCACGCGCTCGGCGCGACCGCGGTCGACCTGAAGTGGCCGAACGATCTCGTGGTCGACGACGCGCAGGGCGCGCTGCGCAAGCTCGGCGGCATCCTGATCGAAGGCGGACTGCAGGACGGTCGGCCGCGCGCGGTGATCGGCCTCGGCCTCAACGTGCGGATGCCGGCCGACGCCGCGGTCGTGATCGACCAGCCGTGGACCGACCTGCACGCGCTGCTCGGCACGCGGACGCCGTCGCGCGACATCGTCGCGGCGACGCTGCTGTCGCGGCTGGCGTCGGCGCTGCGTACGTTCGATGCCGACGGCCTGCGGCCGTTCCTGCCGCGGTTCGAGGCCCGCGACGCGCTGCGCGACCTGCAGGTCACGGCGCGGATCGGCGAGCGCGAGGTGCTCGGCATCGCGTCCGGACTGGACGACGACGGCGCGCTGGTGCTGCGCACGCGCGACGGCCCGCTGCGGCTGCACGCGGGCGAAGTCAGCGTGCGCCGGCAGGCGGGATCGGCGACGTGAGACTCGCATGAGCCTCTGGCTGTTCGACCTCGGCAACACCCGGCTGAAGTGCGCGCCGCTGGACGACGACGGCCGCCCCGGCGAGGTCGTCGCGATCGCGCACGACGGCCTCCGCCTGCCCGACGGCTGGGACGCGGCGCTGCCCGCGCGGTTCGACGCCGCCGCGCTGACCAGCGTCGCCGCGCCGGCGCTGCGGGTCGCGCTGCTCGACGCGCTCACCGCGCGCTGCGGACGGCTCTCGATCGCGCGCACGGCGGCGCGCTGCGGCGACCTGCGCATCGCCTACGCCGACCCGTCGACGCTGGGTGCGGATCGCTTCCTCGCGATGCTCGGCGCCCGCGCGCGGCATCCGCGGGCGGCGACGCTGGCGGTCGGCATCGGCACCGCGCTGACGATCGACCTCGTCGACGCGGAAGGCCGCCACCACGGCGGCCGCATCGCGCCCTCGCCCGCGCTGATGCGCGAGGCGCTGCATGCGCGCGCGGCGCAGCTGCCGGAAGCCGGCGGCGTGTTCCGTGCGTTCGCCGACACCACGCCGGATGCGCTGCGCTCCGGCTGCGACGGCGCCGCGGCGGCGCTGGTCGCGCAGGCGCTGCGCGATGCGGACGCGCGACTCGGCATCGTGCCGCGCCTGCTGCTGCACGGCGGTGGCGTCGATGCGCTGGCCGACGTGCTGCCGGCCGACGGCGAGCGCGTACCGTCGCTCGTGTTGGAGGGGCTGGCGGTCTGGGCGAGAATGCCGGCATGACGACGCGTGCCTTCCTCGTGCTGCTGGTGGTCCTCAATCTGGGCGCGGCCGCCTGGTGGCTGCTGCACACCGACGCGCCGACGGCGACGCCCGCCGAGGCACCCTCGGGCGTCGCCCGGCTGTCGCTGGTCAGCGAGCATCCCGAACTGCGGCCGGCGCCCGCGCCCGCCGTGGTCGACGACGGCGCCGTCGCACCGGAAGAAGAAGCCGCTGCCGAGAGCGCGGCCACATCCGCATCATCGCCGGCGCCGTCGAAGGACACCTGCCTGCGGCTAGGCCCGTTCGCCGATGCCGCGGCCGCCGGCCAGGCGCAGGCCGCCCTGCGTGCCGACGCCACCCGCATCGCGATCCGCGAGCAGGCGCAGCCCGCCGGCCGCGACCGCGGCTGGCGCGTCTACCTGCCGCCCGCCGCCGACCGCGCCGCCGCCGATGCCGCCGCCGGGCGCCTGCGCGCCGCCGGTTTCACCGACCTGCTGGTGGTCGGCAACGGCGCCGAAGCCAACAGCATCGCGCTGGGCCGATTCAGCACCGAGGACCGCGCCCGCCAGCACGCCACGGCGCTGCGCGCGGCCGGGTTCGACGCGAAGGCCGAAGCGCTGGGGGAGACCCGCACCGCGTTCTGGGTGGAACTGGCCGTGGCCGGCCCCGCCGATGCCGCCGCCCTGCGCCGCCGCGCCGGCGCCGCGCAGGCCCGGCCGATCGACTGCGCCGGACCGCGCTGAACCCGCACCGGGGGAAGCCGCGTTCCGGGCGATGGTACGGGAACGGCTGCTAGAATCCGGGTCCCCGATCCGCACCCGCGGCATCGGCCCGTGCCGGCATAGCTCAGCTGGTAGAGCAACCGCCTTGTAAGCGGTAGGTCGTCCGTTCGATTCGGACTGTCGGCACCACCTTTCCCACACCCTCACCCTCTGGACTCCGCATGCAGCGCAGCTTCCCGCCCGTGTCCCTCATCGGCGTGCCCACCGACATCGGTGCCGGCCATCGCGGCGCGCGCATGGGGCCCGAGGCGCTGCGCATCGCCGGCCTGGGCGAGGCGCTGGCCGCGCGCGGCATCGACGTGGTCGACCGCGGCAATCTCGCCGGCCCGGCCAACCCGTGGCAGCCGCCGGTCGACGGCTACCGCCACCTGCCCGAAGTCGTGGCCTGGAACCGCCTGCTGATGGACGCCGTCGGCACCGAACTTGCCGTCGGGCGCATGCCGATCGTGCTCGGCGGCGACCACTGCCTCGGCATGGGGTCGATCACCGCCGTCGCCCGCCACTGCCGCGCCACCGGCCGCAAGCTGCGAGTGCTGTGGCTGGACGCGCACGCCGACTTCAACACCAGCACGGTCACGCCCACGGGCAACGTCCACGGCATGCCGATGGCCTGCCTCTGCGGCATCGGGCCCGACGCGCTGGTGCGCCTCGGCGGCGACGCGCCCGCGCTGCGCGCGGACGAGGTCCGCCAGATCGGCATCCGCTCGGTCGATCCCGAAGAGAAGCGGCTGGTGAAGGACCACGGCCTCGACATCTACGACATGCGCTACATCGACGAAGTCGGCATGCGCCGCGCGATGGAGGAGGCGCTGGAAGACCTCGACGAGGACACCCACCTGCACGTCAGCTTCGACGTCGACTTCCTCGACCCCAGCATCGCCCCCGGCGTCGGCACCACCATCCCCGGCGGCCCCAACTACCGCGAGGCGCAGCTGGTGATGGAGATGATCGCCGACACCGGCCGCATGGGCTCGCTGGACATCGTCGAACTCAATCCCGCACTCGACAACCGCAACGCTACCGCCGAACTCGCGGTCGACCTCGTGGAAAGCCTGTTCGGCAAGTCGACGCTGATGCGGGACTGAGCGCAGGACAACCAGCACACTCCGGTAGCGCGGCCTGCGGAACGAGACGACGCGACCGGCACGCAATCCCGTTGCCGTCCGGACTCAACCGCCCGCATCCCCCGGCAGGATCGGGTAGACGCGGGCGATCGAGCAGCCGGCCTGCGCGGCGAGGCCGCGTTCGGCGATGCGGCGGTAAATGCCGGCGGCGAAGGGCAGTTCGTCCTCGTCGCGCGAGAACACGGCGCGGTCGCCGGGATGGCCGCAGATCGCGGTGCCGCCCACCTGCGACTTCAGCACCAGTTGCGTCATCGTGCCCATCTCGGAACAGACGCCGTTGAATTCGACGCGGTAGTAGCGGTGGCCGCCGCTGCGCGTCGGCGAGGTCTCGAGCACGAGGTCGCTGCCGTCGTCGCGCCAGCCGCGGACGTGGCGGGCGTCGACGCAGTACGCCGTGCTGCCGACGAAACCGCGCACGCGCTTGCCGCGGACGACGATCGTGTCCAGATCATCCGCCGTGGCCTGCCTGTTGCGGGCCCGCAGGGCATGGTCGGCGTATTCGCTGGCATCGATGCGGGCGACGTCGAGGACGGCGCAACGGCGGTCGCCGCGATCCAGCCACGCAGCACCGCCGGCGCAGACCCGGCCGTGCGGGCTGAGCAGGCGCGGCTGGTCCGACCACAGCGCGTTGGGGCAGCCTTCGCCGAGCGCGAGACGCCAGCGGCTTTCGTCGTTCAGGCGGACGACCAGCGTGCGCGCATCGCTCTGTCGCGCCTCGCGCACCTCTCGCGCGCTGAAGCAGGCGGGTGCGGGCGCGATGGATGCCGGCGTCGCGACGGCGGGTGCAGGGGTCGCGGTCGTCGGGCCGTCGGCGAAGGACGCCGCGGGCATCGCCAGCAGCAGCGACAGCGCGAGCACGCGGGCAACGGGCGTCATGACGGCGGGCCTGATGGCGTCGCGAGGAACACGCCGTCGCCGACCACCCTCACCGCGACCGCGCGCAGCGACTGGCCCCGGCAGGGACCGGCGACGCACAGGCCGGCGTCGGGTTCGAACGTGGCACCGTGCGCGGCGCAGACGAACTGGCCCTTCGACAGCAGGAAGCGGCCGGGCGCCCAGTCGAGGCGGCGTCCGGCGTGCGGGCAGATGTTGAGCCAGGCCCGGACCTGGCCGCCGCGGCGCAGCAGGATCAGCGATTCGGCGCTCCCGTCGACGACCGCTTCGGCTTCGGCCGGCACGCCGTCCTGCAGCGCAGAGAGTGCGATCAGCGGCGACGCCTCCGTGCCGGAGGTCACGCCCGGGTTTAACGAAGTCCTCACACCATCCGTCATGGGCCGTCCGATACTGCGGCCACTGGCCGCTGGCCGCCCTAGTGTGTCACGAGACGCCCGCATGTTCGCGTTCCGTTCGTCCCGCCATCGCCGCCGTTTCGACGCCTTCTTCGCGCCGCGCAAACCTCGCCATCGCGTGCTGCGCGTGGTGCTCACGCTGTTCGGCGTCGCCGTGCTCGCGGTGCTGCTGCTGTTCGGTCTGGCGATCGGTGCGGCGATGCTCACCGCCGGCCTGCTGTATCGCCTCTGGAAGCAGCGCAACAAGCCGCTGGCCGCAGGCGCGCCGCTGGAAGGCCAGTACCGCGTCGTGCGCCGGCCGGCGCTGACCGTCGGTCGCTGATCGACCCGCCGCGGCCACTCGACGCCACGCCCGCGCCCGCGCGATCATGCGGGCATGAACGATTCCCCTCGCGATCTCCTCCCGCCGCCCGCCGTCGTGCGCGTGCCCGTGCGCGGCCGTGCCGTCTCCGGCGATTTCCCGGTGCGCCGCATCTTCTGCGTCGGCCGCAACTTCGCCGACCACGCCCGCGAGATGGGCGCCGCCGTCCCCGCCTCGAAGGCCGACCGCGGCACGCCGGTGTTCTTCACCAAGCCCGCCGACGCGCTGGTGATCGACGGCGCCGACGCCGCCTATCCGTCCGGCACGCAGGACCTGCACCACGAGATCGAACTGGTGGTCGCGCTGGGCGAGGACGCGCCGCCCGGCGTGCTCGATCCCGAAAACGCCGGCGCGCTGGTGTTCGGCTACGGCATCGGCCTGGACCTCACCCGCCGCGACCTGCAGGCCGCGGCCAAGGCCAAGGGCCTGCCGGGGGACATCGCCAAGGCGTTCGACGAATCCGCGCCGATCTCGGCGCTGCGGCCGGCCGACGAGATCGGCGCGCTCGGCCCGCGCACGCTGTCGCTGCTCGTCAACGGCACGCTGCGCCAGCAGTCGACGCTGGACCAGCTGATCTGGGACGTGCCGGACATCCTGCACGAGCTGTCGAAGCTGTTCGCGCTGAAGGCCGGCGACCTGGTCTTCTTGGGCACCCCGGCGGGCGTCGCAGCGCTGCAGCCGGGCGACGTCTGCGAAGCCACGCTCGACGACGTGCTGGCGCTGACCTGCCGGATCGCACCGCCGCGCTGACGCCCGCGCCCGGCGGCCCGTCCGCCGGCCTGCCGCGCCGACGAAAAGCCCGGCCCGCGTCCACGGGCCGCGACCGCGGCGATAGACTGCGCCCACATCCATCTCCGGGGAGCGCAGTCGTCATGGGCATGATGTCGGAATTCAGGGAATTCGCGATGAAGGGCAACGTCGTCGACCTCGCCGTGGGCGTGGTCATCGGCGGTGCGTTCGGCAAGATCGTCGATGCGCTGGTGGCGAAGATCATCATGCCGCCGGTCGGGCTGCTGATCGGCGGCGTGGACTTCTCGAAGATCGCGATCACGCTCAAGGAAGCCGGCGTCGACGCCGCCGGCAAGGAAGTGCCCGCGGTGGTGCTGGGTGTCGGCGATTTCCTCAACGCGCTGGTCCAGTTCGTGATCCTCGCGTTCGCGATCTTCCTCGTCGTCAAGGCGATCAACCGCATGCGCCGGCCCGAAGCCGCGCCTGCCCCGGCCGCGCCGCCGGAAGACGTGCTGCTGCTGCGCGAGATCCGCGACCTGATGAAGCGCTGACGCGCGCAACGCCGACGTCCCGCCCGCACCGATCCCGGGACCGATGGCAGAGGCCCTTGAAGCCGCGGGCTGCTACGCTCGCGGCTTCCGTGTTTTCGTGCGCCGGAACACCGGCCGGGAGAAGCGTCGATGCGTCAGAAGCTGTCGTGGTCCCTCGCCGTCGCCCTCGCGGCGACGTCCTCCGCCGCCGGCGCCGCATCGCCGCCCGAGACCCGCATCCCGGACGCGGCGATGGCCACCGCGGCGCAGCTGCGCGAGACCGCGCTGCGCGACCGCACCGCGTGGGACACGGTCGAATCGCTGACCACCGAAGTCGGCCCGCGCCTCGCCGGCAGCGAGGCCGACGCCCGCGCCGTGGCCTGGGCCGAAGCGCAGTTCCGCGCGCTGGGCTACGACAAGGTCTGGCGCCAGGCAGTCACCTTCCCGAAGTGGGAGCGCCGCGGCGAATCCGGTGCCGTGCTCGGCGCGAACGCGCAGCCGCTGCACCTGACCGCACTCGGCGGCAGCCCGGGCGGCACCGTCGAAGGCGAGGTGGTGCGCTTCGCCGACCTCGCCGCGCTGGAGGCCGCGCCCGCGGGCTCGCTCGCCGGCAGGATCGCGTTCGTCGACTACATGATGGCGCGCGCCCGCGACGGCGCCGGCTACGGCGAAGGCAGCAAGGTCCGCGCCCGCGGCCCGTCGGCGGCGATCCGCGCCGGCGCCGCGGCCTACGTGATGCGTTCGGCGGGCACCGACCACCACCGCAACCCGCACACCGGCATCACCCGCTTCGACGACGGCCTGACGCCGATCCCGTCGGCCGCGCTGTCGGTGCCCGACGCCGAGCAGCTCGCGCGGCTCGTCGCGCTGGGCGGATCAGTGCGCATCCGCGTCGCGCTGGACTGCGGCTGGGACGGCACCGCGACCTCGTACAACGTGATCGGCGAAGTCACCGGCCGCGACCGCAAGCTGCGCGACGAAGTGGTCGTCATCGGCGGCCACCTCGATTCCTGGGACCTCGGCACCGGCGCGATCGACGACGGCGCCGGCGTCGCGATCGGCATGGGCGCCGGCCGTCTCATCGCGCAGTTGCCGAAGGCGCAGCGTCCGCCGCGCACGATCCGGGTGATCGCATTCGCCAACGAGGAGCAGGGCCTGTACGGCGGCAAGGCCTACGCCGATGCGCAGAAGCCGAACATCGCGAAGCACCAGATGGTGGCCGAGAGCGATTTCGGCGCCGGCCGCATCTACGCCTTCGCCACCAGCGCACCGCCGCAGGCGCAGGCCGCCGCCGCGCGCATCGCCGAAGCGCTGAAGCCGCTGGGCATCGACGCCGTGGCCGGCGGCCATCCGGCGTCGGACGTCGGCGCCATCGCCGCCGAGGGCGCAGCCTGGGCCGCGCTGTCGCAGGACGGCACCGACTATTTCGACCTGCACCACACGCCGGACGACACGCTCGACAAGATCGACCCCGACGCGCTGGCGCAGAACGCCGCCGCCTACGCGGTGTTCGCCTACCTCGCCGCCTCGGCCGAAGGAGTCTTCGGCAGCGCGCCCAGGCCGGCGGATCCCGCGGCACCCTGAGCGCCGCACCGCACGCCCACTTTCCTCATCACCGGATCAAGGACAGACCCATGGCATTCCCGACCGCCGTCAATTCGCAGATCACCGATGCGATCACCCAGGCCAACGCCAAGGTCATCGCCGAATCGCCGGCCATGGCGATGGGCAGCCTCTACCAGGCGATCGCGCACTCGACCGGCCTCCTGTTCGAGAACGCCGTGGCCGCGCAGCAACAGCAGAACACGCTGGCGCAGGCAGCCGCGAACCAGGGCGTGATGCAGATCTACAGCGTCGACACCACCGCCGCGGCCGGCGCGACCGAGAAAGTCGCGCAAACCGGCGTCGCCGACAACCTGGCCAGCCTGCTGACCGGGCTCAATGCCTCCCGCCTGCAGGCTGCGCCGAAGGCGATGGCGGCGGCGCCCGAGTCGGCGGCCGAGGTCGCAGCTGCGCCTGCCGCCGCGACCGATCGGCCCACAGGCGATGCCGGCGCGGCGGACATTCCGCAGCAGATCCGGGACGCGGTGACCTTCGTGAACGAGACCGTGCTGGGCAGCAACGACGATTTCATCGCCGGCCTGCATGCGGCCGTCGACACGATGGCGCACGCGCTGCGCACGATCGACCGCAGCGAACACGAGGCCCGCGTGCATCTGCTGCAGGAAGCCGCGCTCGCCGCCACGCTCGCGGCGATGCTGCGCGAGCCGGAGAAGGCGAAGGACTACGAGACGGTGCTGCAGGTGATCCAGCGGATGGCGTGATGCGGCGCCGGCCTGCGACGCCCGCGGCCGGCACGAACGTCGACGCCGCCGTGCTCAGCGACGCCGCGCCCACGCCGCCAGCAGCACCGCCGTCGCCGCCGCCACGTTGAGGCTTTCGACCGCGCCGGTGCCGGGGATCGACAGGCGCTGG
>JBQCJG010000080.1:0-7203 GCA_051952955.1 Lysobacteraceae bacterium | reverse complement strand
CACGGCGAATCGCTGGGCGAACACGGCCTGTACCTGCACGGCGCGCCGTACGCGATCGCGCCCGACCAGCAGACCCGCGTGCCGATGCAGCTGTGGGTGTCCGATCGCTTCGCCACGCGCCGCGGCCTCGACGTCGCCTGCATCCGCGCCCGCGCCAACCAGCCGATGTCGCACGACCACTTCTTCCACAGCGTGCTCGGCCTCGCCGACGTCGACACGACCCTGCGCAAGGCACCGCTGGATTTCACGGCGGGCTGCACGGGCAAGGCGGCGGCGCCCTGATCCTTCGCCGCGGGTCATCGCCGATGGCCGCGTCGCTTGACGCCACCGGCCATCGGCGTAGCATTCCACGCAGGCGACGGGACAGACCCGGCGCCGATCACCATCACCGTGAGGGAGCCTCATGGAACGCAGCGACACCCGCGAGCGCGACGCGCTCGACTATCTCGTCTTCATCGGCCGCTTCGAGCCGTTCCACAACGGCCACGCCGCCGTCGCCCGCCACGCACTGGCCCGCGCACGCAAGCTGATCTTCCTCGTCGGCTCGGCCGACACCCCCCGCACGATCAGGAATCCGTGGACCGTCGCCGAACGCACGGTGATGATCCAGGGCGCGCTCGCCGATGCCGGCGACCGGCTGATCGTGCGTCCGCTGCGCGATCATCTCTACAACGAGAGCCAGTGGATCGCCGCCGTGCAGCGCACCGTCGCCGCGGCGGTGAAGGCCGACGGCGGCAGCGCCGACGCGCGCATCGGCCTGGTCGGCCAGGACAAGGACGCGAGCAGCTACTACCTGCGCGAATTCCCGCAGTGGCCGCTGATCGACGTCGCCCAGACCGAAACGCTCTCGGCCACCGAACTGCGGCGCTACCTGTTCGAGGCCAACCGCCTCGACAGCCACGGCGGCCTGATGCTGGTGCGCGCGAACGTGCCCGGCCCGGTGTTCGACATGCTCGACGCCTTCCGCAAGAGTTCGCCCGCGTTCGCGCAGCTGGTCGAGGAATACCGCTTCATCGAGCAGTACCGCGCCGCGTGGGCCGATGCGCCGTACGCGCCGACCTTCGTCACCGTCGACGCGGTGGTCGTGCATTCCGGCCATGTGCTGCTGGTGCGTCGCCGCGCCGCGCCCGGCAAGGGCCTGTGGGCGCTGCCGGGCGGCTTCGTGGGCCAGGACGAAACCCTGCTGCACGCCTGCCTGCGCGAACTGCGCGAGGAGACCCGGCTGAAGCTGCCGGAGCGCGTGCTGAAGGGTTCGCTGCGGCACGCCCACGTGTTCGACCATCCCGAACGCAGCCTGCGCGGGCGCACGATCACCCACGCCTTCCACTTCGATTTCCCGGCCGGCGACCTGCCCGACGTGCGCGGCGGCGACGACGCCGACAAGGCGCGCTGGGTGCCGGTCAGCCAGGCGCTGGAGATGGGTCCGCAGCTGTTCGAGGACCATCTGCACATCCTCGAATTCTTCCTCGGCCGCGGCTGACTTCACTTATCCATCCCGCGACCGCCCGCCGGCGGACAGACCGCCGGTTCCCCTCGACGCGAAGGAGCTTCCCGTCATGTCCCATCCGCTGAACCTCGACAACGTCCTGCTCAACACCGACAGCTACAAGGCCAGCCACTGGCTGCAGTACCCGCCCGGCACCGATGCCGCATTCTTCTACGTCGAATCGCGCGGCGGCATGTACGACCGCACCGTGTTCTTCGGGCTGCAGGCGATCCTCAAGCAGCACCTCGGCCGGCCGATCGCCCACGCCGACATCGACGAGGCGCGCGATCTCTACGCCGCGCACGGCGAGCCGTTCAACGAAGCCGGCTGGCGCGACATCGTCGACCGACTCGGCGGCCACCTGCCGGTGCGCATCCGCGCCGTGCCCGAAGGCAGCGTGGTGCCGACGCACCAGGCGCTGGTGACGATCGAATCCACGGACGCGCAGGCGTACTGGGTGCCGTCGTACCTCGAAACGCTGCTGCTGCGGGTATGGTACCCGGTGACGGTCGCGACGATCAGCTGGCACGCGAAGCAGACGATCCGCCAGTTCCTCGAACGCACCAGCGACGACCCGGCCGGGCAGCTGCCGTTCAAGCTGCACGACTTCGGCGCGCGCGGCGTGTCCAGCGCGGAATCGGCGGCGATCGGCGGCTGCGCGCACCTCGTCAATTTCCTCGGCACCGACACCGTGTCGGGCCTGCTGGCGGCGCGCGCGTTCTACCACGCACCGATGGCCGGCTTCTCGATCCCCGCCGCCGAACACAGCACCATCACCAGCTGGGGCCGCGAGCGCGAGGTCGACGCCTACCGCAACATGCTCGCGCAGTTCGCGAAGCCCGGCGCGATCGTCGCCGTGGTGTCGGACAGCTACGACATCTTCCACGCCATCCGCGAGCACTGGGGCAGGACGCTGAAGGACGAAGTGATCGCCTCCGGCGCGACGGTCGTCATCCGCCCCGACTCGGGCGATCCGGTGGCCGTGGTGCATGAATGCCTCGAACTGCTGGA
This sequence comes from Lysobacteraceae bacterium, assembly GCA_051952955.1. GTDB lineage: Bacteria > Pseudomonadota > Gammaproteobacteria > Xanthomonadales > Xanthomonadaceae > Lysobacter_I. Next base: position 4,706 of record JBQCJG010000080.1, on the reverse strand, counting down.
CGAAGCCTTCGGCCACACCGTCAACGGCAAGGGTTTCAAGGTGCTCAACCACGTCCGCGTGATCCAGGGCGACGGCATCAACCCGACCAGCATCCGCGCGATTCTCGAGCGCGTGACCAGCGCCGGCTTCGCCACCGACAACGTCGCCTTCGGCATGGGCGGCGCGCTGCTGCAGCAGCTCAACCGCGACACCCAGAAATTCGCGCTGAAGTGCTCGGCCGCGCGCGTCGACGGCCGCTGGATCGACGTGTGGAAGGACCCGGTCACCGACAAGGGCAAGCAGAGCAAGCGCGGGCGCATGACGCTGTTGCGCCATCGCGAGTACGGCAGCTTCCGCACCGTGCCGGTGCCGCCGGAGGCGGCGTCGCTGGCCGAGGTCGGGAAGCCCGCCGGCTTCGACGACGCGATGGAAACGGTATGGGAGAACGGCCGACTGGTGCGCGACTGGACGTTCGACGAGATCCGCGCCCGCGCCGACGCCGAACGGCTCTGAACATGGACGCCATCGCAGTCGACGACGCCGCGGCGCTTCCGCTGCGACGGCGCCTGCCGCCCGACGACGATGCGACGCGCTGGGTGTCGCACGTCATCGGCGGCCGACCCTATCGCGTCGCGCAGCCGATCACCTTCACGCCCTACGCGTCGGCGCGGCCGTGTTCGGCGCGTTGCACGTTCTGTTCGGAGAACCTGCGTCAGACCGACGCGGGTCGCGCGTCGGCGACGCTGCGCCCGGCCGTCGATTACTTCGACGCGCTGCGCGGCGCGCTGGCGCAGCTGCGCGGCCTGCCGCTGTCGTACTCGCTGTCGGGACTGGAAACCACCGACGACGCGGACTGGTGCCTGCGCATGCTCGACACGCTGGACGCCGCCGCGCGCGACGGCGTACCGGTCGACGAACGCGTGCTGTACAGCAACGGCGCGGGCTTCGCGCAGGCCCGGGGCGACACGCTGCTCGACGCGTTCTCGCGCTTCGGGCTGTCTTGGGTGGAGCTGTCGCGCCACCATCCCGACGCTGTGCGCAATCAAACAATCATGCGCTTCCGGCCCGGCGAACCGATCACAGACGGCACTGTCTTCGCCACGGTCGCGCGCCGGCTGCGCGACCGCATCCCGCTGCGGCTGGTGTGCCTCGTGCAGCGCGGCGGCATCGACGATGCCGACGGCATCGCCGCGTACCTGCGCTGGGCGGCGACGCTCGGCGCCGACACGGTGATCTTCCGCGAGTTCTCGCGGCTCGACGACGCCTACCGCGACAACGCGACGCGGCGGTATCTCGACACTGCGCGAGTACCGATGCCGGCGCTGGTCGACGCGGTGTTCGCGTCACCGCTGCGCGCGACGCTCACGCCGGTCGAGCGCACCGCCGGCTACTACTTCGACAACCTGCGGCTGCGCCATCGCGACGGGTTCGACGTGGTGTTCGAGGCGTCCGACTACGTGCGGATGCATGCCCGCCACGCGTCCGGCGCGCTGTACAAGCTCGTGTTCCATGCGGACGGTCGCCTCTGCGGCGGCTGGTCGCCGGACCGCGACGTGCTGTGGGACGCCTCGGCATGACGTCGCGCAGCTGGCTGATGCTCGAACCCGATCCGCCCGGCCTCGCGCTGCCGGACGACCTGCGCGAGCGCGATCCGCTGCTCGGCCGCGACTGCGGCTGGGTGTCGCAGATGCGGCCGTTCGTGCGCGCGTTCTCTCGACCCGGCGATGTCGTGTTTGATCCGTTCTGCGGCTTCGGCACGACGCTGCTGGCGGCGTCGCGGGAAGGGCGGCGCGGGCTCGGCATGGAGATCGATCCGGATCGCGCCGCGCTCGCCCGCGAGCGCCTGCAGCGGCATGGCGTCGACGCGGAGATCCTATGCGGCACGCTGCCGCACCGGCGCTTCGATGCGCGCATCGACCTGTGCCTGACCAACGTGCCCTACTTCGGCTGCGACTGGCCCGGCGATGCGCGCGCCGGCCAGCTGTACCGCGCGCCGGATTTCGCGATGTACCTGATGGCGATGCGCGCGATCTTCCACGCCGTGCGCGACGCGCTGCCCGACGGCGGCCACTGCATCGCGATGGTGCAGAACGCGCGGCTCGGCGATCGCACGGTGCCGCAGGCATGGGAGCTGGCGCGGCTGCTCGGCAGCCTGTTCGAACCCTGCGAGGAACACGTGCTGCTGTATCCCGCGCGCGAGGCAACGCCATCGACCGGCGACGACCCGGCGCGCACCGATCGCAGCCACGAACATGCGCTCGTGTTCCGCAAGCGCCGGCCGCTGCTGGACATCGACGGCGCACGCGTCTTGCTGCGGCACCTGCGCGACGAAGGCCACGACCTGCGCGTGCACGGCAGCTTCCTGGCGTGGCAGGAAGGCGATCCCGCCGCGGGCACGCCGCTGCCGGGCGACGTCGACGCGCACGTGACCGCGGATCCCGAGCGTTTCCGCGCATTGCTGCAGGCGCTGGTGCGGCTCGGGTTCCGGCTGTCGCTGTGGGGCGATCCGGTCAACGCCGACGTGCGTCCCGACACGGTGCGCCGGCATCACTACCTGCGCGCCGAACGCCTGCAGGGCGACGGCCGCTGGATCGGCATCGATCTCTCGCCGCGCGACGGGGACTGACGCCTGCCGGTCACCGGCCGTCGATCACGCGCGATCCGGCACCCGCAGCCGCACGCCGAGGCCGCGGCCCTCGAAGCCTCCGCCCGGCGTCAGCGCACCGCGTTCGAAGCCGTGGCCGATCGACGTCGGCACGCCATCGAGGCTGCCGCCCATGCCGACGCTGCAATCCGTGTCGCCACTCATGGCGTCGCTCGAGGACGGGCGGCCGTCGAAGTACGGCTGGCTGTCGCACACGATCTTCTGGGGCGTCACAAGCTCGCCCCTCCGGATCCCGCGCCCGGTCGGGAATCGGCCGGAACAGCGCCCGGGCCTGCGCCGTCAGCGCGGGATCGGCCGACGCATCCACGGCAAGGAGCGCAGCCCCGCGGCCACAGCCGGCGGCCGGCACGCCGAAGACGGTCAGGCGGGACAAGGCGGGAAAGCGAATGGCGGCAGTCCCCGGGCGAAGGCTCCACGCTGTGCCGCCAGACTTAAGCCCGGCTTAAAGCCGGCCGGCCCCCTGCCGAACCGCACATGCCGGCCGCATCGGCTTGCCCCACCTTGAACAATCGAACGCGCGTCGTGGCCCCCGATTGAGGGATTCCGCGTCTTCGGGAAACACCATGGACGGAAAGCCGAGCCGACCGCCGGGCTTTCCGTCCCATGAATGGAACACAGGGAACTCCCGGCGGCTTTAGCACTCCAAGGACCCGACTGCTAACATCCATGACCATGAACCAGACCAACGCTCCCACCGCCCTGATTCCCAACAGCCTGCCGGTCCCCGCGTTGAACGGCCTGAGCGCGCTCGGCTCGCTCGAGGCCTACGTCGGCGCCGTGCACCAGATCCCGGTCCTGTCGGCCGAGGACGAGCAGGCCCTCGCCCGGCGCTACCACGAACAGAACGACCTCGACGCCGCCCGCGAGCTGGTGCTGTCGCACCTGCGCTTCGTGGTCCACGTCGCCCGCGGCTACAACGGTTACGGCCTGCAGCTGTCGGACCTCATCCAGGAAGGCAACATCGGCCTGATGAAGGCGGTGAAGCGCTTCGATCCCGCGATCGGCGTGCGCCTGGTGTCGTTCGCGGTGCACTGGATCCGCGCCGAGATGCACGAGTTCATCATCAAGAACTGGCGCATCGTGAAGGTCGCGACCACGAAGGCGCAGCGCAAGCTGTTCTTCAACCTGCGCCGCAGCAAGACCCGCCTGGGTTGGCTCAACGCCGAGGAAGTCCGCACGGTCGCCAGGGATCTGAACGTGTCCGAGCGCGAAGTGCTGGAGATGGAAGCGCGCCTGTCGGGCCGCGACATCGGTTTCGACGCCCCGGACGACGCGGACGACGACCACGCCCCGCCGGCGCCTTCGGCCTACCTCGTCGCCGAAGGCGAAGACCCGGCGCAGGCCTACGAGACCGCCGACAGCGAAGCCGACCAGCTCGACCTGCTGCGCGAGGGCCTCGCCAAGCTCGACGCCCGCTCGCGCGACATCGTCAAGCGCCGCTGGCTGGAGCCCGACAGCAAGGTCACGCTGCAGGAGCTGGCCGACCAGTACGGCGTCTCGGCCGAGCGCATCCGCCAGATCGAGGCGAACGCGCTGAAGAAGATGAAGGCGCTGTTCGCGGCCTGAGCATCGGCCACACGATAAAACACGACGGCCCGGGCAACCGGGCCGTCGTCGTTTCTGCGGACACGGGCATGGCAGGGCGGACGAGCGCACGGCATGATCCTCTGCGCCGGTGGATCGCGCTGGCGTTCGTGCAGGGGATCGCACGCGCTGTCGTCCGATCCGCCGCGCCGCGCCCATGCGCGGCGGTGGCGCCCTGTCGGCCGCCGCGTGCGGGACATCGAACGGAACCGTTTCCCTCATCGCGAAAAAGGAGTTTCACCATGCGATCCACCCTGCTTTCCCTCGCCGCTTCCGCCGCCCTCGGGGCCTCGCTGCTGCTCCCTGCCCCCGCCGCGCACGCCGGCGACGTGTCCGGCGCCCAGCTCAGCTGCTACGTCGACACCTATGCCTACGACTACGGCCAGATCGGCGAGTGCTACGGCGGATGGACCCCCTCGACCGCCAACAACCCGAGCGTCGCCGTGTTCGAGGTCGTCGGCCTGGCGCCCGGCAGCT
>JBQCJG010000079.1:0-5461 GCA_051952955.1 Lysobacteraceae bacterium | reverse complement strand
GCTCCGAGTGCCGCACGTGCGGCACCCGGCGCTGCGAAGGCCCGCCCGCCGGCGGGCCGTCGGCGTTTCGCCGGCGCCTGCCGGGCGGGTGCGGCGCCCGTCCCATCCGTCACGACGATCGATCCGCGCACGCAGGGTATTCTTGTCGGCCTCGTCGATGAGCCACGCCGCGTCATGCCCGCCCTGAGCACCCGACTCGATCCGCAGTCCCAGGACTTCCGCGACAACGCGGCCTACCACCGGGCGCTCGTCGCCGAACTCGAATCGCGCCTTGCGCGGGCCGCCCTCGGCGGCGGCGAGAAGGCGCGCGCGAAGCACACCGAGCGCGGCAAGCTGCTGGCGCGCGAACGCATCGATGCCCTGCTCGATCCGGGCTCGCCGTTCCTGGAGATCGCGCCGCTGGCCGCCGAAGGGATGTACGACGACGCCGCGCCCGCCGCCGGCATGGTCTGCGGCATCGGCCGGGTGATGGGCAACGAAGTGGTGATCGTCGCCAACGACGCCACGGTGAAGGGCGGCACCTACTTCCCGATGACGGTGAAGAAGCACCTGCGCGCGCAGCAGGTCGCGCAGGAAAACCGGCTGCCGTGCATCTATCTGGTCGATTCCGGCGGCGCGTTCCTGCCGCTGCAGGACGAGGTGTTCCCCGACCGCGAGCACTTCGGTCGGATCTTCTACAACCAGGCGCGCATGAGCGCGGAGAACATCCCGCAGATCGCGGTGGTGATGGGCAGTTGCACCGCCGGCGGCGCCTACGTGCCGGCGATGAGTGACGAAAGCGTCATCGTGAAGGAGCAGGGCACGATCTTCCTCGGCGGCCCGCCGCTGGTGAAGGCCGCGACCGGCGAAGTGGTCGATGCCGAAGCGCTCGGCGGCGCCGACGTGCACACCAGCGTGTCGGGCGTGGCCGACCATTTCGCCGAGGACGACCGCCACGCGCTGCAGATCGCGCGCACGCTGGTCGGCAACCTCAACCGCCGCAAGGTGGTGCCCGTCGCGACGCGCGCGAGCGCCGAACCGCTGTATCCGGCCGAGGAGCTGTACGGCATCGTGCCGAAGGACACCCGCCGGCCGTTCGACATCCGCGAAGTGATCGCGCGCATCGTCGACGGTTCGGACTTCGACGAATTCAAGGCGCGCTACGCGAAGACATTGGTCACCGGCTTCGCGCACCTGCACGGCTACCCGGTGGGCATCGTCGCCAACAACGGCATCCTGTTCGCCGAGAGCGCGCTGAAGGGCGCGCACTTCATCGAACTGTGCAACCAGCGCGGCATCCCGCTGGTGTTCCTGCAGAACATCACCGGTTTCATGGTCGGCCGCAAGTACGAGAACGCCGGCATCGCGAAGGACGGCGCGAAGATGGTCACCGCGGTCGCGTGCTCCAGCGTGCCGAAGTTCACGGTCGTCATCGGCGGCAGCTTCGGCGCCGGCAACTACGCGATGTGCGGCCGCGCCTACGGCGCGCGCTTCCTCTGGATGTGGCCGAACGCGCGCATCAGCGTGATGGGCGGCGAGCAGGCCGCGAGCGTGCTGGCGACGGTGAAGCGCGACGGTCTGGAAGCCGCCGGCAGGGCGTGGAGCGCGGAAGACGAGGACGCCTTCAAGACGCCGATCCGCGACCAGTACGAAACCCAGGGCCATCCGTACTACGCCACCGCGCGGCTGTGGGACGACGGCATCATCGATCCCGCCGACACTCGCCGCGTGCTCGGCCTCGGGCTGTCGGCGTCGCTCAACGCCCCGATCGAACCGGCGCGCTTCGGCGTGTTCCGGATGTAGGAGATCCCGATGCGCGCGCGCGGAATCGTGTTCCCGGACCGCCTGTTCGCGAGCCTCATGCTCCTGAACCTGGTGTTCGCCGCAGGCCCGGCGTTCGCTGCCGGCCCTTCGCCCTGCGCGCGCCTCGCGCAGGCGCTGGAAGGCGTGGGCGATGCGGGCACGACCGCCTGCCACGAAGGCAAGGCGCTGAAGCGACTGCATGCGACGCTGCCGCGCGGGCTGCGCGTGGTCGCCGCGCGCGGGCTGTCGGTCGACGACGACCTCGGCTATCGCGAACTCGATCCGCGCAGCGAACGCATCGACCTCGATCGCGCGGACGCGCTGGGCATCGACGGCGCGCTGCTGCTGCAGGGCCGGCTGACGTTGCAGGGCCGCGTGCGTTACGAACCCAACCCCGGCTGGGAACTGGCGTTCCTGCCCGATCGGCGTTCCTCCGCGCCGGCCGCGACGCGCACGCCGGCGATGCGCGCACTGGAACGCATCGTGCTCGACCGGCCCGACGGCACACTGGCGCTGGCGCCGCCGCCGGAGCTCGCGGACGCCACCTGCTGGGAAGCCAGCGCCGAGCTGCGCATCGACGACGTCCTGCTGCTGATCGACGACAGCGAGCTCGCCGGCGCGCGCGCGCTGTCGCCGCGCCTGTCCCGCGTGCGCGACTTCCGCGCCTGCGACGCACCGCCCTGACCGTCCGCGCTTGCTCCGCGCCCGCGCTTCGGCCTCTCCTTCCTTTCGCCCAACTTCCCATCGTCCATGATCGTCGGCATCGACCTCGGCACCACGCATTCCCTCGTCGGCGCGTATCGCGAAGACGGCCCGGTCCTGTTCCCCAACGCGCTCGGCGATCTGCTGACGCCGTCGGTGGTCAGCGTCGACGGCGACCGCATCCTCGTCGGCCAGTCCGCGCGCGACCGGCTGATCAGCCATCCGCAGCCCACCGTGGCCGCGTTCAAGCGCTGGATGGGCACGCCGCGCGAGACGCGCCTCGGCGACCGCGCGTTCCGGCCCGAGGACCTCTCGGCGCTGGTGCTGCGCGCGCTGATCGCCGACGCGGAGGCCGCGCTCGGCGAGAAGGTCGAGGAAGCGGTGATCAGCGTGCCGGCGTACTTCTCCGACGCGCAGCGCAAGGCGACGCGCGCCGCGGGCGAGATCGCCGGCGTGCGCGTGGAGCGACTGATCAACGAACCGACCGCGGCGGCGCTGGCCTACGGCCTGCAGAACCGCGAGGGCGAAGGTCGCTTCCTGGTGTTCGACCTCGGCGGCGGCACCTTCGACGTGTCGATCCTGGAATGCTTCGACAATGTGTTCGAAGTGCACGCCAGCGCCGGCGACAATTTCCTCGGCGGCGAGGATTTCCTCAACGTGCTGGTGGACGCGTTCCTCGCCGATGCCTCGCTCCATGCGCGCGCGCTGAAGGCCGCGGAGCTGGCGCAGGTGCGGCGGCGCATGGAGAAGCTCAAGCGCGAACTGGGCAGCGGCGAAGGCACGCTGCAGGTGCAGATCGGCGACAAGCAGTACGACTGGACCGTCGACGAAACGCGCTTCGCGTCGCTCGCCGAACCGCTGGTGCAGCGCATGCGCGGGCCGATCGAGCGCGCGATGCGCGACGCGCGGCTGCAGCCGGACCAGCTGGACGAGATCGTGCTGGTCGGCGGCGCCAGCCGCATGCCGCTGGTGTCGCGGCTGGTGTCGCGCATGTTCGGCCGGCTGCCGCTGCGCCACATCAACCCCGACCAGGCGATCGCACTCGGCGCGGTGGTGGCCTCGGGCCTGAAACGGCGCGACGCCAAGCTCGAGGAGATCATCCTCACCGACGTCTGCCCGTACACGCTGGGCACCGAGGTCGCCAAGCGCGACGCCAACGGCCAGGTGCAGACCGGGTTCTTCCACCCGATCATCCTGCGCAACAGCACGGTGCCGGTCAGCCGCGAGGATTCCTTCTCGCCGATGCACGATCGCCAGGAACGGCTGACGATCGACATCTACCAGGGCGAGAACCCGCTGGTCGCGAACAACATCAAGCTGGGCGAGATCGGCCTCCTGCTGGACCCGCGGCGTTCGCGCGACGAGAACAGCGTGACCGTGCGCTTCACCTACGACATCAACGGCCTGCTGCAGGTGGAAGTGACCGAGCACGCCACCCAGCGCAAGCACGAGCTGGTGCTGGAACAGAATCCGGGTCTGCTGACGCCGGAGGAGATCCGCGCGCGCCTCGCGGCGCTGGCCGATCTCAAGGTGCATCCGCGCGACCAGCAGGAGAACATCGCGCTGCTGACCCGCGCCGAGCGCATGTACGAGGAATTCCTGCACGAGCGCGACCGTCTGCAGGAGTGGATCGTGCATTTCCGCTCGGCTCTGGAGTCGCAGGACAACAGCCTGATCGCACGCCAGCGGACGCAGTTCGCCGAAGCGCTGGACATGCTGGAAACCTCGATGTGACATGGGGGTTCGCGGCCCTCGGCCTGTCGCCCGACGCCGACGCGCGCGCGATCAAGCGCGCCTACGCGGCGCGGCTGAAGACCGTGCGTCCGGACGAAGACCCGGAAGGCTTCCAGCGGCTCAACGAAGCCTACCAGGCCGCGCTCCAACACTGCGCCGCCCGCGATGACGCGCGGGCACCACGCCTGCCCGCCCCCCTGCCCGGCGTGCCGGAGGCCGATGCTTCGCCGGTAGCCTCACCCCCGGATGCGACGCCGCCGCCGCGACGGCCTCGCCGGTTGCCGCCACCGCCGATCCCCGAGCCGGTCGCGCCGGCACCCGAAGACGCGAGCTTCGACATCGCGCACTGCCTGCGGCTTGCCGCGAACTGGGACCACCAGCCGCTGATCGCGTGGCTCGACGCGCAGGCGTCGCTGTGGTCGCTCGACGGCAAGGCCCGCTGCGGCCGCGCGCTGCTGCTGACCATGACGCACGAGCGGCCGCCGGTCGCCGACCACAACTTCGAAACGCTGGCGAAGTGCTTCGGCTACTACGACCTGCACACGGGCCACGATTTCATCGCCGTGCGCACACTGCGGGATGAGCTGCATGCGCTGTGGCGCGAGGCGCGCAGCAACGGCCAGCAGCAGGAAACGCAGGCCTGGAACGCGGGCGACGTGGCCGAACTCTCGGGCGCGTCGACATGGCGCGAGGGTTGGCGGCCATCCGCACTGCCGGGCACGCAGCAGGACTGGTCGCGGCTGAAGTTCGATCCGGCGCGCAAGCCGCGGCCGCACAAGGAAGGGACTTTCGGACTGTGGCTGCTGGGCACGATCATCTTGCTGCTGATGCTGTCCCGCCTGATGGATGGCCGCCACTGATCGGGATCGCCGACGCATGCCGACCGCCTTCCACCTGCTGGGACTCGCGCCCGACGCCGACGAGCGCGCGATCAAGCGCGCCTACGCGGCGCGGTTGAAGACCGTGCGGCCGGACGAGGATCCGGAGGGCTTCCAGCGGCTCAACGAGGCCTACCAGGCGGCGTTGGCGTGGCGGCAGCGGCATCCGCCGGGCGACGACGACGGTGCGGCGGCCGCGATCGCAGATCGCATGGAAGCCGCGGAGGAGCGCCTGACCGGCCCCCTGCCCCTCGTGCCCGTCGACGACGACGCGTCCACCGGCGCTGCGGCGGACGCGCCGCCCGCGTGGCCGCCGCCGGTCCGCACGCCTGCACCACCGCGCATGCCGCAGCCCGACATGCCGC
>JBQCJG010000078.1:0-28994 GCA_051952955.1 Lysobacteraceae bacterium | reverse complement strand
GGGGGGGCCGCCGGGGGGGTCTGCGCCCGGCGGGGGGACAGCATGGTGAGGGCCGCGAGCAGGCCGGCGCGGGTCAGGGAGGCGAACAGGGGCATGCGATGTCCTCGGGCCCGGGCGAACGTGCGGGCGATGGCAGAACATACGGCAAGAGCGGCGTCGCCGGGCCACGGCACGCCACCGTCGTTTGCGTCGCCTGACCGCGCGTGCCATGCGGTGCGCAGCGCGGCCAGCGGGAGCCGCAGTCAGATCATCGCGCGCACGCCGCAGCGGATCATGACCCCATGCTGCGGAACTTCACGGTGGTCGAAGTCACGCACCACGCAGCGGCGGCAGCGGCTGCGCCAGATCCACCGCCATGTCCAGCCGTGCTCGCAGCCGCGGTACGGATTGACCGACTGCGAGAACGCGATGTCCGGCGACGTATTGCGGCTGACGATGCTGCGCGCGCGCTCCTCGGTGACCTGCGTGGGCGGCGCCTGCACGGCGGGTGTGCCGTCTTCGTCGCCGGCGTAGACCGAGCCCCAGCCGTCGTCCTCGGCCTCGGCCACGGTCTTCTCGAAGCGGCCGCGCACGTACGAGGCGGCGCCCCGCCCCTTCAGCGGCGCGTCGCGCAGCAGGTTGTGGGTCGCAGGGCCGAGTTTGCCGCCGTGTGCCATACGGGTAGGCTAGCGCGCACGGGGTTCGCAGGCGCTGCGACGGAGAATCCAATGTACGCACTGTGGGACTGGCTGCACGCGTGGCCGGGCTTCGGTCCGCAACTGGCCTGGGCCCTCGTCGCCGGCTGGCTGTTCTACGTGGTCTGGCTGGGCGGATGGATCATCCTGCAGAAGCGCGAGCCGGTCGCGACGCTCAGCTGGCTGCTGGGCCTGGCGCTGCTGCCGTATGTCGGCTTCGCCATCTACTACCTGCTGGGGCCGCAGAAGATCCGCCGCCACAAGCTGCGCCGCGCGCGCAGCCGGCTGCAGGCCGACGCGCTGGGCAGCAGCGGCGGCATCGACGCCGATTCGCCCGATGCGCAGGAACTGGCGACGCTGGCGCACGCCGCGACCGGCCTCGCGCCCAGCACCGCGCGCGACGTGCGTTTCCTGGTCGACGGTGCCGCGACCTACGACGCGCTGATCGAAGCGATCGACGGCGCCCGCCACCAGGTCCACCTCGAGTACTACATCTACACGCCCGACACGAGCGGCGGCGCCCTGCGCGACGCGCTGGTCGGGTGCGCGCGCCGCGGCGTGAAGGTGCGGCTGCTGCTCGACGCGATCGGTTCGGGCGCGTGCAGCCGCGCGTTCCTCGCGCCGCTGGTCGAGGCCGGCGGTGAAGTGGCGTGGTTCCACCCCACCCGCTTCTGGCGTTTCTGGTCGCGGCCGTGGCTGAACATGCGCACGCACCGCAAGATCGCGGTGATCGACAGCCGCATCGGCTTCACCGGCGGCATCAACATCACCGACGAGGAGAACGAACGCGTCCGCAGCGACGCCTACCGCGACCTGCACCTGCGGCTGGAAGGCGACATCGTGCGCTCGCTGCAGCTGGTGTTCGCCGAGGACTGGGTCTACGCCACCGGCAAGCGCGACTTCGTCGACGACGTCGTGCAGACGCTGCCGCCGCTGGCGCCCGGCCCGATCGCGATGCAGGCGCTGACCTCCGGTCCCGACGCCGCCTGGGAGCCGATCCATCGCCTGCAGGTGAACCTGATCCACGCCGCGCGCAGCCGGGTGTGGCTGTTCACGCCGTATTTCGTGCCCGGCGAGGCGGCCATGATGGCGCTGACCTCCGCCGCACTGGGGGGGCTGGACGTGCGCCTGATGGTGCCGCGCATGAGCGATTCGCGGCTGGTCACGCTGGCGGCGCGTTCGTACTACGACGACCTGCTCGCCGCCGGCGTGAAGATCTTCGAGTACGGCCCGCGCATGCTGCACACCAAGGCGCTGCTGGTGGACGACGGCACCGCGATCCTCGGCAGCGCGAACTTCGACCACCGCAGCTTCCGCCTGAACTTCGAGGTGGCGCTGCTGGTGCAGGATCGCGGACTCGCCGGCGAACTCGCGGGCCTCATGGAAGGCGAGCTCGCGGCCGCGACACCGGTGCGGGACGATCGCCGCCGTCGGCTGTTCGCCACCCGGCTGCCCGAAGCCCTTGCGCGGCTGATGTCGCCGCTGCTGTGAGCGCCGTCGCCCAGGGCCGTCCGGATCCACGACGGACGGACGATGCGCCGGCCCGGGCGGGCTGTCGGCGGCGACGCGGCCGGGAGTAGACTGGCACCCGCCTTCCAGCCCCCCGACAAGGACACCCCCATGCCCTGGTTGCTGCTTCTGATCGCGGTCGCCCTCTTCCTGGCCGCCCTCGGCGCCAGCTCGATGCTGCTGGTGGTGCTCTGCGTCCTTGGCTCGCTTGGCTTGAGCATCGTCGCGGTGATGATCCTGCTGGCGCAGCGCGTGGACAACAGTTCGCGCAGCGAAGCCCTGCTGATCGATCCGCAGGAGCTGCGCCGCCTCCGCGAGCAGGCCGAGGCCCGCCGCGCCGAGGCCGCGAACCCGGCGCCGCAGGTCGCCGCCAACGACACCGGCGTGCAGCCGTGAGCCCCGCGACGTTCCACGCGTGACCGTCCTCAGCGTCAACGTCAACAAGATCGCGGTGCTCCGCAATTCGCGCGGCGGGCGCGATCCCGACGTGGTCGCCGCCGCCCGCGCCTGCCTCGACGCCGGCGCGCACGGCATCACCGTCCACCCGCGCCCGGACGCCCGCCACATCCGCGAGGACGACGTGCTGGCGCTGGCGGAACTCACTCGGGACTACGGCGTCGAGTTCAACCTCGAAGGCAACCCGTTCGCGCCGCCGCGGCCGGGCTATTCCGGTTTCCACGCGCTCTGCGCGGCGGTCCGCCCCGCGCAGGCCACGCTGGTGCCCGACGGCGACGGCCAGCTGACCTCGGACCACGGCTTCGACTTCGTCGGCGATCTCGACGCGCTGCGTCGGCAGGTCGCCGACCTGAAGGCGCTGGGCTGCCGGGTCAGTCTGTTCGCCGACGCCGGCGCGGACATGGCGGCCGCCGCCGCCAGCGGCGCCGATCGCATCGAGCTGTACACCGGCCCCTACGCCGAGGCGTTCGCCGGCGGCCATGCGGGCGCCGCGCTGCCAGCGTTCGCCCACACGGCGCGCGCTGCCGCCGCGCAGGGGCTCGGCATCAACGCGGGCCATGACCTCAGCGCCGCCAACCTCGGTATGTTCCTCGACGGCGTGCCGGGCGTGCTGGAAGTCTCGATCGGCCACGCCCTGATCGGCGAAGCGCTCTACGTCGGGCTCGACGCCACGGTGAAGGCGTACCTCGCGGTGCTCGCCGCACGCTGACGCGTGCCCGCCCGCGCGGACAGACGTCGCGCGATGGCCGTCAGAGGAAACGAATGTTGTCGAGGCCGGCGTTCTTCGCGGCGGCGATGACCTGCGCCACGGTCTGGTAATCGGCCTGCCCGTTCACGTCCATCTGCAGCGGCAGCACCTGCGTGCCGACGCGGACGTGCTCGGCTTCCAGCACGGACGGCAGCGCCGACAGCGGCATCGGCCGGCCATCGACGAACAGCTCGCCGCTGGCGTCGATGCGGAGCGTGAGCGGCTTCGCGGGTTCCGGCGGCGTCCCGTTCGGAATCGAACTCGGCAGATCCAGCGGGATCGGTCGGCTCAGGATCGGCGCGGCGATCATGAAGATCACCAGGAGGACCAGCATCACGTCGATCAGCGGAGTGATGTTCATCTCGGCGATGTCGGACGTGGCCTGACGCTGTGCGAATGCCATGGGGCGCTCCTCGGATGGTGGGATGCGCCCCTCACGCTACGCCCGGATCGTCGCTGCCCGCAAGCCCCGGCACGCGCCCACAAAAAAACGCCGCCCGGGTGGGGCGGCGTCAGAAAGGTAAAGCGGTATTCGGCTGGCGGTGGGCTGCAGGCCACCGCCGGCCGTCGTGCTTACTTCTTGACGAAGCCGATCTTCAGCATCTGCGCGTCCTTCGCCGACGCCAGGACCTTGGCCAGGGTTTCGTACTGCGCATCCTGGTTCATGTCGATCTCGAGCGTCGGCTGGTTCTTCGGATCACGCTCGACTTCCTGCGACATCATGCTGCGCAGCGCGCGAAGCGGTGTCGGGCTGTCGTTCCAGTAGACCGTGCCGGTCTGATCGATGCGGAGCTTGATCGGCGGCGGCGGGTCCACCGGATTCGGCGGCGGGTTGATCGTCGGTTGCGGCAGGTCGATGTCGATCGGGTAGGACAGGATCGGCGCGGTCACCATGAAGATGATCAGCAGCACGAGCATCACGTCCACGAGGGGCGTGACGTTCATGTCGGCCATCGGGCCCGAACCGGAGTTGGAAGCGAATGCCATGACTCTGTTCTCCGTGGGTCGCGATCAGTTGCGTTCGCGGATGGCGACGAAACCGACCTTGCGCATGCCCTGGGCCTGCGCGAGGTTGACCACGTCGTTGATGTAGCGATACGGCGTGGTCTTGTCGCCGCGGATGTTGACCTGCGGCTGCGGCGTCTTCTGCGCTTCGACCGAGAGACGGCTCTCCAGCAACTCGCGCGTCACCGGCTCGTCGTTGAAGTACAGCTTGCCGGCCTCGGTGACGGACACGGTGATCGGCGGCGCGGGCGGCACCTTGTCGGTCTGTCGGGTGTCGTAGTTCGCCGGGGGCAACTCGATCTTGACCTTGTGGGTCATCAGCGGCGCCGTGATCATGAAGATGATCAGCAGCACCAGCATCACGTCCACGAGGGGCGTGACGTTGATTTCCGACATCGGACCGCCGCCACCGCTACCGGTACTGAAGGCCATGGGTGTGCTCCGTCAGTGGTTCGGGTTCGTCGCGACCGGGATCAGCGCTTGCCGCCGACTTCGCCGACGCGAGCGCCGGTGGCGAAGAAGTCGTGCAGGTCGTGGGCGAAGGTGTCGAACTTGTTGTTCGTGATGCGGTTCAGGCGCACGAAGAAGTTGTACGCGAGCACCGCCGGGATGGCGACGAACAGACCGACCGCGGTCATGATCAGCGCTTCACCCACCGGGCCGGCGACGGCGTCGATCGAGGCCTGGCCGCTGGCGCCGATCTTGATCAGGGCGCCGTAGATGCCCCACACGGTGCCGAGCAGACCCACGAACGGGGCGGTCGAACCGACGGTGGCGAGCACGGTCAGGCCGCTTTCCAGGCCCATCGACTCGCGGGTGACGGCCTGGCGCAGGGCGCGGTCGACGAACTCGGAGCGGTTCAGCGACTCGACCAGGCGCGAGCCCTCGTGGCGCTGGTGGTGCGCGGCGGCCTGGGCGGCGTCGAGCGCGATCTTCGAGAAGGGCTCGCTCTTCGGCTGCTCTTCCATGAAGCGGATCGAATCCTGCGCGTTCGGCGTTTCCCAGAAGGTCTGGGTCACGGTGTCGCCGCGGCCGCGGAGATTCAGGTTCTTGATGAAGTTGACCACGATCCAGTACCAGGACATCGCGGACATGATCGCGAGGACGGTGGCGACCGTCAGCTGGACGATGTAGTCACCCGGATGGGAGAGCATCTCGCGCGCCAGATGGTCGACGCCCATCTGCTTCAGAGCGGCGGCGCTGTTGCCTCCCGCGGCGGCGGCGTTGGTGGTTTCCTGCAGCATGACGCTTACCTTTCTTGTGTGTGGAAGAATCGACGAAGGGTCGGTGGAGCGGGTGGAACGGGAACGAATCTGGGAGGACGGATCGACTGCGTCGCCCGCGGCTTATTCGACCGCGAACGCGAACGGCAGGCGACCCTGGCCGGCGCTGCCGGGGCAGAGCTTGGCGCGACGGGCCCAAGTGACGGCGGCGCGGTCGAGGTCGCGGTTGCGGCTGCTCTTGGCGATGCTGACGTCGGTGATGGTGCCGTCGGCCTGATAGGTGATCAGCAGGGCGAGGTCGGCACCGACGCCGGCCTTGCTGACCGCGGCCTGCAGCGGCGCCAGCGACGGACGGACGCACAGGGCGGACTTCAGGTCGTTGTCGTTGCGCGGCGTGCCGGTCGGCGCGGGCGGGGCCGGCGGCGCGGGCGGGGCCGGCGGCGGGGCCGGGGTCGACACCGGCGTCGGGTCGTCGAACACGACCGGCGGCGGTTCCGGCGGCGGCGGCTGCGGCGTCGGCTTCGGCACTTCCTGCGGCGTCAGCTTGATTTCCTTCGGCGGCTCCGGCGGCGGCGGCGGCGGCGGGGGCGGCGGCGGCGGCGGCTCGATGACGACGACGCTGGTGTTTTCTTCGTCCTGCTTCTCGGCGCCCGGCGGATTGACCGGAACGAGCAGCAGCATGAGCGCGGCGATGTGCAGCGCGATGGCGAAGCTGATGGCGGCGATCCGCGACCAATTCAGGCCGGAATCATCGCGGTCGCGCTTGTCATGGATCGGCAACGGTTGGGTCATGCGCAGCAGGCTCGGTTTAGCGGACTCGTGGTGCTGATTCGGTATCGCGTTCGCGATCGATCCCTGATAGTGAACCCGACCCCCAACCCGACACCCCGGAATGGTCGAACCGCGATGTGTTCTGCGGACGAGAAGCAGTCGCGGGAATTTGCAAGCTTATACCAATCGCGGGAGCAGTTACCAACACCCCCTCGGGAAATTCCGACCGCCGCAAATCCCTTGCGGCGGCCCGGCCCCGCCTTACTTGCCCGCGAGGGCGAGGATGGCGTTGGCTTCCTTGTTTTCCTTGTCCGTCTTCAGGCCCTTGGCGACGGCTTCGCGTGCGGCGGCCTTGGCCTCGGCGACGCGATTCTCGTTGCGGAGCACCTTGGCCAGATTCAGGTACGCGCTGCCGGATGTCGCTGTTTTCGCGGCACGTCCGTAGAAATCGACCGCCTGGGGCACCTTGTCCTGGGCGAGGTAATTCTGGGCGATGAGCGTGTAATCGTTGGCCAGATCGTCCGAAGGCTTGAGCACGCCCTTGCCGACGCCGTCGACCAGCACGTCTTCCGCTTCCTTGTACTTGTCGGCGTTCACGTAACCGATGAACAGTGCGCGGAATTCGTTTTCACTCTGCAGCAGACCCTGCTTGCGCGCGTTCTCCAGCAGCGCGTTGGCCTTGTCGTCCTGGCCGGCCTGCTGGTACAGCGACACCGCGTTCATCATGATCTTGCGGTCGCCGGGATGCGCGGCGATCAGCTTTTCGTACACGGCGGCGCCTTCGGCGGCGCGATCGAGCTTGCTCAGCACGTACGCCTTCAGGCCCAGCGCCTGCTCGGACTCGTTCCTGGTTTCGTTGATGTAGCGATCGATCCAGGTCAGCGCTTCGGCCTCGCGCTCGACTTCGTTGAGCGTGACCGCGAGGTTGAACATGATCTGGTAATGGCCGTTGTTGTCGAGGCCGTTCGCCTGCATCGTCTTGAGGTAGTAGTCGGCGGCCTTGGCCTTGTCGCCCAGCTTGAGTTCGGCGCTGGCCGCGAGCTGCGCGAAATAGCTGTTGAGATAGGCGTTCTGCGACGTCGGCAGGAAGGCGTCGACCTTGGCGATCACGTCGGCGAACTTGTTGGCGTCGAAATCGGCCTGGATCTCGTTGGCGGTCTTGGCTTCCTTCTGCGAGACCTTCTTTTCCGGCGGCTTGCGCGTGGCCTGCGGGAACATGTCCGGCTGCGCAGGATTGGCGGCCTGCGCCTTGCGCTGGCGGGCGCGCTCCGCGGCGGCGGATGCGCTGCCGGTCATGGTCGTGGACTTCGGCTTGTCCTCGTATTCGTCGTCTTCCTGCGCCAGGACCTGGCCGGCGAAGGCGCAGCCCAGCAGCAACCCGATGGCGGCGGCGAGGGAGGTGTTCGGGAAGGGACGGACAGGCACGGTCATGGCGGTTCTCGACGAAGGAAGGACGGCAGGCGCGGCGCAGGCCGGGTGGGCAGGGGGGTGCAAGGGTAACGCGTCGCGAGGCTCAGCCACAGGTGGGCTTTCGGCCACTGGCGCGGGCCTGTTCGTAGACCGGCATCAGGCTGTCGGCGCGCTTGCGCATTTCGCCGATGCGGGACTTCGGGTCGGGATGGGTGGACAGCCACTGCGGCGGACGACTGGCGCTGGCCGCGAGCATGTTCTGCCACAGGTCGATGGCCTGGTGCGGGTCGTAGCCGGCCTGCGCCATCAGGCGCTGGCCGACGATGTCGGCTTCGTTTTCCTGCTCGCGCGTGCCCGGCAGCAGGAACGTGGTCTGCAGCAGCAGGCCGCCGCTCTGCGACACGCCCTGCGCGACGCCCTCGCCGTAGCGCGAACCTGCGAGCAGGCTGGCGACGCTCAGCGCGGCCTGCGCGCCGTACTGGCGCGTGATCCGTTCGTCGTGGTGGCGTTCGACGACATGGCCGATCTCGTGGCCGATCACGGCCGCGAGCTGGCCCTGCGATTTCGCGACATCGAAGATGCCGGTGTACACGCCGACCTTGCCGCCGGGCAGCGCGAACGCGTTCGGCGTCTTGTCGACGAACACCGCGGATTCCCAGCCGGTCTGGCGCCACTGCGGTGACAGCTCGCGCACGATGCTGTCGACCACGCAGCGCACGTAGGCGTTCTGGCGCGCGTCCTGGCTCAGCGGTTTCTGGCCCTTTTCCTGGTTGAACGCCTGGACGCCGAGCTGGTCGAGCTGGTCCTGCGACACCGCGCCGACGTACTGCGTGCGCCCGGTCGACGACGTGGTGGTGGCGCAGCCCGCCAGCAGCAGCGGACACGCCAGACCGAAGGCGACGCCGAGCACGATCGTGCGGGCTTTCTTCTGTGTCATGGCGAGGACTCCGGATATCGGGGGCGACACTTTGTAATCTGCCGGGGATTAAGGTTTCGTCAAACGCGTTCGCCGCGGTCGCGGAGCGTGCCGCAACGGGCACGCGGCAATGCAGCGCGTGCACTTCGCCATGGTCGCGAACCGGGTCGCCGCCCACCTGCGCAGCGGACCACGGTCACAGCATCAGCAGGCTCAGCGCGTTGTGCAGGGCGTGCGCGAGGATCGCCGACCACAGCGTGCCGGTGCGGCGGTACGTCCATGCGAAGACCGCGCCCATCACCGCATACGCCGACCACAGCACCAGTCCGTCGGCCACGCCGCCGTCGCCGGTGCCGGGGATTTCGTGGGCGAACGCGAACAGCGCCGCGCTGATCGCCACGCCGAGGCGCGGACGGCCCGCTTCCGCGAAACGGCCGTAGATGCCGCGACGGAACAGCACTTCCTCGTACATCGGCGCGAGCCCGGCGACGAAGAGCCACAGCAGCAGCGGATGCTGGCGGACGAGCGCGCGGATGACGGCGTCGTTGCTCGGATCTGGATGCAGGCCGGAGGCGTTCGCGGCGAGTCCGATCGCGACCACCAGCGCGCCGGTGATCGCGGCCGCGAGCAGCGCAAGCCCCCAGGTGGCCGGTTGCCGCGCTGCAGCAAGCGATTGGCGCCACGCCTGTGCCGATGGACGTCGACGCCACAGCAGCAGCGCGAGCGCAGCGGCGCCCATCGCGGCGAAGGTCGACGCCACCTGCGCCAAGGGCCCCGGGACGCCGACGCGTTGCGGCGCGCCGGCGCCGGTCGATGCGTGTCCGACGCCCTGTGCGACGGCCCAGACGATGCCGCAGACCAGCATCACCCCGAACATCGTCGCGAGCACGACCGCGAGATCGATCGCGAACGCGGCGGCGAGGCCGCGCATGCGCGCGGCCTTCGGCTCAGACATCGAGGTTGGCGACCTTCAGCGCGTTGTCCTCGATGAACTCGCGCCGCGGTTCGACCACGTCGCCCATCAGCGTGCTGAAGATCTGGTCGGCGGCGACCGCGTCCTCGATCCGCACCTGCAGCAGGCGGCGCGTGTCGGGATTCACCGTGGTTTCCCACAGCTGTTCGGGGTTCATTTCGCCGAGGCCCTTGAAGCGCTGGATCTGGCGCCCCTTCTTCGCTTCCTCCAGCAGCCAGGCGTAGGCCTGCGCGAAATCGGACACCGCTTCCTCGCGGTTGCCGCGCACGATCTTCGCGCCGGCGCCGAGCAGGTCGTGCAGTTGGTCGGCGGCATCGCGGATCGCGCGCAGCTCGCCGTGCTCGAAGCTGTTCGCGGCGAGCTCGTGCACCACGGTCTCGCCCATGTGCGTGCGGCGCACGACCAGCGCGGCGGCCTGCTGTTCGCCGGCGGCACGCGCCTCCAGGCGGAAGCGAGGACGGCCCAGCGCGGTGTTGTTGAGGCGCTGCTCCAGCGCATCCAGCGGTGCGCGATCCGCGGCGAGCGTCGCCAGCGCGTCGGCGCCCAGCGGCGGGAACGCGATCAGCGCTTCCAGCAGCGCCGGATCGTAGCGGTAGGCGTTGCGCGCGATCGCGTCGCGCGCGCCGGCGTACGCCAGCAGCAGGTCCTGCAGGCCCTTGCCGGTCACCGGCGGCGCGCCGGCGGCGGGCACCAGCTGCGCGCCCTCCACGGCGTTGCCGGCGAGGTATTCGTCCAGCGCCGCGTCGTCCTTGAGGTACAGCTCGTTGCGGCCCTGCTTGATCTTGTACAGCGGCGGCAGGCCGATGTAGATGTGGCCGCGCTCGATCAGCTCCTTCATCTGCCGGTAGAAGAACGTCAGCAACAGCGTGCGGATGTGCGAGCCGTCGACGTCGGCGTCGGTCATGATGATGATGCGGTGGTAGCGCAGCTTGTCCGGGTTGTACTCGTCCTTGCCGATGCCGGTGCCCAGCGCGGTGATCAGCGTGCCCACCTCGGCGCTGCCGAGCATGCGGTCGAAGCGTGCGCGTTCCACGTTGAGGATCTTGCCGCGCAGGGGCAGCACCGCCTGGTTGCGGCGATTGCGGCCCTGCTTCGCCGAGCCGCCCGCCGAGTCGCCCTCGACGATGAACAGTTCGGACAGCGCGGGATCCTTCTCCTGGCAGTCGGCCAGCTTGCCCGGCAGGCCGGCGATGTCGAGCGCGCCCTTGCGGCGCGTCAGGTCGCGCGCCTTGCGCGCGGCTTCGCGCGCGCGGGCGGCATCGATGATCTTGCCGACGATGGCCTGCGCTTCCTTCGGGTTTTCCTGCAGGAATTCCTCGAGCTTGGTACCGAACACATGGTCGGTGACGGGGCGCACTTCCTCGGTGACCAGCTTTTCCTTCGTCTGCGACGAGAATCCCGGATCCGGCACCTTCACCGACAGCACCGCGACCATGCCTTCGCGCATGTCCTCGCCGGAGAGGCTGACCTTTTCCTTCTTCGCGACGCCGGTCTGCTCGATGTACTTGTTGAGCACGCGCGTCAGCGCGGCGCGGAAGCCGGTGAGGTGCGTGCCGCCGTCCTTCTGCGGGATGTTGTTGGTGAAGCAGAACATCGTTTCCTGATAGGCGTCGGTCCACTGCAGCGCGACGTCCACGGTGATGCCGTTCTGCTCGCCGGTCACCGAGATGACGTTCGGGTGCAGCGGGTTCTTCAACTGCGCGAGATGCTCGACGAAGCTGCGGATGCCGCCGGCGTACTCGAACAGGTCCTGCTTGGGCTCGCCACCGTAAAGCTCGACGCGCTCGTCGACCAGCGAGATCTTCACGCCGGAGTTGAGGAACGACAGTTCGCGCAGGCGGTACGCCAGGATGTCGTAGTGGAATTCGGTGTTGCCCTTGAATGCTTCGGCCGACGGCCAGAAGCGCACCAGCGTGCCGCGCTTGTCCGCGGCTTCCAGCTGCTTCAGCGGGTACACCGGCTCGCCGTGGCGGTATTCCTGCTGGTAGTGGTGCCCCTCGCGCCAGATGTCGAGCGTGAGCTTCTCGGACAGCGCGTTCACCACCGACACGCCCACGCCGTGCAGGCCGCCGGAGACCTTGTAGCTGTTGTCGTCGAACTTGCCGCCGGCGTGCAGCACCGTCATCACGACTTCGGCGGCGCTGACCTCGCGGCCCAGCTTCTCGCTCATCGCCGCGTGCCGGCCCACCGGGATGCCGCGGCCGTTGTCCCACACCGACACCGAGCCGTCGGCGTGGATGGTGACGACGACGGTGTTCGCATGGCCGGCCAGCGCCTCGTCCACGCCGTTGTCGACGACCTCGAACACCATGTGGTGCAGGCCGCTGCCATCGTGCACGTTGCCGATGTACATGCCGGGGCGCTTGCGGACGGCTTCGAGTCCTTCCAGCGCGGTGATGCTGTTGGCGTCGTAGGTGTTGTTGCCGGTGCCGGGCTGCGGCTGGGTTTCGTCGGTCATTCGCTTCGATCGGCTGCGGTTGCAGGAAGGACACGCCGCGGGCAGCGCAGAGCGCGCGCGATACATTAGCTAAAGTGTCCAGCGGTGCATTATAGCCCCCCGCGCGCGCAGGCGCCCCGGAGGCCGCCCGGACCGCGCCAGAGGCGTTCAGCGGGCGCCGCCGCGACTCGCGAGGGGTGGGGCTGCGGCGATAGCGCCGGCGGCGCCTGTGCGGGCTCCCGTTGCGCGAGATCGGCATGTCCGCCCATCGATCCCGGCGTCATCCGGCGGCATGGCGCTTGCATCGATGCCCTGCCCCGTTCCTGGCGGCTTGCGCGCATCAGCGGTACGAAACGGGCCACGTTCGAACCGTGCACCGGTGACGGTATCGGGGAGCGGATTTGCCGACATCGATGTCGCGCCGTCATGCCGCAAGAAGGCAACACCGGGTGCCGGAGGTTGCACGGAACGACCTCCACCCTGTCGGGCATCGGGATAACGCCTCGATGCTTCCACGCAGCGTCGGCCCGGACGCGAGCTCAGACGGGTGTGGAACCCGTTGGAACCGGTGCGACAGCATTCTGTTCCACGTGAAACATCGCGATGCCGCCGGCAATGCCATCGAGCGCAGGGGGCGCCTCGGTCCCGGTGATGAACACCTGGGCGCCGGAAGCCACCAGTCGATCGAGCACGCGGCGCTGATGCCGGCGGTCCAGCTCGGACGCCAGATCGTCCAGCGCGATCACCGGCCATTCACCGCAGGCACCGGCGTGGCGCTCGGCCTGGGCCAGGAGCACCGACAGCGCGGTCAGTTTGGCCTGCCCGCGGGACAGCGCTTCCCGCCCGGGCAAGGCGGCGTAGTCGATGCGCCAGTCGGCACGGTGCGGGCCGACGGAGGTGTAGCCGTTGCCGAGGTCGCGGTCACGGGCGACGAGCAGGGCGTCCGACAGCGACAGCGTGTCCCGCGCCCAACCGGGCTGGAACTGCAGCCGCGCGGCGCCCAGCGCCGGCACCAGTTCGGCGGCGATCGCCTGCAGCACGGGTTCGAGCATGTCGAGGTAGGCCTGCCGCCGGCGGGTCAGCGGCTCGCCGGCCTCGGCAAGCTCGTGATCCCACGCATCGAGTTGGCTGTCCCGGATCCGGGCCTTCAGGAGGGCGTTGCGCTGTTTCAGCGCGCGGGCATATCGGCGCCACAGCGGAAGGAAGCCAGGTTCCACGTGGAACAAGCCCCAATCCACCAATCGCCGTCGGGGTTCGCCGCCGCCGGTGATCAGCGCATGGCTGCCTGGCTCGAACGTCACCACGGCCAGTGCGGCACACAGGTCGCCGAGCTGGGCGACACTCGCGCCGTCCAACCGACCTTCCCAGCGCTGTCCGGCGTGGCGCAGGCCGGCGCGACGGGAGCGACCACTCGCGACCTCCTGCCATTCGGCGAAGACTTCGACGGCCTCGGCACCGGTACGGATCAACCCGTCGCGGACCCGCCCCCGGAAGCTGCGGCCGTAGGCGAGCAGATGCAGGGCTTCGAGCAGCGAGGTCTTCCCGGCACCGTTCTCGCCGGTGATCAGGTTCAACCCCGGGCCCGGCCGCAGTTCCGCCTCGGCGAAGCGGCGCACGTCCGTGAGGCGCAGGCGAGTCACGTACATGGGAAACGACGACCGGCCATCCCGGACCCGAAACGAATTCGCCCGGGAGGTCCCGGGCGAGTCGTATCGAAACGGAAATGATGTTCCACGTGAAACGCCGCGGTCGGAGTCAGAGCCTCAGGGGCATGACGACGTGGCGGCACTTCTGGCTGCCGGCTTCGCGAAGCAGGGCGGACGAGTTGGCGTCGCGCAGCTGCAGGACCACGTGCTCGTCGCGCAGGGCGGACAAGGCATCCAGCAGGTAATTGACGTTGAAGCCGATCACCAGGCTGTCGACGCGGGTGTCGGCTTCGACCTCTTCCTGCGCTTCTTCCTGTTCGGGGTTGTGGGCGTTGATCTTCAGTTGGCCGGGCGACACTTCGATGCGCACGCCGCGGTACTTCTCGTTCGAGAGGATCGCCGCGCGCTGCAGCGAAGCGCGGAAGGCTTCGCGGTCGATCTTCACTTCGCGGTCGGCGCCGATCGGGATCACCGCCTCGTAGTCGGGGAAGCGGCCGTCGATCAGCTTGCTGGTGAAGGTCACGTCGTCGCGCTTCACGCGGATGTGGCTGCGACCCATCTCGAGTTCGAGTTCGCGGTCGCCGCCTTCCAGCAGGCGCTGCAGTTCCAGCACGCCCTTGCGCGGCACGATGATCTGGCGCTTGGTCTGCACCGGCGCTTCCAGCGCGGCTTCGCACAGCGCCAGGCGATGGCCGTCGGTGGCCACGCAGCGCAGGATCGAATCGCGCAGGTCGAACAGCAGACCGTTGAGGTAGTAGCGCACGTCCTGCTGGGCCATCGCGAACGCAGTGCGTTCGATCAGTTCCTTCAGCCCGGCCTCGCCCACCTTGACGCGTTCGGTCGCGTCGACTTCGTCCAGCGCCGGGAAATCGTTCGCCGGCAGGCTGGCGAGGGTGAAGCGGCTGCGGCCCGCCTGCACGGCGATCTTGTCGCCGCTCTGGCTGATCGTGACCCGGCTGCCGTCGGGCAGGGCACGCACGATCTCGAACAGCTTGCGCGCGGGGATCGTGATCTCGCCATCCTGGGCATCCTCGACCCGGGTGCGCGCGACCATCTCGACTTCGAGATCGGTGCCGGTCAGCGACAGCAGATCGCCGTCGACCCGGGCCAGCAGGTTGGCCAGCACCGGCAGCGTCTGGCGTCGCTCGACCACGTTGACGACCTGGGCCAGCGGCTTCAGGAGTACTTCGCGTTGCAGGCTGAAACGCATCGGATTCGGTTCCCCTCGTGCGTCGGCGTCGGTCCGCCGCTCTGGCTTCTAAAAGATGTAAATCTTAAAAGATGGTGGTGATGGTAGCGCGAAAAACGGTGGGAAACGCATTCAAGTCGCTGTTTTGGAACGCTTTTCCCGACATCGAAACGTCTGTATAACCGCCACCGCGCCGTGGGGATCGCCTGTGGATAAAAACGGGTGCCTCCGGCGGTGCCGCTTTTATCCACAACTTGTCTCCACGCCATGCGCAACTTACGGAAAGCAGGTGTGGATATCCACACCTTTCGATGCGCCGCTCACTCGCTGAGCTTGCGGATCAGCTTGTCCCAGTCCTCGCGCAGCTTGCCGTCGCTCTCGATCAGCGTGCGGATCTGGCGGCAGGCGTGCAGCACCGTGGTGTGGTCGCGGCCGGCGAACGCATCGCCGATCTCCGGCAGGCTGTGTTCGGTCAGCTCCTTGGCCAGCGCCATCGCCACCTGCCGCGGGCGCGCCAGCGAGCGCGTCCGGCGCTTGGACAGCAGGTCCTTGATCTGCAGGCCGTAGTAGTCGGCCACCGCCTTCTGGATGTTGGCAATGCCGATCGCCTGCTGCTGCGCGCGCAGCAGGTCGCGCAGCGTTTCCTGCGCGAACTCGACGGTGATCGCACGGCCGGTGAAATTCGCCCGCGCCGCCAGCGTGTTGAGCGCGCCCTCGAGGTCGCGGACGTTGCTGCGCATCTTCTTCGCCAGCAGGAACGCCACGTCCTCCGGCAGCGCCACGTCGCGCTCCCGGGCCTTGCTCAGGACGATCGCGGCGCGGGTCTCGAAGTCCGGCGGGTCGATCGCCACCGACAGCCCCCAGGCGAGTCGCGACTTCAACCGCGGCTCCAGGCCCTCGACCTCTCGCGGGTAGCGGTCGCAGGTCATGATGATCTGCTGGCGGCTGTCGAACAGCGCGTTGAAGGTATGGAAGAACTCTTCCTGCGTCCGGTCCTTGCCGGCGAAGAACTGGATGTCGTCGATCAGCAGCGCGTCGATCTGCTGGAACTGGCGCTTGAACTGGTCCGACGACTTTTCCTGAATCGAGCGGAAGAAGGCGTTGTAGAACTGCTCCGAACGCAGGTACATCACCCGCATGCCCGGATTGAGCCGGCGCATCTCGTTGCCGGCGGCGAACATGAGGTGGGTCTTGCCCAGGCCGGTGCCGCCGTACAGCAGCAGCGGATTGTGCGCACGGTCGCCCGGTTTCTGCGCGGCCTGCAGCGCGGCCGCGAAGCCCAGCTGGTTGCTGCGGCCTTCGACGAAGTTGGAGAACGTGTAGTGGTTGTCGAGGTTGCCCGCGAACTCGGCCGGCGGACGCGTGGCGGCGACCGTGGCCGCATGCGCCTGGGTGGGCGTGGGCGCGGCGCTGGCCGCGGCCTTCGGCGCCGAACCCACCTCCAGCGACACCGCGGCGATGCCGGCGAGGTATTCCATCAGTTCGGCGATGCGCGGCAGGTATTTCTCCTGCACGGCGTCGCGCACGAACGCATTGGGGGCGTACAGCACCAGGCCGTCTTCGCGCAGGCGTGCCTGCAGCGGCTTCAGCCAGGTCTGGACCTCCTCCACCGGCAGTTCGGCTTCGAGGCGTTCGAGACAACGGGGCCAGGCATCCATCGGGGGCATCGGAATCGGGTGAGGGCGCAGCGCGCGGGAATGCGGACGCGCGGGAGCGCCGGGCCCGCCGCGGGAAACACGCGGGCGTGGCACGGTCGGAGCGAAAGCGTCTGCGGAGCCGGCCAGACTACCATCGCCCTGCCGCCCCCGCACCCGGCCCGGGTGTCCGGGCCGCCTGCATTTGACCCGCATGCAGGGTGCCGGGCATAATCGCCGGTTCTTGCGGTTTCGGTGATGCGCTTCGGCGCGGATTCGCCGTCTCCGTCTCCCGACACACGATCAAGAACGCAACGAGCCCGACCATGGCCACCAAGCGCACCTACCAGCCCAGCAACCTCAAGCGCAAGCGCGACCACGGTTTCCGTGCCCGCATGAAGACCGCGGACGGCCGCAAGGTGCTCGCCCGCCGTCGTGCCAAGGGTCGCAAGCGCCTCACCGCCTGATCCCGTCGGACTGTTCCGACGGTCCCGGGATGCAGCCGTCGTCGCCCTCGGTGCGACGCATCCGGCGACGTCCCGCTCCGTTTCCGGGCGGTATGTTCCGGGCGGCATGACATGACCCCGGGCCTTTCCGGCATCGCCCGCTACCCGCGCTCCGCGCGGGTACGCGCGCGTCCGGAATTCGATGCGGTGTTCGCCGGCGGGCGCCGTGCCGCCAACGCACTGCTGGCGCTGCATCATCTCGGCGACGATCGACCGGCCCGGCTGGGCCTCGCGGTCTCGCGCAAGGTCGACCGCCGCGCCGTCGTCCGCAACCGCATCAAGCGCGTGCTGCGCGACCGCTTCCGCCACCTGCGTCCGGGCCTCCCCGGCGGTGCATACGTGATCGTCGCCCGCAGCGGCGCTGCGCGCGCCAGCGGGATCGAACTCGGCGATGCCCTGCGCCAGGCCTTGCGCCGGCTCGCGTTGCCCCCATCCAAGGCCGGCGGCACAATGCCGCCCGCTGCTCCTTCCTCAGCACAAGCGCCACGCAACGCTGGCGCGACGGATCCGTTCCCCACATGAATTCGATGCTCAGTTTCCTTCTGTTCGCCTGGCTGATGGTGGGGGCGATCCTGTGGATGGAGTGGAACAAGGAACAGCAGCCTGCGCCGACCGCACCGGTCGCGGCCGCGGCCAGCGGTACCCCGGCCGACGGTCTGCCGCCGCCTGTCCTGCCCGGTGAAGTGCCGGCTGCCGGCGCCACGGCGCCGGCGATGACGGCCACGCCGCCGCCGGCTGCGAACGCGCCGACGGTGACCCTCTCCAACGACGTGCTGCGGCTCGTGCTCGACGGCGGCCACGTGCGCCGTGCGGACCTGCTGCGCTATCGCACCAGCCGCAACGATCCCACGCCGGTGCGCCTGCTCGACGATGCGCCCGCGCATCGCTACCTGGCCGAAAGCGGCTGGCGCAGCACCCAGGGCGCACCGGACGCCAACGGTTTCGTGCTCGAGCAGTCCGCGACCGACCTGCGTCTGGCCGATGGCGCCAAGGACGTCAGCGCCCGTTTCACGTGGACCGGCGCCGATGGCGTGACCGTCCGCCGCACCTACACGCTCGCCCGCGGCAGCTATGCGCTGCAGGTGCGCGACGACGTCGTCAATGCCGGCGGCAAGTCGTGGACCGGCGCCGTGTATCGCCAGCTCGGTCGCATCCCGCCGAAGATCGACCACGGCCTGACCAGCCCCGAGCGCTTCGGCTTCAACGGTGCCGCGTGGTACACGCCGGAGGCGAAGTACAACAAGCGCACCTACGAGAAATTCGACGACGACGGCAAGCTCGACCCGATCCGCGTCGACAACGCCAGCGGCGGCTGGATCGCGCTGCTGCAGCACTACTTCTTCGCCGCGTGGATTCCGCAGGCCGACCAGCGCGCGAACTACGAACTGGCGCACGCCGGCGATCTCCACGGCATTTCCGCCAGCGGCCCGCAGTTCACCGTGCCGGCCGGCGGCAGCGCGCACACCGAGGCGCGGCTGTGGATCGGTCCGAAGCTGCCGGAGCAACTCGCCGCGCAGGCCCCGGGCCTGGAGCGCGCGATGGACTACGGCATCTTCCGCATCATCGCCGAGCCCATCCACAAGCTGCTGGGCCTGCTCCATGGCGTCACCGCCAACTGGGGCTGGGCGATCGTGCTGCTGGTGCTGATCATCAAGCTGCTGCTCTATCCGCTGTCGGCCGCGCAGTACAAGTCGACCGCGAAGATGCGCAAGTTCCAGCCGCGCATGGCGCAGCTGAAGGAGCGCTTCGCCAACGAGCCGCAGAAGTACCAGGAAGCGATGCTCGACCTGTACCGCAAGGAGAAGATCAATCCCGCCGGCGGCTGCCTGCCGGTGCTGATCCAGATGCCGATCTTCCTCTCGCTGTACTGGGTGCTGATCGAATCGGTCGAACTGCGCCAGGCGCCGTGGATGCTGTGGATCCAGGACCTGACCTCGCGCGACCCGTACTTCATCCTGCCGGTGATCAACGCCGCGGTGATGTTCGTCACCCAGCGCCTGACCCCGATGGTCGGCGTCGATCCGATCCAGCAGCGCATGTTCCAGTTCATGCCGCTGATTTTCGGCGTGATGTTCGCGTTCTTCCCGGCCGGCCTGGTGCTGTACTGGGTCACGAACGGCGCGCTCGGCCTGTTGCAGCAGTGGTGGATGCTGCGCAAGTACGGCGAGAAGCCGAACGCCGGCGGCACCGTCGCCAAGGCCTGATCGCCTGCCGCGACGCGACCCGCGAAAAGCCCGCCGACTGGCGGGCTTTCCGTTTCCGGGCGCCGTCGCTATCGTGCATGCCGACCGGGGCCGGAGAAGCGCATCGTGCGTCCGAACATCAGCGAATCCTGGATGCTGGGCAGCGGCATGTTCGCCCTGCTGCTCACCGCCATCGCCGTCAACCTCGTGATGCCGCGGTTCCAGGACATCTTCGACCGCGCCGGTGCGCCCCTGCCGTGGCTGACGTCGATGTTCGTCGAGCACCGCCACGCGCTCTTCCTGCTGCCGCTGCTGCCCCCGCTGCTGTGGTGGCGTCTGGCGCGCGCCGCGGGCCAGGCGCCGGGCGCGCGCAGGCCTTCGCTGATGGTCGTGCTCGCGATCGCGCTGGGGCCGACGTTCGTGCTGGTTCCGCTCGCGATCATCGCGATGTACCTGCCGATCTTCGGCCTCGGTGCCGTCATCGATGGCTGAGACCGACGCCACCATGACGGCCATCGACACGTCCGTCGCCGGCATGACCGCCACCGACACCATCGTCGCCATCGCCACCGCCGCGGGCGCCGCGGGCATCGGCGTGGTCCGGCTGTCGGGGCCGCGGTCCTGCGACATCGCGACGACGCTCGCGGGTCGCCGCCCGACCCCGCGCCATGTCCACCACGCCTGCTTCCGCGATGCCGACGGCGAGGTGCTCGACGACGGCCTGCTGCTGTATTTCCGCGCGCCGGCCAGCTACACCGGCGAGGACGTGGTCGAACTGCAGGCGCACGGCAGCCCGGCCGTATTGCGCGCGCTGGTCGATCGCTGCTGCGCGCTCGGTGCGCGCATCGCGCGACCCGGCGAGTTCAGCGAACGCGCCTTCCTCAACGGCAAGCTCGACCTCGCTCAGGCCGAAGCCGTCGCCGACCTCATCGCTGCCGGCGATGCGCGCGCCGCCCGCGCCGCGCGGCGATCGCTCGACGGCGTGTTCTCGCGCCGCGTCGACGCGATCGCCGACACGCTGCTCGGCCTGCGCGTGCACGTCGAAGCCGCGATCGATTTCGTCGACGAACCGCTGGACACGCTCGGTGGCGACCGGCTGCGCGCCGGCTTCGCGCGCGCCGCGGCGGAGCTCGACGCGCTGCGGGTCGAGGCCGAACGCGGCCGACGCCTGCGCGACGGCCTGCATGCGGTGATCGTCGGCCCGCCGAATGCCGGCAAGAGTTCGCTGCTCAACGCGCTGGCCGGCAGCGAACGCGCGATCGTCAGCGACATCGCCGGCACGACGCGCGATCTGCTGCGCGAGACGGTCCGCATCGACGGCGTCGAACTGACGCTGGTCGACACGGCAGGCTTGCGTGCGGGCGGCGACGCGATCGAGCGCGAAGGCATGCGCCGCGCGGGCGACGAACTCATGCGTGCCGACCTCGCCCTGGTGGTGCTGGACGCGCGCGATCCCGACGCCGGCCGCGCCGCGGTGGCGGACGCGATCGCCGGGGTGCCGCAGCGGCTGTGGCTGTACAACAAGGCCGACCTGATCGATGCCGGCCACGACACCGGCGCGTTGCCCACGCGTGCCGGCGAGGACGCGGTCCTCGTCTCGGCCCGCACCGGCGCCGGACTCGATGCCCTGCATGCCCGGCTGCGCGCACTGGCGGGCGACGGCGAAGGTGCCGAAGGCACCTTCAGTGCCCGGGCGCGCCAGGTGGACGCCTTGCGCCGTGCAGCGGACGCATTGGACGCTGCGCGGCGGTCCCTGGACGAGGAGGTGCTGGAGCTGGCCGCCGAATCCCTGCGCGCCGCCCACGATGCGCTGGGCGAAATCACCGGCAGACTTGCGCCGGACGAGATACTGGGTCACATTTTTTCGCGTTTCTGTATCGGAAAGTAGGTGCCGGTCGCACGCTGCGGCCGGAGGCAAGACGCCGGCGTCGAGCTGGCACAGGATGTGCTTGAATTCGTTGAAATCCGTCGTTCCAGTCTTCAGGGGAGCCCATCGTGATGCCCATCGCCCAATCGCCCGTCGACGCCACCCGTCGCTCCGGATTCCGTTTCGCCGCACTGTCGCTCGCGCTGACCGTCGCCCTCGCCGCCTGCGGCGGCAAGGACCAGGCATCGACCGATACTGCGACCACCCCCGGCACCGCGCCGACCGATACCGCGGCGACCCCCGCGCCGGCCCCGGCCGTCTCCGCCCAGATCGCCGCGATGAGCGTCGACCAGCTGCGCGCCGCCGCCAGCGCCGCCCAGTCCGAACAGCGCATGTATGCGCCTGCCGGCAACAACGCGATGGAGTACTACCTCGCCCTGCGCGACAAGCAGCCGAACGACGCCGCGGTGTCGAGCGCGCTGACCGACCTGATGCCCTATGCGGTGATCGCCACCGAGCAGAGCATCGGCCGCGACGATTTCGCGGAGGCGCAGCGCCTGCTGGGCCTCATGGAGAAGACCGACAAGGCCGCGCCCGCGCTGCCGCGCCTGAAGCAGTCGCTCGCCGAAGCCCAGACCAGCTTCGCCGAGCGCCAGCAGAAGCAGCAGCTCGATGCCGACGCCGAGAAGGACCGGCTGGCCAAGCTGGAGGAACAGCGCAAGCAGGACCAGGAGAAGGCGCAGCGCGAAGCGGCGCAGAAGCTGGCCCAGCAGCAGACGCAGCAGCAGGCCGATGCCGCGCGCCAGGCGGATGCCGCGCGTGCGGCCGAAGCCCAGCGCCAGGCGGATGCCGCGCGTGCGGCCGAAGCGCAGCGCCAGGCCGACGCCGCGCGTGCGGCCGAAGCGCAGCGCCAGACGTCCACCCCGGCCATCGCGACTGCCAAGGACCTGCGCCCGATCAGTGCGCCGGCGCCGAAGTACCCGTCCGAAGCCCTGCGCGCCAACCAGTCCGGCGACGTGGTCGTGGAATTCACGGTCGCCACCGACGGTTCGGTCAGCAGCGCCCGCGTGGTGCGCGGCAACCCGCCGCGCGTGTTCGATCGCGAAGCCGTGGCGGCGGTCAAGCGCTGGCGCTTCCAGCCGATCGCCAACCCGGTCACCATCACCCGTACCATCGGGTTCAAGCCGGGCAACTGATCCGGCCGCGCAGCGCGCGTTGCTTCGATCCGTCCATGACGAAACGCCCGGCCAGGCCGGGCGTTTCGCGTTCCGGGTGGTCGGCGCGCACGCGCCGCCCGGTCATGCGGCACGCTCCAGATCGGGGACCGGATCACGCGCAGGCGTCGGCGCCCGATCCGGCGCCTCCGCGGGCGCCACCGGCAGGGACGGGGGTTCGTCCGGACGCATGCGCGCATGGCCGTAGCGCGGCGCGGTGCCGCGACGGTGGCCGTAGCGCGGGCGCGACACGACCGGCTGCGGCGGATGGAGGAACAGCATTTCGGTCCTGAACAACTGCATGGCATCTCCTGTATGGCACATCGGGGGAAAGCGCCGCCGTCGACCGCGTTGCAGGTGCGGACGACGACAGGCGGCAGGCGGCGGCACGCCGCGCCGCCCGCGGGACGGGTGGCGTTGCGGCCGGGTCGAGGCGCAGGTGGAAGCGCCTGGCGAAAGGGTGCGGGCCCGCACGCGGTGTGCGGGGCCCGGCGGCACGTCCCTGTGCCGGGGGATCACCGTCCGTGCGCGCCGAGGGCTGCATCGCGGACTTCCCCTGTCGTCTGCGCTTCCCTGCGGACCGGGCGGACAGTGTCGCGCGAGGGTGTCTCGCGGACTGCGACGTGAGAGCGGGAATGCCTTGTTTACAAGGGGTTTCCCGCATTGCCGCCACGTGGAAAATGATACGGGCGGACGGTCTCACCGACTGCGATGGCAACGCCCGTGCGGGCGTACACTGCGGCCATGTCCCGCGCTTTCGTCGCCTCCCGTGACATCGCCCGCGAAGCCGCTGCGCTGGTCGTCCGCGGCTTCGAGGACTACAACGCACGGTTCTCCGATCTCACCCGTCGCGCACGTCGCCGGTTCGAGCGCCGCGACTGGAAGCACGCGCAGGCCGATGCCGCCGCGCGCATCGATCTGTACGACGTCTGCATCGACGACACGCTCGCCCGTCTCGAAGCGCTGCTCGAAGAGCGCGTGCGCTCGCGGCCGCTGTGGCGCGCGATCCTGGCCGCCTACGCCGAGCGGATCGAGGCGCTGCCGGATCGCGAGCTGTACAAGACCTTCCACAACTCGCTGGTGCGGCGCTTCTTCCACATCGACGGCGTCGCACCGGACCTCGAATTCCTGGCGCTGGAGATCGTGCCGACCGGCGATCCCGCCTGTCCCGGCGAACTCGCGCACCACGGCTTCGCTGCGGAAGGTGCGGACGCGGCGCTGGCCTGGCGCGCGATCTTCCTTGCGCTCGGCTGGGCCAACGGCTGGGCCGACCTCGACGCCAGCGCGGACGCCGTCGCCGACGTCTTCCGCAGGCGCGGTGTGGTCGGCGTGTCGCTGCTGCGGACGCCGTTCTTCCGCGAACGCCGCGCGTATCTCGTCGGCGCCGCGCACGGCGCGTCGGGCGCGGACTATCCGGTGGTGGTGGCGCTGGTCAGCACGCCCGCAGGCGTGCACGCGGACGCGGTGCTCACCGATGCCGGGGACATCTCGATCCTGTTCGGCTTCTCGCGCAGCCATTTCCACGCCGACCTCGCGCGCGTCGGCGACGTGGTCGCGTTCCTGCACCGGCTGCTGCCGCGCAAGCCGCTGGACGAACTGTTCACCGTGCTCGGCCGGATCAAGCAGGGCAAGACCGAACGCTACCGGCAGGTGTTCCGCCATCTCGCCGAGCATCCCCACGAAACGCTCGTGCACGCCGACGGCGAGCGCGGCATGGTGATGGCGGTGTTCACGCCGCGCGACCATCCGGTCGTGTTCAAGCTGATCCGCGACCGCTTCGCGTATCCCAAGGATCTCGCGCGCCAGGACGTCGAGGACAAATACCGGCTGGTGTTCCGCAGGGATCGCATCGGCCGTCTGGTCGACGCGCAGGAATTCCGGCGGCTGCGCTTGCCGAAGCGGCAGTTCGCGCAACCGGTGCTCGACGAGCTGCTGCGCGAATGTGCGCAGACGGTGCGACTGGACGGCGACGACGTGGTGATCGGCCATTGCTACGTCGCGCGCCGCGTGCGTCCGCTGGACGTGTACGCGCGCGAGTCGCCCGCGCACGCGGCCGAGGCGGCGGTGCTGGACTACGGTCAGGCGATCAAGGATCTGGCGCGCAGCAACCTGTTCCCGGGCGATCTGCTGCTGAAGAATTTCGGCGTGACCCGGCACGGACGGGTGCTGTTCTACGACTACGACGAACTGTGCCTGGTCGAGCAGTGCCGCTTCCGGGCGGTGCCGGCGATGCGCGAGGAGGACGAGACGCGCCCGCTCGACGAATGGCTGTATGCCGCGGCGGACGACGTGTTCCCGGAACTGTTCCCGCAGTTCCTGGGGTTGCCGGCCGCGCTGCGCGAGACGCTGCGTGCGGCGCACGGCGAGATCTTCGATCCGGCGTGGTGGCGCGACGTGCAGGCACGCCTCGGCGCCGGCGAGCACTTCGACGTGCCACCGTATCCGGCGTCGGCGTTGCTGGAAGGGGTGTCGCGGGAAACGAAAACGGAAAACCCCGCCGCGTGAGCGGCGGGGGTCAGGCGGCGCGGCCGATGTGCGTCGCCGCGATTGCGGCGGCGCTGTCGCCGGCGTTGCCGATCAGGGTTTCCACGACCGGCGACGCCGTCATCGACGGAGCTTCGGTCAGGGAGAGGGTCTCCGGCAGCAGGCGGGGCTGGTCGGCCTCGCAGGGACGGCGGCCATAGGTGCGGCCGTAGGTGCGCCGGTAGAGGCGGGCGGCGAGCGCGGGCTCGCGGGGGGCGTGGAGCCAGGTGCAACGGAACATGGTCGATCTTCCTGATGGTGGTATGGGCGGGATTCGCCCGGGGTTCCCTGGATGCGGCGGTGACCGGACATCTGCGGTACTGCGGCGTTGCGGCGTCATGCTGCAACGCAACATATTCTGCCCGGAATTTGTTTCAGCGCGTTACAGATGGCTGTCACCGTTGTCACACAGTCAGGTTCGACGCACTGGCGAGCCCGCGCCGGGGCCGCCACAATCCGGGCCCTGTCTCCGCACACGAGAGTCCGCCCATGTCCCGCAACGCCTCCTTCGCCGCCGTCCTGGCGCTTGCTGCCGTCGTCGGCACGACCCGCGCCGCCGCAGCGCCATCGACCGCGGTGGCCGCGGAACGGGCCTCCGATGCCGCCGCGCTGGCCGCGGCGATCGGCGGCGACTGGCGCGATCCGAAGAACACCGCGCGCGACGTGTATCGCCATCCGGCCCGGACCCTGCGCTTCTTCGGGGTGACGCCGACGCAGCGCGTGGTCGAGATCACCCCCGGCGGCGGCGGCTGGTACAGCGAGATCCTCGGGCCCTACCTGCGCGAGAAAGGCACGTATACCGCGGCGGTGGTCGACCCCGCCGCGTTGCCGGAAGGCCGCGGTCGCGACTACCAGCAGCAGGGACTCGATGCACTGAAGGCGCGGCTCGCCGCGCATCCGGCGCAGTTCGACAAGGTCGCGTTCGCGCCGTTCGATCCGAAGCAGCCGGTGTTCGCGGCCCCGGGCAGCGTCGACACGGTGCTGACGTTCCGCAACGTGCACAACTGGGTCGCCGCCGGCAACGCGCAGGCGTACTTCGACGCCTTCTTCGCCGCGCTGAAGCCGGGCGGCACGCTGGGCGTGGTCGACCACCGCGCGAAGCCCGGCACCGACCTGGAGACGATGAAGTCCTCGGGCTACCTCACCGAGCAGCTGGTGATCGAGTACGCGACGAAGGCCGGTTTCAGGCTGGCCGCGCGCAGCGAGATCAACGCCAATCCGAAGGACGACACCCGCCACCCGAACGGCGTGTGGACGCTGCCGCCGACCAATCGCCACGACGCCGAGGACGACGCCATGTACAAGGCCATCGGCGAGAGCGACCGGATGACGCTGCGGTTCGTGAAACCCGCCGCGAAGTGACGCGACGCGCGGCGCGTCATCCGCGCGCCGCCAGCAGCCGCTGCAGCAGCGCGATCTGTTCGCCCTGCGCGGCGAGGATCTTCTCCAGCTGCTCCACGCGCAGCTGGTCCAGCTTGTCGTGCAGCGCCATGATCTCGAGCTCGGCCTTGAGGTTGACGGCGTAGTCGTGTTCGGCGGCGGCGCGGTCGCGCGCGGCCTGGCGGTTCTGGCTCATCATGATCACCGGCGCCTGCAGCGCGGCCAGCATCGACAGCAGCAGGTTGAGGAAGATGAAGGGGTACGGGTCGAACGGACGCACGCGCAGCAGCCAGACGTTGGCCACGACCCACAGCGCGAGGAACAGCATGAAGCCGCCGATGAAGCTCCACGAGCCGCCGAAGCGAGCGACGCCGTCGGCGACCCGATCGCCGAAGCTGCGGTCGTCTTCCGGTGCGCAGTCCAGGCGTTCGCGGCGATGCAGGCCGGTGAGCACGGCGCGTTCGGCCGCGGTGGTCTGGTCCCAGGCCTTGCCGAGCCAGCGGGCGGCGAGTGCGGACGGATCGAGATGGTTCATGGCGGTACGGATGTGGGAAGCCGCCGACAGGATAGGCCCGACCGCGACCGATGGTGTGCGCCGGTGCTGATCGCGTTCAACAAGCCCTACGGCGTGCTGTGCCAGTTCACCGATCGCAGCGTGCCGCCGCGACCGACACTGGCGGCGTTCGGCCTGCCGGCGGGCGTGTACCCCGGGGGCAGGCTCGACCACGACAGCGAAGGGCTGTTGCTGCTCACCGACGACGGCGCCCTCGCCCATCGCCTCACCGATCCGCGCCACAAGGCGCCAAAGCGTTACCGCGTGCAGGTGGAAGGCGATCCGCAGCCGGCGCAGCTCGATGCGTTGCGCCGCGGCGTCGTCCTCAACGATGGTCCGACGCAGCCGGTGCCGGTGGAGCGGATCGATATCGTGGCCGCGATGCCGGAGCTGTGGCCGCGCGATCCGCCGGTCCGCTTCCGCAAGACGGTGCCCGACGCGTGGCTGGAACTGGAACTGCGCGAAGGCCGCAACCGGCAGGTGCGGCGCATGACCGCGGCGGTCGGCCTGCCGACGCTGCGCCTGGTGCGCGTGGCCATCGGCGGCCACGCGCTGGAGGGATTGCCGCCGGGCGCGTGGCGCCGGCTGGCGTGATCGGGCGTCAGGCCCGCGCGTGGTCGTCGTGCGCGTCGCGATGGCGGACGCTGCGCACCGCGACCTGGCGCGGCTTGCGCTTCTTGCCCGTGTCCGTCGTTTCCGCCGCATCGTCGGTGTCGGCGTCGATCGTGCCGTCGATGGGCGCTTCCGCGGCCTTGCGACGACGGTAGGCGCCGTACGCCAGCACGCCGGCGCCCAGCACCACCGTGGCGATGGCGAGGGCCGGGTTGCGACGGGCGAGGCGGACCGCGGTCTTCGCACCGCCGCGGGCGGCGGCGAGCGCGGCGCCGGATGCGACCCAGTCGCGCACGCCGGTGGCGGACGGGGCGACGAGATCGCGGGTGCGTGTGGCGAGGGCGAGGCTGCGGTCGGCGAGGGTGTCGATGGTGCGCATGGAAGTCTCCTGTCGTGCGTGTCGCGGGGGCGACGTGGGGAGCAGTGTCCATGCGCGGCACGGCCGTGGTGCGGTCGATGCCGTCGCATGCGGGCGACGGTTCATGCACGCAGGTTCCGCACCGCGGAAAACATGCGCAACGCGCGATCGAACGGGCCGCATCGTGCAGGACGAAAGTCTCGTGCCGCGCCGCGGAGCTGAATCGCCGCGGAGGTCAGGTCCCGCGCGGCTTGGCCCGATGCGTCGCCGTCGCCGACCACGGATCGTCCGGCCACGGATGCTTCGGGTAGCGACCCTTCATTTCCTTCTTCACTTCGGGGTACGTGCGTTCCCAGAAGCCGTGCCGGTCCTGCGTGACCTGCAGCGGTCGGCCCGCCGGCGACAGCAGGTGCAGCGTGAGCGGCACGCGGCCGTCGGCGATGCGCGGCGTATCGGCCAGACCGAACAGTTCCTGCAGCTTCACCGCCAGCACCGGCGGCTGCGGCGCGTCGGTCTCGGCGTCGTAGGCATACGTGATGCCGCGCTCCATGCCCGACGGCACGGTGATGCGCAGCGGCGCGAGCGCGTCGATGCGCTGTCGCGTCGACCAGTCGAGGCCCGACTTCAGCGCTTCCGCCAACTCGTCTTCGCCGACCGCATCGAGCCGCGTCTTGCCCGCGAATGCCGGCTTCAGCCACGCGTCCAGGGTCGCGAGCAGCGCGTCGTCGGACAGATCGGGCAGCGCGAGGTCGGGCATCCACGCGCGCAGGCAGCGGACGCGTGCGCGCCAGTGCAGCAGCGACTCGCGCCACGGCAGTGCGTCGAGGCCGAGCGTGCGCACCGCGTCGGTCAGCGCCTGCGCGGCCTGCGCGGGATCGACCTTCCCGGCCGGGCGCGCGTCCAGCACGATGCCGTCGAAGCGTTGCACGCGCTCGGCGACGAGCGCGCGCCGGTCCGCGTCCCAGCGCACTTCGTCGCGATCGGAGAAATGCGCCGCGAAGTCGGCGCGCAATCGACCCTCGTCGACCGGCGCCGCGCGCAGCAGCTGCGCGTCGCCGCGTGCGTGGCGCAGTTCGCTCGCCACCAGCCACGGTTCGCCGATCAGCGCGCTGTCGTCGAACAGCGCCGCCATGCGCCCGTTCGCCAGCTGGTAGCGACGGCGGTCGCTGCCGTGGCGGTAGGCGATGCGATCGGGGAAGGCGTGCGC
>JBQCJG010000077.1:0-14634 GCA_051952955.1 Lysobacteraceae bacterium | reverse complement strand
GACGTTGTGGTTGCCTTCCAGCGCGTCGCGGCTCTGGTCCACGTAGGACAGCTTCACGGTCGGGCCGACCACGATCTCGCCGGTATCCGGCTTTTCCTGGCCGGTGATCATCTTGAACAGGGTCGACTTGCCGGCGCCGTTCGGGCCGATGATGCCGACGATCGAGCCCGGGGGCACGATGAAGCTGAGGTCGTCGATGAGGAGGCGGTCGCCGAACGACTTCGACACGCCCTTGAACTCGATCACCGAGTTGCCCAGGCGCTCGCCCGGCGGGATGAAGATCTCGTTCGTCTCGTTGCGCTTCTGGTAGTCCTGCGACTGCAGCTCCTCGAGGCGGGCGAGACGGGCCTTGCCCTTGCTGCGGCCGCCCTTGGCGTTCTGGCGCGACCATTCCAGTTCGCGCGCGATCGCCTTCTGGCGCGCCTTCTCCTGGTTCTCTTCCTGCTTGAGGCGCTCGTCCTTCTGGATCAGCCACTCGGTGTAGTTGCCCTTCCACGGGATGCCGCGGCCGCGGTCGAGTTCGAGGATCCACTCGGCGGCGTTGTCGAGGAAGTAGCGGTCGTGGGTGACGGCGACCACGGTGCCCGGGAAGCGGGCGAGGAACTGTTCCAGCCACTCCACCGATTCGGCGTCGAGGTGGTTGGTCGGTTCGTCGAGCAGCAGCATGTCCGGCTTCTGCAGCAGCAGGCGGCACAACGCGACGCGGCGCTTCTCGCCGCCGGACAGGGTGGAGATCTTCGCGTCCCACGGCGGCAGGCGCAGGGCGTCGGCGGCCACTTCCAGCTGCTGCTCCAGCATGTGCGCGTCGCCGGAGGCGAGGATGGCCTCGAGGCGCTCCTGCTCCTTCGCCAGCGCGTCGAAGTCGGCGCCTTCCTCGGCGTAGGCAGCGTAGATCGCGTCGAGCGCGGCCTGGGCCTGCAGCACTTCGCCCACGCCTTCCTCGACGGATTCGCGGACGGTCTTGTTCGGATCGAGTTCCGGCTCCTGCGCCAGGTAGCCGACCTTGATGCCCGGCTGCGGGCGGGCCTCGCCCTGGAAGTCGGTGTCCACGCCGGCCATGATCTTCAGCACGGTGGACTTGCCGGCGCCGTTCAGGCCGAGCAGGCCGATCTTCGCGCCCGGGAAGAACGACAGCGAGATGTCCTTGATGATCTGGCGCTTCGGCGGCACGATCTTGCTGACGCCGTTCATGGTGTAGATGTATTGCATGGGGGGCTCCGGGCGTTCGCGGCGCCGGCCGGGTGGCAGGCGGCGGCGCCCTGCGCGGGGGCAGGGCGGGATGGGCGGTTCGGGATCGCGGAATTATCGCCGGAATCGCCCGGTCACCGCCAGTTTCGGCCCCGGCCGGGCAGGGGGCCGGGTGGCCCGGGGGACAGGCGGGGGCTACAATTCCGCTCCCCACGCCGCCTCCTGGAGCGCCGATGTTCCCGCGCGATGCCCGCATCGAAGGTTTCGATCCCGAACTGGCCGCGGCGATCGCGGCCGAGAACCGCCGCCAGGAAGATCACGTCGAACTGATCGCCTCCGAGAACTACGCCAGCCCGCGGGTGATGGAAGCGCAGGGCAGCCAACTCACCAACAAGTACGCCGAAGGCTATCCGGGCAAGCGCTACTACGGCGGCTGCGAATACGTCGACATCGCCGAGACGCTGGCGATCGAGCGCTGCAAGCAGCTGTTCGGCGCCGACTACGCGAACGTGCAGCCGCATTCGGGCTCGCAGGCCAACCAGGCCGTCTTCTTCGCGCTGCTGCAGCCGGGCGACACCATCCTCGGCATGTCGCTGGCGCACGGCGGCCACCTCACCCACGGTGCGAAGGTCAACGCCTCGGGCAAGCTGTTCAACGCCGTGCAGTACGGCGTGGACGACCAGGGCCTGATCGACTACGACGAAGTCGAGCGCCTCGCCCTCGAACACAAGCCGAAGATGGTGATCGCCGGCTTCTCCGCGTATTCGCAGGTCGTCGACTGGGCGCGGTTCCGCGCCATCGCCGACAAGGTCGGCGCCTACCTGTTCGTCGACATGGCGCACGTCGCCGGCCTCGTCGCCGCGGGCGTGTACCCGAACCCGGTGCCGCACGCCCACGTCGTCACCTCGACCACGCACAAGACCCTGCGCGGCCCGCGCGGCGGCATCATCGTCGCGAAGGCGAACGAAGAGATCGAGAAGAAGCTGCAGTCGATCGTGTTCCCCGGCATCCAGGGCGGCCCGCTGATGCACGTCATCGCCGCCAAGGCCGTGGCCTTCAAGGAAGCGCTGGAGCCGGAATTCAAGGCCTACCAGCAGCAGGTCGTGAAGAACGCGCAGGCGATGGCGAACACGATCATCGGGCGCGGCTACAAGATCGTCTCCGGCGGCACGCAGAACCACCTGATGCTGGTCGACATGATCGGCAAGGGCATCACCGGCAAGGACGCGGAAGCCGCGCTCGGCCGCGCCCACATCACCGTGAACAAGAACGCGGTGCCGAACGACCCGCAGAAGCCGTTCGTGACCTCGGGCCTGCGCCTGGGCACGCCGGCGGTGACCACCCGCGGCTACGGCGAACAGGACTGCATCGACCTGGCGAACTGGATCTGCGACGTGCTCGACGCGCCGAACGACGCGGCGGTGATCGCCCGCGTGAAGGCGAATGTCGAAGCGCAGTGCAGGAAGTACCCCGTTTACGGTTGATTCCCGACCCTACGGTCGATGCAGCGTCGTAGGGTGGGCCCCTGGCCCACCATCGCCACACCGCAGACCATGGATGCGATGACCGGGATGGTTCCGATCGTCGCATCCCCAATCGGAACCATTGCAATGGTGGGCCAGGGCCCACCCCACGGTCGACCCCACGCATGCACTGCCCCTACTGCCAGCACGAGAACACCCGCGTCATCGATTCGCGCGTCAGCGAAGACGGCGCGACGATCCGGCGCCGGCGCGAGTGCGAGGCGTGCGGCGAGCGCTTCAGCACGCTGGAAACGATCGAACTGAAGCTGCCGGCCATCATCAAGAGCGACGGTCGCCGCGAGCATTTCGACGCGCGCAAGCTGCGCCACGGTTTCGACCGTGCGCTGCACAAGCGGCCGGTGTCGGAAGAGCAGATCGAGGCCGCGGTGCGTGCGGTCGTGCACCAGCTGCGCATGACCACCGAGCGCGAACTGCCGTCGCGCCGCGTCGGCGAGTTCGTGATGGCCGAATTGCGCAAGCTCGACCATGTCGCGTTCGTGCGCTTCGCCTCGGTGTACCGGGCGTTCGAGGACGTGGCCGACTTCCGCGAGGAACTCGATCGCCTCGAACGCGAGCTGCCCGGCGAAGGCCAGCTGCCGCTGCTCGCCGGCGGCGACGTGGTGCCGTTC
Source organism: Lysobacteraceae bacterium (assembly GCA_051952955.1). GTDB lineage: Bacteria > Pseudomonadota > Gammaproteobacteria > Xanthomonadales > Xanthomonadaceae > Lysobacter_I. The sequence continues at coordinate 11,294 of JBQCJG010000077.1, read as the reverse complement.
GACCGCAGCGGCGGGCGCGGCGGCGACAAGGACAAGAAAAAGAAGTGCGCGAACGCGGCGTGAGCACGATCCTGCGCGGCACCGCGCGCCCGCCGCGCACGACGAGGTGACGATGTCCGCGACCGACGCCCCGCCGGCATTCACCGCCATCGACCACGCGATGATGGCGCAGGCGCTGCGGCTGGCCGAGTGCGGCGCGTACACCACCAGGCCCAATCCGATGGTCGGCTGCGTGATCGCGCAGGGCGAGGTCGTCGTCGGCGAAGGCTGGCACCGGCGCGCTGGCGGTCCCCATGCCGAAGTGTTCGCGATCGAGGCCGCAGGCGAACGCGCGCGCGGCGCCACCGCCTACGTCACGCTGGAGCCGTGCGCGCACACCGGCCGCACCGGGCCGTGCGCCGATGCGCTGATCGCCGCCGGCGTCGCGCGCGTGGTCGCGGCGATGCGCGACCCGTTCCCGCAGGTCGACGGCGCCGGCTTCGAGAAGTTGCGTGCCGCCGGCATCGCGGTCGAACACGGCCTGATGGCGGACGCGGCACGACGGCTCAACCGCGGTTTCCTGTCGCGCATCGAGCACGGTCGCCCGTGGGTGCGGGTGAAGCTGGCGAGCAGCCTCGACGGCCGCACGGCACTGGCCAACGGCGATTCAAAGTGGATCAGCGGCGAGGCCTCGCGCCGCGACGTGATGCACTGGCGCGCGCGCGCCGGCGCGATCCTCACCGGCGCCGGCACGGTGCTGGCCGACGATCCGCAGCTGACCGTGCGCTTCGACGGCGACGAGGCGCCGGAGTTCGTGCCGCCGCTGCGGGTGGTGCTCGATCCGGGCCTCGCCACGGTGATGCGCCACCGCGTCCGCGAAGGCGAGGCGCCGACGCTCTACTTCCACGCGCCCGACGCCAAGCCGCCGCGCGGCATCGAGTTCGCGCGCGCCGCGGTGCCGGTGCATGCCGGCATGCTCGACCTGCCGGCGGTGCTCGCGGCGCTGGCCGCGCGTGGCGTCAACGAAGTGCAGGTGGAGGCCGGCGCGCGCCTGGCCGGCGCACTGCTGCAGGCGCAGCTGGTCGACGAAGTGCTGCTCTACGTCGCACCGGTGCTGCTGGGCGGCGATGCGCGGCCCCTGTTCGACGGTCTGGACATCGCCGACATGACCCGGCGACTGACGCTGGACGTCGTGGACACGCGGCGCTTCGGCGACGACCTGCGCGTGCTGCTGCGACCCGCGACACGGGCATGAGCGACGCCGGCTTCGCCGATCATTTCTCCGCATCGGCGCAGCGCTACGCCAGCGCGCGTCCGGTGTATCCGCCGGCGCTGTTCGAATGGATCGCCGCGCTCGCGCCCGCGCGCGATCGCGTGTGGGAAGCCGGCTGCGGCAGCGGGCAGGCCACGCAGGGGCTCGCGGCGGTATTCGCCGCCGTCCACGCCACCGATCCCAGCGACGCACAGCTCGCGCTGGCGCCGACACTCGGCAACGTCCATTTCGCGGTCGAACCGGGCGAACGCTGCAGCCTGCCCGACGCCAGCGTCGATGCGGTCTGCGTCGCGCAGGCACTGCACTGGTTCGATCGCCGCGCGTTCCTCGTCGAGGCCGCGCGCGTGCTGAAGCCGGGCGGGGTGGCGGCGGCGTGGGGCTATCAGGATCTCGACGTGCCGCCGGCGCTGCAGGAGGCGGTCGGCGCGTTCTCGGCGCGCATCCGCGACGCCTGGCCGGCCGAGCGCTTCCTGGTCGAGCGCGCGTACGTCGATTTCCGGCCGCTGTTCGCCGCGCCGCCGTTCGACCTCGTCGACGCGCCGCCGCTGCCGGTGCGCGAGATCGTCGCCGACTGGCCACTGTCGCGGATGCTCGACTACTTCGCCAGCTACTCCGCGGTGAAGCGCTACCGCGAGGCGCACGGCGTCGATTCCGTGGCCGCGCACGGCTGGGCGATCGCCGCGGCCTGGGGCGATGCGCCGACGCAGCGCATGCGCTGGCCGCTGTTCGCGCTGGCCGCGCGCCGGCGGGGCTGAGCGCGCGCCGGACCCTGACGCCCGGCGTTCCCCGTGCAGGATGCCCCGTCCCGCGGGTCGGCGGGCATGGGGGCCGGGCAGGGGCTGCTAGAATCGCGGCCTCTTCAGGGCGGGGTGGAAGTCCCCACCGGCGGTAGGCGCGGCACGTCCGCGCGAGCCCGCGAGCGCTTCCGGTTTCGCCGGAAGGTCAGCAGACCCGGTCGAATGCCGGGGCCGACGGTCACAGTCCGGATGGAAGAAGCATCGACGCAGCCGCCGCCGCGGAGCCTGCGTCGTGCCGCCTTGGCATCACGCAGACGAGGCAGGCACATGTTCACAGGGTTGATCCAGTCGGTCGGCACGCTGCTCCAGCGCGAGCCCCGCGGCGGCGATGTCCGCCTCCGCATCGGCACCGGCACGCTGCCGTTCGGCGACGTCGCGCTGGGCGAGAGCATCGCGGTGAACGGCGTGTGCCTGACCGTGATCGAATTCGACGCGTCGTCGTTCGCGGTCGACGCCTCCACCGAGACGCTGGCGCTGACCACGCTCGGCGGCCTGGCGATCGGCGCACAGGTGAACCTCGAACGCGCGATGCTCCCGACCGACCGCCTCGGCGGGCATCTGGTCAGCGGCCACGTCGACGGCGTCGGTCGCGTGCGCGAGGTGTGGCCCGATGCGCGATCGCAGCGCTGGCGCTTCGCCGCGCCGGCGGCGCTGCTGAAGTACATCGCGACCAAGGGCTCGATCTGCGTCGACGGCGTCAGCCTGACCGTGAACGGCGTCGATGACGACGGCTTCGAGGTGGCGCTGATCCCGCACACGGTCGCGCACACCGCGTTCTCGGCGACGCGGGTCGGCGACGCGGTGAATCTGGAAGTCGATCTGGTCGCGCGCTACGTCGAACGCCTGCTGGCGGCGCGGGAGGCGACATGACGGCGCCGTCCGCGCCCGCGGCGCGCGGCCTCCTGAAACTGCCGGCCCGCTACGCCGCGTTCGTGATGCCGCTGCTGCTCTCGATCTTCATGACCGCGATCGTGTCGCTGGTCAGCACGCTGCGCAGCGTCGGCCTCGTCGACGGCGTCGTCGCGCTGTGGCTGGGCGCGTGGGGCATGTCGTGGCTGATCGGCTTTCCCACCCTGCTGCTGGTACTGCCGGTGGTGCGCCGGATCACGGCGTGGATCGTGCAGTCGCCATGACCCGGCCGCCCCCGGCGCGCCCCGCCGCCCCTTTACCTTCCCGAGATCGCGACGCATGACCTTCAACACGATTCCCGAGCTGCTGGACGAACTGCGCGCCGGGCGCATGGTGGTCATCGTCGACGACGAGGACCGCGAGAACGAGGGCGACCTGATCATGGCCGCGGAGCTGGTGCGGCCGCAGGACATCAACTTCATGGTCACGCACGCGCGCGGCCTGGTGTGCCTGTCGCTGACGCGCGAGCGCTGCCGCCAGCTCGGCCTGCCGCCGATGGTGCGCGACAACACGTCGCCGCACCACACCAACTTCACCGTGAGCATCGCGGCCGCCGCGGGCGTGACCACCGGCATCAGCGCCTACGACCGCGCGCACACCGTGCGCACCGCGGTGCGCCCCGACGCGAAGGCGCACGATCTGTCGCAGCCTGGCCACATCTTCCCGCTGATGGCGCAGCCCGGCGGCGTGCTCACCCGCGCCGGCCACACCGAAGCCGCGAGCGATCTCGCGCTGCTGGCCGGCTTCGAGCCCGCCGGCGTGCTGGTCGAGATCCTCAACGCCGACGGCACCATGGCGCGGCGGCCCGAACTCGAAGTCTTCGCGCGCGAGCACGGGCTGAAGATGGGCTCGATCGAGGCGCTGATCCGCCATCGCCTCGCTACCGAACACACGGTCGAGCGCGTCGACGTGCGCGAGATCGAGACCGAGCACGGCCCGTTCCGCCTGCACACCTACCGCGACCGCATCGGCCACGGCCTGCACTTCGCGCTGCTGCGCGGCGAGGCCGACGCCGGCGTGCCGACGCTGGTCCGCGTGCACATGCAGAACCCGCTGGCCGACGCGCTGCACTGGCGCCGCGCCGACTTCGGCCCGGCCGTGGGCGACGTGCTGGCGCGGATCGCCGCCGAAGGCCGCGGCGCACTGGTGCTGCTCGGCGAGCCGCAGGGCGCGGACGCGCTGCTGGCGCGGATCCGCGAACAGCCCGAGCCGCCGGCCCGCGGCGGCGCGATGGCCGAATGGCGCCGCAACGGCGCCGGCAGCCAGATCCTGGCAGACCTCGGCCTGGGCCGGCTGCGGGTGCTGGGCACCCCGCGCAAGCAGGTCGGCCTGGCCGGCTTCGGGCTGGAAGTGGTGGAGTACGTCGCGCTCTAGCGACCCCCTCCCGACCTCCTAGCAACCCCCCTCCCGACCTCCCCCTGCGCTGCGCGCAAGGGGAGGGGCAACGACGGGCCGCCACGCTTCTCCCTCCTTTCCCGACGACGGACGGCAGGGCCTGCCTTCTTCCTCCCTTCTTCGACGAGGGCCGGCAGGGTCCGCCTTTTTCATCCCCTTTCCCGACGACGGACCGCAGGGCTGCCCTCCCTCCCTTTCCCGACGACGGACCGCAGGGCCTGCTTTCTCCCTCCCTTTCGCCCCCGGCGAAGGGGAGGGTCGGGGAGGGGTGCGTTCCCGCCGCATCGACGGCCAGCCCGGTCCGCCGACCGCCGCACGCGTCACGGGCGCCGACCGCCGTCCGGCTACAATGGCCGGCCACGACCGCCTGTCCGAGTCCCTCCATGCCCCATTTCGAAGGCGATCTGCGCGCCCCCGCCGGCGCCCGGTTCGCGATCCTCGCCAGCCGCTGGAACCCGCGCATCACCGAGCAGCTCGTCGCCGGCGCGCGCGAAGCCTTCACGGCCCACGGCGTGGCCGAGGACGCGGTCGACGTGATCCGCGTGCCGGGCGCGTGGGAACTGCCCGTGACCGCGGCGCACCTCGCCGGCGCCGGTCGCCACGCCGCGCTGGTCGCGCTGGGCTGCGTGATCCGCGGCGACACCCGCCACTACGAGCAGGTCGCCGACGGCTGTTCCGAGGCGCTGATGCGCGTGTCGCTGGATTCCGGCGTGCCGGTCGCGAACGGCGTGCTAGCGGTCTACCGCTACGAGGACGCGGTGGCCCGCGCCGGCGGCAGCCACGGCAACAAGGGCGAAGAGGCGGCGCTGGTCGCCATCGAGATGGCGAACCTGCTGGAGAAGCTGGCATGAACAAACCGCATCATCGCCGCCAGGATGGCGTGGATCCCGTGCTGCGCACCCGCGCGCGTCGGCGTGCGTTGCAGGCCGTCTACGCCTGGCAACTGTCCGGCGCCACCGCCCGCGACATCGTCACCCAGTTCGCGCACGAGCAGGCGCGCGAGATCGCCGACCTCGCGTACTTCGAGGACTTGGTCCACGGCGTCGAAACGCATCTCGCCACGCTCGACGCCGCGCTCGCGCCGCACCTCGACCGCGCGATCGACGAGGTCGACCCGATCGAACGCGCCGCGCTGCGCATCGCCGCCTACGAATTCGCCCGACGCGAGGACGTGCCCTACCGCGTCGTCATCAACGAAGCGCTGGAATCGGTGAAGCGCTTCGGCTCCGAGCACGGCCACACCTACGTCAACGGCGTGCTGGATCATCTCGCCGCCGACCTGCGCGCGGTGGAGATGCAGGCGGCGAAGGGCAAATAAGCGCTTGCCGGGCATCAAGCGCCTGCGCAGCGTTGCCAACAGCTTCGCGCAGCACGCCTTGGGCGGCCTGTGCGGTGCGTCACCCGAGCGTACGCTGGACGAACGCCGCAGCGGCGTCGAGTCGATCCGCGTGGTGCTTCGCGAGAGCGGATATCACTGCGGAAACCATGGATTGCACGATCGCCTCGCCGACATCCTCCGGCGGGAGCGCTTCGATGCGGATGCCGTCGCGGCGGCAGAGATCGTTTTCCATTTCAGCGGCCAATGCCGCACACCCGTGCGAGCGACTGTCCTGTTGCGTCTCGCGGATGGGAACGAGGTGTCCGGCGAAGCGGGCTGATCGGGTGCCTGCCGTTCGCGTCACCGCGCCGCGCCCACCCGCAGCGCGGCCTGACCAATCTCCGGCTGTCGAATATCAGACCGCTTGCGCTTGCTTGATGCGAAGAGCAGCGGCCTGAAGGCCGCTCTGCCTGGTGATCGCGCTCGACGCCGTGCGGCGCAGGCGCGGGCTACTCCTCGCTGACCCCCGGAATCCTGCCGTCCGCGCCGCGGATGCCGTCGGCGACGCCGTTCCACCACGCCTGTTGCTCCGGGTCTTCGAGGAACTGCGCGTAGGACAGGTCGGCGACGCTGTCGAGCGCGTAGTCGGGGCGCGCTTCCGCCAGCATCGCGGCCATCGCGCGCAGCAGCGGCAGTTCGGGCACGTCGTGCTCGACGAACAGGAACTGCCCGGCCTGGTTGATCTCGATGAAGTGCAGGCCGCCGTCGGCATCGCCGACCAGGTCGACGCAGCCGAACGCCAGTCCCAGCGCGTCCATCAGCCGGCGCAGGCCATCGGCCCAGTCGTCGGGCAGCGCGAACGGTCGGCTGCGCGTGCGCTCGCCGATCGACGCCGCGCGCCAGTCGACCACGCCGTCGCCGTCGTCTGGCATGTCCACCCGGACCGCGAACGCGCGATGGCCGATCAGCGTCACGCGCACGTCGAACGCCTTGTCCACGCAGGCCTGGTAGATGCCGGGGCACAGCCGCAGGCTGGCGTCGTCGGCGAGCGCGTCGGCATCGACGACGCGCGCGTAGGTGCTGTAGATGCGGCCGTCGCCGTCGCGCCAGCTGTGGGTGGCGAACGGTTTGTAGACGATGCGGCCGTGCGCATCGCGGAAACGCCGGATCGCATCCGGATCCGACGACAGCAGCGTCGGCGGGAAGCGCAGGCCGCAGCGCTGCGCGGCCTGCAGCTGGCGCAGCTTGTTCTCGGCGTCGCGCGCGCGCTCCGGCGCGTTCGCCCAGAACACGCCGTCGGCGGCGGACGCGGTGGCGTGCACGTTCTCGGCGAAGCGTTTCCATTCGTCGAGCACGAATGCGCGATCGGATTCGGCCACGTGCGCGAATTCATGCGGGAAGCGCGGCCGGCGGAACCACACGCTCGAGGTCCGCGCCGGATCGAGGCCGCCGGCGAAGCGCAGTCCGCGCGCGTCGTCTGCGTGCAGCGAGACCGGTGCCATCGCATCGTCGGCGAAAGTCTTCGCCCAGACCGGCCGCAGGCCGCTGCGGCGCAACATCCAGCACACCGCGGCGGCGTGCACGTCGTGCGCGAAGCCGGAGAGGATCAGCGGTTGCCGCGCATCGGCGGCGAGACGGGAAGCGGAAGACGGCATGGCGTGGCGTCGCGACATCGGACGTGGAGACGAAAACGCCGCGCCCCTCGCGGTGGCGCGGCGTGGCGGATGCGGCACGGCCACGGGCCCTTGCCGCACCGCGTGCGGATCAGACGTTGGAACCCGGATCGGCCGGATCGTCGCCGTTCGGGCCGGTGGCGTGGGTGGTGATCGGAATGCGGCCACCGGCGATCTTCTCGATTTCCTGCGGCGACAGCTCGCGCGCGACCGTGCGGGCCAGCGGGCGGACGGTGCGATCCTGGGACTGGGCTTCGAACTTCGTCATGAGGGGTATGCTCCTTCGGTCTTCCTGAGGGATGCGGCGCGCAGCGGCGTCGCGTTGCGGCGCACGTCGTCACGTGTCTCGGCGCCGGTCCCGGCGCACGATGCGCAACCGGGACGACCCGAGTCTAGACAGCGTTTCCGGCGGCGTTGTTAACATCCTGTGAGCGCACGCCTCCGCTTCCGGTTTCGCCGGTCGCATGCGGCGAGATGCGCGCGAGGTAGGCCGCCTGCGACAGCGCTTCGACGCGGCCGTCGCGCAGCAGCAGCACGCGATCCGCGCTGCGGATCGTCTCCTGGCGATGCGCGATGATCAGGCGGGTGATGCGCAGCGACGCGATCTCGGCGTTGATGCGCCGCTCGCGTTCGGCATCGAGATGGCTGGTGGCTTCGTCCAGCAGCAGGAAGTCGGGGGCGCGGAACAGCGCGCGCGCGAGCAGCACGCGCTGCCGCTGTCCGCCCGACAGCGCTGCGCCCATGTCACCGACCAGCGTCTCGTAGCCCATCGGCATCGCGACGATGTCGTCGTGGATGCCGGCGCGTCGCGCCGCGGCCTCGATCGCATCCGATGTCGCGTCGGGATCGAAGAACGCGACATTGTCGGCGATCGAGCCGGCGAACAGCGCGTCGTCCTGCATCACCGCGCCGACCCGCGCGCGGAACGCGGCCAGCCCGTACTGCGCCAGGTCGACGCCGCCGATGCGGATCGTGCCCGTGTCCGCCGGCAGCAGCCCGAGCAGCAGCTTCGCGAGGGTGGTCTTGCCCGTGCCGGATGCGCCGACGATCGCCACCGATTCGCCGGCTTCGATGCGGAAACTGCAGTCGCGCACGATCCACGGCTCGTCCTCGCCGTAGCGGAAGCCGAGGCCGTCGACGTCGATCGATGCTGCAGGCGTCGGTCCGTCGTACGTGCCGTCGCCACCGCGCTCGGGCGCCTGCAGCGCGATGTCGGCGATGCGCCGCGCGTGCACGCCGAGCAGGCGCAGGTCGACGAGCTTGTCGATCAGCGCGCCGGCGCGCGCCGCGAACATGTCGGCATAGGCCACGCACAGCACCAGCGTGCCCGCGGTGAGCCGGCCGTCCAGCGCCATGCCCGCGCCCAGCCACACCAGCAGCACGCGCAGGGCGCCGAACAGCAGCCGCGACAGCGCCGCGAAGCCGGCGGTGGTGCGACGCACGGCGGCGTCCTGGCGCGCGGCGTCGTGCGCGGCGTTCGACAGCCGCGCGCGCCTTTCGGCATCGCGGCCCGCGAGGCGGATCGCCTGCACGCCGTGGATCGATTCGATCAGCAGCGACTGCTGCCGCGCCGAGGCGGCGAGGTGGGCTTCCTTCAGCGCGCGCAGCCGGCGGAGCCCGCGCACCCGCAGCACCGCGTACAGCGAGAAGCCCGACAGCGTCCACAGCGCCAGCACCGGCGAATAGACCAGCAGCAGCGCGAGCACGAGCAGCGCGGTGAGGCCGTCCAGCAGCGCTTCGACGAAGCTGGTGCTCAGCGTCTGCTGCACGGTCTGCACCGACAGGAAGCGCGACAGCACCTCGCCGGTGCTGCGCCGCGCGAAGTAGGTCAGCGGCAGCCGCAGCAGATGCCCGGCGAGGTGCGTCGACCACTGCGCCTCGAACGCCGCGGCGATGTCGGCGACCACCCGGCCGCGCACCGCGGCGATCGCCGACTGGAACACGACCGCGGACAGGAAGGCCAGCGCGACCAGCGACAGCAGGTCGCGATCGGCGGAGACGAGGACGCGGTCGAGCACCCACTGCATCGACATCGGCAGCAGCAGGGTGAACACCTCCAGCGCCAGCGCCAGCGTGAACACCTGCAGCGCCGCGCGGCGCAGGCCGTCGACGCGGCCGACCAGCGCGCGGGCGCGCAGCGGTTCGCGCGCCCGGACCGGGCGGAAGGGGTCCACCGGCGAGAGTTCGAGCGCGATGCCGGTGAAGTGGCGCCCGAGCTCGGCGATCGACAGCACGACCGCGCCGCGCGCGGGGTCGTGCACGGTGACGTCGCGGCGCCCGACCCGCGCGAGCACCACGAAATGGTTCATGTCCCAATGCAGCACGCAGGGCAGGCGCAGTTCGTCCAGCGCATCGGGCTCGGTGCGCAGCGGCCGTGCGGCGAGCTGCAGCCGGTCGGCGATGGCGATCAGCCGCGCCAGCGTCGCCCCCTTCGCGGACACCGGGAAGCGGCGGCGAAGACCGGCCAGGTCGATGTCGTGGCCGTGGTAGCGAGCGATCATCGCCAGACAGGCGAGGCCGCATTCGGCGATCTCGTCCTGGTGGACGACCGGCAGCGTGCCGCGACCGGTACCGCTCATGCGCCGCGTCCCGCGTGCGACGTGCGGCGCGCGGGGAAGAACACCGCCTCGTACAGCGGTCGTCGTTCGAGGCGCAGCACTGCGTCCACGCGCATGCCCGGACGCAGCGGCAGCGCGCGTTCGCCGGCGCGCGGCGGATCGGCCGCGACCACGACGCGCCACGTCGGGATGGCCGCGCCCGTCGACGGCAGCGGCCCGCGATCGATCGCGACCACGCGCCCCGGATGCGCGCCGTCGCGACGGAACGGGAACGCCGGATAGCGCAGCACCACCGGCGTGCCGATCGCGACGTCGCCGATGGCGTCTTCCGCGACGCGGAGTTCGGCGAGCAGCGCCGGGGCGCCGGGCGCCGACGGCGTCGCATCGACCAGGACGCCCGACGCCTGCGCCTCGCGGGTGACATGGCCGAAGCGCAGGAACAGCGCGACGCAGAGCAGCAGCGCGCAGGACAGCGCGGTCATCGGCCATGCGATGCGCGGCGACGGCAGCCGCGTGGTACCCAGCCAGGCGTCGGCCCGGGCGCGCGTCACTTCGGGGCGGAACAGCGTGTCCGTCATCCTGCGTCTCCTCGCGCGCCGTCAGGGGCCGCCGCGCCGTGCCATCGTTCCAGAAAGGCGCGGCGTCGCCAACCGCAGCGCGCGCGCCGCGCGGTATGTCACCATGGCCGCCTCGCGCCGTCGCGCGCACGTCCACGCCCCGCCGCATGCGCGCACCTTCGCCGGAATTCGACCTCATCGCGCGCATCCGCACCCGCGCCGCGTCGCGCGACGACGTGGTGCTGGGCATCGGCGACGATGCGGCGATCCTGCGCCTGCCGCCCGGCCGCGATCTCGTCGTCGCGATGGACACGCTCAACGCGGGCGTGCATTTCCCGGACGAGACGGCGCCGGCCGACATCGGCTGGAAGGCGCTGGCGGTGAACCTGTCCGACCTCGCCGCGATGGCCGCGACGCCGGCGTGGTGCACGCTGTCGCTGTCGCTGCCGGCCTCCGATGCGGCCTGGGTCGACGCCTTTCTCGACGGGTTCCTCGACCTCGCTTCGCGCCACGCTGTCGCGCTCGTCGGCGGCGACACCACGCGCGGGCCGCTGTCGGTGTGCGTCGCGGTGCACGGCTTGGTCGAACCGCGCGGTGCGCTGCGCCGGAGCGATGCATGCGTCGGCGACGACGGGTGGGTCACCGGCACGCTCGGCGATGCCGCGGCGGCGTTGCGGCAGTGGCAGGCCGGCGACGCGCACGATCCGGCGCTGCGCATGCGCCTCGACCGGCCGACGCCGCGCGTCGCCGCCGGACGCGCGCTCGCCGGCGGCGCGCAAGCCTGCCTCGACGGGTCGGACGGCCTGCTCGCCGATCTCGCGCACGTCTGCCGCCC
>JBQCJG010000076.1:0-8587 GCA_051952955.1 Lysobacteraceae bacterium | reverse complement strand
CCAGCGCGGTCTTCACCACGGCACCGCCCGACAGCCACGCCGTCGTGTCCACGCGGGCGGCATAACCGATCGTCTGCACCATCCGGCCGATGCCGTCGTACACCGTGCGCGTCACCGCGCCGGTGCCGTCCACCGTGGCCGCCAGCCGGCCGTCTTCATCGTAGAAGAGATACGTTCGCGCGCCGGACGCATCCTGGCTCGCGCGCAGCCGGCCGGTATTGTCGTAGAAGTACTGCGTGGTGCGCGTCACCGTCGCGCCGGTCGCCGCATTCGCCTCGCTGAACGAGACCAGCTGTCCGGCGGCGTTGCGCGCTTCCGTCCGCACCATCCCGGCATCGGAGGTCACCCGGAGCTGGTTCGACGAGTCGACATACACGTAGGTCGTCATCGTCGTGGTCGCATCGTTGGCCGCCAGCCAGTTGGCATAGGCGGTCGCGTTCGCCGGGTTGCTCCGGTCCGGCGCCTGGGGCGTGCTGTAGCCGCGACGGATCACGTCGGTCAGGCGGCCCATGCCGTCGTAGACGTAATCGGCCACTTCGCTGGTCGCCGGCGGCGTGCCGCCGGCGGTGCGCGTCGTGCCGCGGACGGTGATCTGCTGGCGCAGCAGTCCCTGCGCATCGTAGACGAACGTCGTCAGCGCGGTCGCCGCATCGAACACGCCGCTGCCGTTCACGTCGTTGCCGACGCTCGCGTAGCGCACGGTCTGCGACAACCGTCCCTTGGCGTCGTAGCCGAAGGTGCTCAGTTCGCTGTTCGCCCGACGCATGGCGGTGGCGTTGGTCGCCCAGGCATTCAGGGACGCCTCGTCGAACGCACCGCTGTAGGTCGCGCCCATGTAGCGTCGTTCGCTGGCCACCTGGCCGATCCCGTTGCCGCTGGTCGCATACACCAGTTCTCGCACCTCGCCCGCGGCATCCACGACGAAGCGGAGCCGGTTCTGCGCGTCGTACACGTAGGTTGTGGCCAACGCGCCGCCGGGCTGGTTCGTGCCGCCGGTGTGGTTCGGATCGAGCCCGTCCGCGTCCGCCACCGTGTACCGGATCTCGGTCGCGACCTGGTTGGCGGCGTTGTAGGTCCAGGTGACGGTATTGCCCAACCGGTCGCGCTGCAGCGTCCGGTTGCCGTTCGCATCGTAGGTGTAGACCGTGTCGAGCTGGGTCGTGGTCGCGGTGTTCGCGCTGTCGCCGGCGACGCTCACCCGGACCAGGTTGTCCGAGGTGTCGTAGGTGTAGGTCGTGATCTGGCGCAGGCCATTGACCGTCGGCTCCAGCACGGCGGTCAACCGCTTGTTCGCATCGTATTGATACGTCCACGTGCGCCCGGCATCGTCGGTCACGTCCGTCGAACCCGTACCGTAGGTGAAGGACATCGACTGGGACGACCCGTCCACGGCGCTGCCCTGCGTCACCTTGCTGATACGGTAGCCGTTGACGCTGTCCCACACGTACGTATAGGCCACCGTCACGCCGTCGCTGGTCGAGACGCTCGCGATCCGCAGGTCGCTGGCGCTGGCGGCGACGTAGGCATACGTCGTCTTGAACAGCTTGCCGTCGTTGGCCGACGCGGTGGCCGTATTCCAGGTGTTGTCCGAGGATTGGTCAGGCGTCAGGTCGGTCAGCACCGAGAGCAGGCGACCGTAGCCGTCGTATTCGTAGAAGACCTGCGATCGCGTCGAGCCGCCTTCGCGGGTGGAAATCGAGGCCAACTGCGTGGTCGAACCGACGTAACCGAACAGGATCGCGTCCGCCGACGTCCCGCTGCCATCGACCGAACGCACCTCGCTGATGCGGTTGTTGCCGTCGTAGACGATGTCGTACTGCGCCGGCGTCGTGCCGTCCGAGCGCAGGTCGCGGATCCGGGTCAGGCGGCCCTTGAGCGTCGCGTCGGCGTGGTCCGCGTACTGCTCCTCGCGCCGCGTGCTGCCTTCGGTGTACGTCCAGGTGAGGCTGCCCGCGTTCCAGACCAGGGTGTCGTGCGCACCGTCGCCATCGGTCGACTGGTACACGCCGGTGGCCGACACGTACGTGAACACCTGCGCCTGTCCGTCGCCGGTGTACAGCGTCATCTTGCTGCCGGCCGCATTGAGCGTTCCGGTGGTCAGCGCGACGTTGCGCTCGAATCCGGTCACCCACCCGTCCTGGCCCGCACCGGCCACCGTGCCGCGGCTGTTGTAGGTGCGCTGGAACCCCGCGGTCAGGCCGCGTACGAGCAGACTCTCGTCGAGATTCTGCAGCACGAGGTTGCCCGTCGCCGCGTTGACGTACTGGCCGCCGCGCAGCTGTCCGAGCCCGGCCGCACCGCCCGAGGCGCCGCCCAGTGCGGTGATGGAAGTGTTGAACAGCCCGAGTCCGGTACCGGTGTAGACAGCGACCATTGCTCTGATCCTTGAAGACAAAAGGAAGGGGCGAAGTCCGCCCCGGATCGATGCAGTACTGATCCGCCGGTGCCGGAATATGTTTAGGGGCAGTCGCTCGCCCCGAAGGACGACGGACGTCCACCGGGCGAATGCAGGAAGATCGCGTCGTGGGCCGGAGGCGGCCGAACGCGCCTCAGCGCTCGTCGCGCAGGGCTTGGCGGAGTCGGGTCAACGCGTCGCGGTGGAGCTGGGAGACCCGCCCCTTGGTGACCGCCATGTCTTCGGCGATGTCGCGGAAGGGAACATGATTGAAGTAGTGCGCGACGACGAGCGTGCGCAGGCGTTCCGGCAGACGCTGCACCGCCGCCTGCAGGCGTGCGCCGGTCTGGTCGCGGCGGACATAGGCATAGCCGTCGTCGGCCTCGTCCGCCGCATGTTCCAGCAGGAACCCGAGGCCCAGGCCGACGACGGCCTGGACCACGCTGTCGAACGGATCGCCATCCTCGTCGTGCAGATCCCGCAGGCGTTCCGCATGACGCCGATCGTCGCTGGACAGTCCACGTTCCCGCAACATCGCGCGGACGCCGTTGAACACCGCACCGCGCACGCGCGGGCGGGCGAAGGCGCGAAAGTCGACGCCCCGATCAGGCTGGTAACGGCCGATCGCCTCCAGCATGCCCAGCTTCGCATTCTGGACGAAGTCGTCGCTTTCGAGGCCGTAGATGCCGACCCTGCGGTAGACGCTCTTGCCTACCGCCGTGGCCCACGGCAAATGCAGGAGCACGATGCGGTCGCGCGCGACCAGATCGGCGTAGTCGCGGTAGCGGTGCCAGAGATCGGCTTCATCGCAGGGAATTTCCGCGGCCAGGGCCATGCGTCAGTTCCAATAGCTGTTGAGTAGTGCGCGCGACACGAGCACCCAACCATCGATGAGGATGAACAGCAGCAGTTTCAGCGGCAGGCTGATCGTGGCCGGGGGCACCATGATCATGCCCAGCGACATGAGCACCGCAGCGACGACGAGGTCGATCATGAGAAACGGCAGGAAGATCACGAAACCGATCTGGAACGCGGTCTTCAACTCGCTCAGCAGGAAGGCCGGCGCGAGATGGCGCATCGCGATGTCGTCGACGGTGGTCGGTGGCGGGGCATGCGCCATCTCCAGCACCGCGCGCAAATCGGACTCCCGCGTCTGCCGGATCATGAAGGCGCGAAGCGGCACGCTGCCGCGATCGAGCGCCTGCTGGGTGTCGATCCGCCCGGCCAGGTAGGGTTCGAGGGCGACCCGGTTGGCCTCGTCGAACACCGGCGCCATCGTGAAATAGGTGAGGCAGACCGAAAGCGCGACGATCACGCTGTTCGGCGGCGTCTGCGGCAATCCCAGCGCATGCCGCAGCAACGACAACACGATGACGATGCGGGTGAAGGCGGTCATGCCGATGAGCATCACCGGCAACAACGACAGCATCGACAACGCGATGAAATTGCGGAGGATCGGCGAATAATCTTGATGCAGCGCCTCGCCGACGAGGCCCGGGGCATCTGCGGCCATCGCGGTACCCGCCGACAACAGCAGCGCTGCGGCGACGATACCTCGCCAGCGTTTCCGGACGGCAGGCAAGGCGGTCGGCGTCGGATCAAGCGTGGCCATCGGTACTCCCGGACGAGGCTTCATCCAGCGGATGCAGGCTGGCGGATGGCGCGAGCGATTCCACGAGCAGGAAGCTGCGCTCGCCGTCGCGGATGCGGTGGACCGTGGTCCGCGGTCCGACCCGCAACGATCGCTCCAGGCGCAGCGGCGGACGCCCGTCGGCGGCCACGGGCGGCGCCACGATCCAGCGATCCAGCCACCCCTTCGCGCGCGCGAAGCGCAGCACCGCGACGACCAGGGCGAGCATCAGCACGGTGACGGCGAGCGCGCCGAGTGCAGGCGAACCGATCGCTCCCTTTTCGCTGCGATAGGGAATCGGTGCGTCCCGGGTGCCCTGCATCGGCGATGTCGCCGCCGGTGACGCGGCACCGGTCGCCGGAGGCGCTGCGATCGGACTCATGCGACCTCGAGAATGCGGATGCCGAAGTGGTCGTCGACCGCGAGCAGTTCGCCTCGCGCCACCGGTCGACCATCGATCATCAGCGTGAGCGGCGCCTCGAGCGATTCGTTCATCCGGACGATGTCGCCTGCCGTCAGCGAGAACAGGCGCTCCACCGAGAGCGTGACGGTGCCCACCTGCGCGGTCATCGAGACCTGGACATGGCCGATCAGTCCGATGTCGCGGGTCGGTGCCGCGGCGGCGGATTCCTGAAGGGATTCCTTGGCAAGGGTCGTCTTCATCGAATGGTATCTCCGGTCGGGCGAAGTTGGGTGACTTTGAGGGCACGGTGCGCGTCGTCCGCGACCAGCGTGCCGGCGAGCACCGCCTGTCCGCGATCGGCGACGAGCTGCAGGCCGGCGCCGAGCGGGATCGCGGTGCGGATGACGTCGCCGGGCGCGAACGCAAGGGAGTCCGCAAGCGGAACGCGACCCAGCACCAGCACCACGTCGAACGTCGCGCCAACCGCCGCGATCGCATCGTGGCGCGCGACCAGCGGTGCGGCATCGGGGTCGTCCGGTGGCGCCAGTTGTCTGCACAGGGCCGCGTTGAAACGCACTTCGAGCACCTGTGGTCCGATCGTCACGAGGAATCCCGCGGCGCCATGACGCATGCCGATGTCCGCCGGCGGCGGCAATCCGTCGAGACGGGTCCAGCCACCGCTCGCGACGGACAGGCAGACGCTTGCGAAGGCTTCTAGTGCACGGCGACCGATGCCGGCGGACAACCCGCTCGCGTCGTCATCGGACGCGCCTGCGAGCAAGGCGCCCAGGCGTTCGAACGTGCGCTCGCCGATGCGCAACGAAAGACGGGCCTCGCCGTTCGCGGCGACCCACCAGGCGTTGCCGGCATCGACCGCATCGGGTCGATGCACGCCGAGCGTTTCGACGACCACGGCCGGACGGGCGGCAGGCACCGCCCACTGCGCCAGCCAGCCGGCGGTGCGTTCGGCGAGGACGCGACGCAGGGACTCGGTCCGCGCCGCACCCTGCCAGCGCAGGGGCATGACCTCCATCAGCCGCCCCGGGTACTGTTGTAGAGCTGGTCCAGCATTTCGTTGCTGACGCTCATCACGCGCGAGCTGGCTTGGTAGCCGCGCTGGATGACGATCATGTCGGCGAACTCCTGGGTCAGGTCGACGTTCGACATCTCCAGACTGCCGCCGGCGATGCGGCCGAAGCCGTCGCTGGTCGGACGCCCCAGCGTGCGCTCGCTGACGGTCGCGCCGGAAATCAGGCGACCACCGTCGAGATGCAGCGCGCTTTCGTTGGGGAAGCGCGCCAATGCGAGCTGCGGGCCGCTGCGACGTTCGGAGGCCGAATAGGCCAATTGCAGGACGCCCTTCTCGTCGAACGACAGCGACGTCAGGCCGAGCACGCCATGGCCATCGTCGACCCGCGACGTGAGGTTGCTGGGCGTGGACGCCAGCGACCGCATGCCGTCGAGCGCGCCCGGCGTGCCGAAATTGAACACGATCGGCTGGGTACCGCCGGCGATCGGCAGGTTCGCGGTGATCTTGTCGTAGCCCGCGACCAGCAGGCCGCTCGCGTCGAACCGGACTTCGCCGCTGCCGATCTGGACGCCGGAATCGTCGGTGATCTTCACCTGGAAGATGCCGGAACCGCTGTTGGTGAACGTGACGGTCAGGGCATGCGCCCCGCCCGAAGCGTCGAACACATTGATGGTGTTCACCGCCGTGGTGGTCGAGGTGCCCGCGATGTTGCCGCTGAGATGCACGCCGGTCGTCGCGACTCCGGGGATCGAGCGGTAGTTGTCGTAGTCGATCGGGACCAGACTGCCGGTGGCATCGAATGCCATCACGCGATAGCCATTGGCGGAGTCGACGAGCAATCCTTCGTTGTCGAAGCGGAACTGGCCGGCTCGGGTGTAGTGCACGTTGCCGTCGGGATCGGTGAGGATGAAGTACCCCTCGCCGTCGACGGCGACGTCGGTGTCGTTGCCGGTCTGGCGGATGTCGCCGGATTGGGTACGCAGTCCTTCGCCGCCGATGCGCACGCCGCGTCCGCCGCTGACGTTCGAGAAAAAGGCGTCGCTTCCGCGGAAGCCGGGCGTGTTCATGTTGGACACGTTGTTGCTGACCGTGTTCAGGCTCCTGGAAAAACTGAAGAGGCCGGACAGACTGTTGTAGAGCGCTTGGAACATGGCGTTGTCCTCTTGGGATCAGGGTTTGACGAGGGAAACCTGAGACAGGCGCACACCGGTCTGCACTTGCCCGGTCGTACCGAGGACAGTGAGCTGCGCACCGTTGGCGTTGAACTGCACCGCAGTCACCGTGCCGCTGAAGGGCACCGCGAGCCCGGCGACATCGACCTGGCGATTGAGCAGCGACACCGCCTGGGTGGTCGCGGTCATCGACAGGAGATCCGTGGTGTTCTGGCTGGTCTGGCGGGACTGTTCGAGCGAGGTGAACTGGGCGAGCTGGGCGAGGAATTCGCGGTTGTCGACCGGCTCGAGCGGGTCCTGGAACTGGAGCTGGGTCAGGAACAGGCGGATGAATTGCTCCTGGCTGATGCTGCTGTTGCTGGAGGTCCCGGTGTTCTGGGCGTTGAAGACGTTGCCGATGGCGTCAACGGGCATCGGTCACTCCCGGGGTTCGCGGAAAGGACGGGCCTGCGCATCGCGCCACAGCTCGCGGCCGTTGACGACGATGCGATCGAGGACGATGCCGTCGGCCGTCGCGGTGCGATGCAGCATGTCGGCGAGACGGCGCGCATCGTCGGGGTCAAGCCGGTAATCGCGCAGCCAGAGCGATGGCGGCCGGCCCGTTCGCTGGATGAAGCCGACCCAGCGCGCGAGCCATGCCGCGGCCTCCGTCGGCGTGCCGGCGCGCGATGCCGGGATCTCTTCCGGAGCGTCCGTTTCCTCCTGTCGCGCAACGACCGCCCTGGGGTCCTGGGTGTCGAGGGCGGCGGTGCCCTCGCCTGCCGCGTCACCAGCGGCAATTCGCGTGTTCACCGGCATCGAGACGCGCGCAGCCGATCGCGGATCGCCTGATGTCGCGACCGCCGCATCGATGACGGGCGGGGCAGCGAAGCCCCCCGGAGGCGTCGGCGACTGCGCGAGCGTGCCGAGGGCACGCAGTCGCAGGGGGACGATCACGACGTCCGGGCCCCCGCCCGCCGCCGTGAAGTGCAGCGCGGTGTGCAACCACGCGCCGACGGCGGACTCGCGATCCCGCGGTTCTGCCGGCTGCACCGGAACGTCCGGACGCGGCAATCCGAGCGGTCCGGCATCGGGAGACCACGCGTTGGGGACATGCATGCCGGGGACACGCGCACCAGACAGCGCCCCGCCGGGCGTCGATATGGAAGACGGCGGCACGTCGGCGGCAAGTTGCGGCGCTGGAATCGCGGGCATCGCGTCGGAGACGGCATCCCCGGTCGGCGAGGTCGAAACGAGCCACGTCGCACTTCCCTGGAACGCCAAGGCAGGCATGGTCGCGGGAGCATGCGGAATCGTCTCGACCGCCATCCCCGGTTCCAGGGCGACGGTCCCGGATGCGGTCGATCCCGATTCCGGTGCGGTACCGCTCGACGGCGACGGCACCGCATGAGGCAGCGCCCACGGCAAGAATGCGGGGACGGAGGCCGCGCTCTCCTTCGATGCAGGCGTCGACAGGGATGCGGGCGGTGCTGGAAAGGCGGGCAGACGGTCAATCATCGGCTCGCGCTCCGCCGCCGCAGGCGACCAGCGACGCCATCCGGTCGAACATGCGTTTCTCCTCCAGGTCCGCCGCTGCCGCGGAAAGACGTGCGTGCCGGGTTTCGGCCACGCGGACATCCGCGCGCGCGCGCAGGTGGGACGCGCGCGCGTCCTCGTGGCGCCGCTCGCAGGCATTCAGCGCATCGAGCCGATCGCTGACATCATCGAGGGCGCGCATCTCGCAGGCTGCGACCCGCTGCAGCAGTCCCAGGTCGAGGTCGGGTGCCGACAACAGCGCCTCCCGGTGCCGCGCGACGCCCGCCGCGATCGAGCGCGCCTCGTCGCGACGGGCGACGGCCTCGCGAAGCTCCGCCGCGACCGCGATGCGATCGCGCTCGGCCAGGGCTTCGCGGAACGCGCGCCAGCGCAGGAGGGTGGAGACCGCCGAAAGCGCCGTGTCGCTCATGCAACGCTTCCG
>JBQCJG010000075.1:0-16941 GCA_051952955.1 Lysobacteraceae bacterium | reverse complement strand
CTTCAGGCCGCTGCTTTTCAGTGAAGCTCATTGCGACAAAAAAAGCAGCGGCCTGAAGGCCGCTCTACCTCACAGCGTCTCGGATAACTGCGCACTGCGTGCACGATCGTGCGCGCGGCGCGACTCACCCCAATCGCCCGCGCTGTTCCTGCAGCGCCGCGAGCTTGGTCGTCCAGTCGGCGAGGCGCTGGCGTTCCTGCTCGACCACCGCCGGGGGCACGTTGCCGCCGAACTTCGCGAGCTTGGCCTCGCTCTTGTCCTTCTCGCCGGACACCTTCGCGATTTCCTTGTCGAGGCGCGTGCGTTCGGCGTCGAGGTCGACCAGGCCTTCCAGCGGCACGAACAGCTGCAGGTCGCCGACCACGGCCGGCGCGGCGGCCGGCGGTTCGCCGGCGATCGTGTCGACCGCGTCGAGCTTGAGCAGGAATTTCAGCGAGGCCGCGAACTTCGCGATGCGCGCCGCGTCGACGGCGTCGCCGCCGCGGAACAGCAGCGACACCTGCTTCGACGGCGAGATGCCCAGCGTGCTGCGGATGCTGCGCACCGCCGACACCACCGCCTTGCACCATTCGATGTCGGCTTCGGCCGAAGCGTAGCCTCCGGCGGCGAAGTCCCCGGCCTGCGGATAGGCGCGGGCGCAGATGCTGGCCGCGTCGATGCCGAGCTTCGGCGCGACGTGGCGCCACAGTTCCTCGGTCACGAACGGGATCAGCGGATGCAGCAGGCGCAGCAGCGCTTCGAGCACGTGCAGCAGGGTGTGGCGCGTGCTGGCGGCGGCGTCCGCGTCGTCGCCGTTGAGCGCCGGCTTCGCCAGCTCCACGAACCAGTCGCAGAACTCGTTCCAGATGAAGTCGTACAGCGCCTGCGACAGCAGATCGAAGCGGTAGTCGGCGAAGTGCGTCGCGACCTCGGCCGACACCTTCGCCAGACGCGAGAGGATCCAGCGCTCGGCGTCGGTCTTCGGCTGCGGTGCGCCGGAGGCGGTAAAGCCCTCGGTGTTCATCAGCGCGAAGCGCGTGGCGTTCCACAGCTTGTTGCAGAAGTTCTTGTAGCCTTCGCAGCGGGCCATGTCGAACTTGATGTCGCGGCCGGGACCGGCGAGCGCGGCCATGGTGAAACGCAGCGCGTCGGCGCCGTGCGGGGCGATGCCGCCGCCGAATTCCCTGCGCGTCGCCTTCTCGATCTTGGGCGCATCCTGCGGCTTCATCAGGCCGGTGGTGCGTTTGGCGACGAGGTCTTCCTCGGAGATGCCGTCGATGATGTCGAGCGGGTCGAGGATGTTGCCCTTCGACTTCGACATCTTCTGCCCGTCCTTGTCGCGGACGAGGCCGGTGATGTAGACGTCGCGGAACGGCACGCGCTCGACATCGGAGGCGGCGTCCGGCATGAAGTGGTCGGTCATCATCACCATGCGCGCCACCCAGAAGAACAGGATGTCGAAGCCGGTGACCAGCACGCTGCTCGGCACGAACGCGTCGAAGCCGCGATCGCGCATCGTCTCGGGATTCGGCCAGCCCATGGTGCTGATTGGCCACAGGGCGGAGGAGAACCACGTCTCCAGCACGTCGCTGTCCTGGCGTAGGGCGGGCTTCAGCCCGCCGTTGGCTGCTGTCGCTTTCTCCACGGCTTCCGCTTCGTTCCGGCCGACGTAGATGTTGCCGGCGTCGTCGTACCACGCCGGGATGCGGTGACCCCACCACAGCTGGCGGCTGATGCACCAGTCCTGGATGTTCTCCAGCCAGTGGCGATAGGTGTTGATCCAGTTCGGCGGCACGAACTTCACACTGCCGTTCTCGACGAGTTCGAGCCCGCGGCGCGCGAACTCGTCCATCTTCACGAACCACTGGTCGGTGAGGTAGGGCTCGATCACCTGACCGGTGCGGTCGCCGCGGGGCACCTGCAGCTTGTGCGGTTTGGTTTCGACGAGCAGTCCGGCGGCTTCGAGCTGCGCCACGATCACCTTGCGCGCGGCGAAGCGATCGAGACCACGATACTGCTCGGGCGCGTTGTCGTTGATGGTCGCCACGTCGGTGAAGATGTTGATCATCGGCAACCCGTGCCGCTGCCCCACCGCGTTGTCGTTGAAATCGTGCGCCGGCGTCACCTTCACCACGCCAGTGCCGAAGGCGCGGTCGACGTAGTCGTCGGCGATGATCGGGATGCGGCGGTCGCACAGCGGCAGGACGACGGCCTTGCCGACCAGGTGCGTGTAGCGCGGGTCTTCGGGATGCACCATCACCGCCGTGTCGCCGAGCAGCGTTTCCGGTCGTGTCGTCGCGACGATCAGATAGTCACGGGTCTCGCGCAGCGTCTCGTTGCCGTCGGCGTCGTGCTCGACGTGTTCGTAGGTTGCGCCATCGGCCAGCGGATAGGCGATCGACCACAGGAAGCCGTTCTCTTCCTCGCTCACCACTTCGAGGTCGGAGATCGCGGTCTTCAGCACCGGGTCCCAGTTCACCAGCTTCTGGCCGCGGTAGATCAGCCCTTCTTCGTGCAGCTTCACGAACGCCTCGATCACCGCGTCGGAGGCGATCGGGTCCATCGTGAACACGCTGCGCGACCAGTCGCCGGACGCGCCGAGGCGGCGCATCTGGCGTTCGATGGTGCCGCCGGACTGCTGCTTCCACTCCCACACGCGTTCGATGAAGGCGTCGCGGCCCAGCGAATCGCGGGTCTCGCCCCTGCCCTCCAGCGCGAGGTTGCGCGAGACGACCATTTCGGTCGCGATGCCGGCGTGGTCGGTGCCCATCTGCCACAGCGTGCGATAGCCGCGCATGCGGTGGTAGCGGATCAGCGCGTCCTGCAGCGTGTGCTGGAACGCGTGGCCCATGTGCAGCGTGCCGGTGACGTTCGGTGGCGGCAGCAGGATGGTGTAGGCCGGCCCGTCGCCCTGCGGCGCGAAGACGCCGCTCGCCTCCCATTCGGCATAGAGGCGCGATTCGAAATCCCTGGGTTCGTAGCCGGAGGCGAGGGTGGTCATGGTGTCCTGAGTCTTGTTCGTATCTTGGATGTGTCATCCCGACGCCCGCGCCAGCGGGGGAGGGATCTGCTATCGATGCGCTCGAAAGCCAATGCAGATCCCTCGCTGCGCTCGGGATGACAAGGGGAAGGGAGTCGCGGCCTACATGTCGTGTTTCTTCACGTCCAGCCCGCGCGCCTGGTACTGCTTCCAGCGTTCGCGCAGCGGGCCGCGCGCGGATTCGTCGGCGGGGACGACTTCCAGCACGCGCTCGAAGCTGCCGTCCACCGGGGCGTCACGCAGATTGATCACCAGCGCGCGCAGCGGCACGTCGTCGTCGGGCGAGGCGATCAGCACCGGAGTGACGTCGTCATCGTCGTCGGTGCCGGCGATCTGGTGCGGGATGTAGGCGTCCTCGTCGAACGCCCACAGCAACTCGTCCAGCGCCTCCGCCTGCGCGGCGTCGCGCGCCAGCACCAACGTCCACAGATTCGCGTCGTAGGCCTTGCGCGCCAGTTCGCACACGAGCCGCAGCGGCTCCTCGCGGAAGCGCGGCTTCTGGATCAGGTAGAAGTCGGCGCGGGGCATGGTCTATTCGCCTCCGTTCGTCACGAGCGCGAGTGCGATCAGGGAGACGATGCTCCCCATGATCGAAACGACGCTCGTTCCGATGACGATGCCGAAGGCACCGAGCAGCGCCAGCAAGCGCTTGCCCGCAGGACGACTGCGCCAGAGATGGATCGGAACGACGACGAACATTCCCGCGACGAGGGCGATGTTGAACCATCGCGAACGCGGCAGGTTCCGCTCGCGCCGGTCGTGGATGATCCACGCGAAGGCGAACAGGCCGGCGAGGAACACATCGACCGCGAGGAACGCGATGAGCGGCAGCGGTTGACGTTGGCTGGAATACGCGATCCACGGCGAAGCGACCCCGCTCGCCGCCGCGGTCGCGAACATCCCGATCAGCGCGCCGGTCTTGGGTGTCAAGCCGCCGAACTCCGATCCAGCAGCCACTGCGTCAGCAGGCCCACCGGGCGGCCGGTGGCCATGCCGAGCTTGCCGTCGTCGTTGGCGACGCCGGCGATGTCCAGGTGCGCCCAGCGCTGGCCTTCGGTGAAGCGCGACAGGAAGCAGCCGGCGGTGATGGCGCCGGCGTTGCGGCCGCCGATGTTGTAGACGTCGGCGAAGACCGAGGTGAGCTGGCTCTGGTATTCGTCCCACAGCGGCAGGCGCCAGGCGCGGTCGAAGACCTGCTCGCCGGCGGCCAGCAGTTCGTTGGCCAGGTCGTCGTGCTTGCTCATCAGGCCGGCGGCGTACTTGCCCAGCGCGGTCACGCAGGCGCCGGTGAGGGTGGCGACGTCCAGCAGCGCCTGCGGCTCGAAGCGCTGCGCGTAGGTCAGGGCGTCGCAGAGGATCAGCCGGCCTTCGGCGTCGGTGTTGCCGACTTCGATGGTCTTGCCGGACATGCTGGTGAGTACGTCGGACGGGCGGTAGCTCATGCCGTCGGGCATGTTCTCGACCGCGGGCACGATGCTGACCAGGTTGACCGGCAGGTTCATCTTCGCGGCGGCGACGAACGTGCCCAGCACCGTGGCGGCGCCGCACATGTCGTACTTCATCTCCTCGATGCCGCCCTGGGTCTTCAGGTTGATGCCGCCGGTGTCGAAGGTGATGCCCTTGCCGACCAGCACGAAGGGCTTGGCGTCGCCGCCGTTGTTCCACTTCAGCACGATGAGCTTCGGCGGGTTGGCCGAGCCGCGGGACACGGCCAGCAGCGAGCCCATGCCGAGCGCTTCCATCTGCGCGCGGTCCAGCACCTCGCATTCGGCCTGCGCATGCTGCGCGGCGAAGGCCTGCGCCTGCTCGGCGAGGTAGGCCGGGTTGCAGATGTTCGGCGGCAGGTTGCCCAGTTCGCGGGTGAAGGCCACGCCCTCGGCGATGGCGATGCCCTGCGCCAGCGCCCGGGCGTCGCTGCCGGCGATGGAGACGGCGGCCAGCTTGCCGGCGCCCTTGTCGCGGTTCTTTTCGCCGAGGGTGGCGCTGTAGCGGTAGCTGGCGTGGTTGAAGGCCACCACGGCCTGGCGGACGGCCCAGGCGGTGTCGCGGCCGAGCACCGGCACTTCGCTCAGGGTGAACAGCGCGTTGGCGGCGGCGCCGTCCTTCAGCGCGCGGGCGGCGTCGGCGGCGGCCTTGAGGTACTGCGGCACGCCGAACTTGGTCGATTCCCCCAGCCCGATCGCCAGCACGCGCGGCGCGGCCACGCCGGGCAGGTCCAGCAGCAGCGCGGTGCGGCCGGTCTTGCCGGAAACGTCGCCGCGAGCGACCAGCGCCGCGAGGCGGCCGCCGGTGGCGGCGTCGACCGCCTGCCCGGACGGGGTCAGCGACTGGTCGGCGAAGACACCGATCACCAGGCAGTCTGCGACGTGGCGGGAGGCATCGGCGGCGGGCGCGCCGTGGAGGGTGAAGACGAGGGCCATGGACGATTTCCGTGCGGACGATGGAGGGCTGCGCCACGGACGCGGACCGGTCAGCCTGAACCGCCATGGGCGGCGTCGTTCAGGTGGCGTGCCTTTCCGAGGGGGGCCTCCGTACAATCGCCCGGCGCCCTGCGGGCCCGGAGACGTGCCGGCGGCGCCCGGCGCCGGCCCGATCGGCCGCGGCGCGCGCAGAATCCCGGAAGTTTAATCGAAAGCCCCCGCCGGGTGCCCGGCGACCGGAGCCCCCGTCCCGATGTCGAAGCTGGATCGCTACCTCAGCCGCGAGTTCGCGCAGAGCACCTTCGCGGTGCTGACGATCCTGCTGATCGTGCTGCTGGGCGGCGCCTTCGCCGACGTGCTGGGCGACGTGGCCCGCGGCAAGGTGCCGCCGGGCATGCTGCTGGTCCAGCTGGGGCTGGTGTTCCTGAAGTGGCTGCCGCTGATCCTGCCGCTGGCGGTGATGCTGGGGCTGATGCTGGCGATGGGCCGGCTGTACCGCGACGCCGAGATGCCGGTGCTGGTGTCGATCGGCGTGGGCCCCCGGCGCATGCTGCGCCCGCTGGCACTGATGGCGGTGCCGGTGGTCGCGATCGTGGGGCTGTGCTCGCTGTGGCTGGGCCCGTGGGCCGACCGTCAGTCGGCGCGGATGATCGAGGAGGCCGGCCGCAACCTGCTGATCGCGGGCATGGAGCCGGGCCGCTTCAACGAGCTGCCCGGCGGTGGCGGCGTGATCTACGTCGGCGGGATGTCGCCCGACAACCGCGAGCTGCAGCGGGTCTTCATCTACCGGCAGAAGCGCGACCGCTTCGACGTGACCACCTCCCGCACCGGCCGACTGTCGGTGCAGGCCGCCACCCCGGCCCAGCGCGATCGCTACCTGCGTCTGGAGCAAGGCTTCGAGGTCGAGGGCCCGCTGTCCGGCCCGGGGCGCGACTACCGGCTGGTCCGCTACGCCGCGAACGAGGTGCTGCTGCCCGACGACGCCAACCCGCACCGCCGCAACGACGACGTGGCCCTGAAATCCACCTTCGCGCTGCTGGGCACGCCCGGTGCCGCGGCGGCCGCGCAGGTGCATTCGCGGCTGGCGCCGCCGCTGCTGACCCTGGGCTTCGCGCTGCTGGCGATCCCGCTGTCGCGCAGCAGCCCGCGGCAGGCGCGCTACGGCAACCTGGCGCTCGGCTTCCTGATCTACCTGTTCGGCGTGTTCCTGATGATGCTCGGCACCCAGTGGCTGCAGGACGGCAAGCTGCCGACCGCCGTCGGCCTGTGGTGGCTGGTGCTGCCGGTGATGGCGGTGGGCGTCTGGCTGTATGCCCGCGACGGTGCGATCCGGCGGCCGAAGGCGGTCCGCGCATGAGGCCGTTCCCGAAGATCCACGACCTGTACCTCGGCCGCGTGGTGCTGTCGACGGTGCTGCTGACCTGGGGCGTGCTGGTCGGCCTGGATGCGCTGATCAGCGGCCTGCTGGTCGAGATGAACGACGTCGGCACCGGCCGCTACGACTTTCTCGCCGCCGCCACCAACGTCGCGTACAGCCTGCCGCGGCGCATGTACATGCTGTTCCCGTACTCGGCCGTGATCGGCGCCACCATCGGCCTCGGCCAGTTGTCGTCCAGTTCCGAACTCACCGTGCTGCGCGCGCTGGGCCTGTCGCGGCGGCGCATCAGCCTGTCGGTCATCCTGACCCTCGGCGTGCTCACCGCGCTGATGGTGGTCAACGGCGACACGCTGGGCCCGTGGGCGCAGCGCCGCGCCGACACGCTCAAGGCCGCGGCCAAGTCCAACGACGTGATCGTGGCGCAATACTCCGGCCTGTGGGCGCGCGAGGGCGATGTCTTCCTCAACGCGCAGACCGGCGAAGAGCGCAGCGAGAACGGCCGCCAGTGGCTGCAGCTCAACGACGTGCGCCTGTTCGAGCTGGGACAGGACGGCCGGCTCGCCTCGATCGTCCACGCCGAGAGCGCCGAGCACGAGAAGGGCCAGTGGATCCTGCGCAAGGTCGAGCGCACCCGCTTCGAGGCCCGCGCCGCCACCCGCACCGCCGCCGCCGAGGAACGCTGGACCTCGCGCCTCGACGCCTCCGCGCTCGCGGCGACCACCCGCGACATCTGGCGCCCGCGCTACATGACCAGCGACCAGCTGAAGGCGGGCATCGAGTACCGCGAGCGCAACGGCCTGGATGCCAGCGAATACCAGGAGTTCTACTGGGGCATGTGGTTCTACCCGGTGAACGTGCTGGTGCTGTGCCTGCTGGCGATCCCGTTCGCGTTCGGCTCGCTGCGCAGCGGCGGCCTGGGCAAGCGCCTGTTCACCGGCATCCTCTTCTCGCTGGGCTTCTGGCTGGTGCAGACCCAGTTCGTCCGCCTCGCCGGCGTGTTCAAGTTCGACTATCGCATCGCCTACATCATCCCCGCACTGCTGATGGTCGGCCTGTCGGTGTGGCTGTTCCAGCGCCGGACGGAGTAGGGCGCGTCCCGCTGGCGCTCTCACTCGGCGGCGTGCAGCAGGCCTTCGACGAACCGGCCGTACTCGTCCCCCAACGGCAGCGCCATCTCCTGCGCCAGGCGGCGCCGTCGCGTTTCCGTGGTGGTGCCCGTGCGCGGGTCGCGGCCCTGCTTCGAATAGTGCTCCCAGAACACGCCCATCCCGCGCTTCTGCCAGGCCGGCAGATCGTTGAAGTTGATGCCGCGGGAGAACAGCAATTCGTTCTTTTCCGCGGTGCTTCGGCCTGAAAGCGCGGCCGTTGCCGCATTCGCGCTTGCCCCTTCCGCCCGCAGCCGCCAGTAGCAGTGCGCGTTCAAGGCATTGCGATGCGCGTCCTCGTGACGCCATTGGAAGTATTCGACCACCAGCGCGTCGGAGGGCAGCTGGCAGATGCGGGCGTCGAACGTCGCCAGTTGTCCCATGGCCAGACTGAAGTAGGCGCTCGCCTCTCCCGCCAGTACCGACAGGAGCTTGCGCAGCTTGCGGTCGAACGTCGCATCGGCCGGGTGCAGCAACAGCGAGATCTCGTCGCTCTGGGTGTAGCCGTAGAGCGTCTCGAAGCCGCAGTCCATGAGGTGGCGAACCGTCGCCAGCATGCCGTCCCGGAAGCGCTCGTCGAAAGGCGCTTCCAGTTGCCACTCGATCTTGGTTCGGCGAGTGAAGTTCCTGCCGTCGAGGCGGACCACGATGTGCAGCCCGGGCAGCACGCACAAATCGTTGGCGGTCTCGAAGATCCGCAGCTTGCGGTCGAGATCATCGAATTTCATCGGAACCGTCCTCGATCAGGAATTTGCCATCGTCGATCGGGCGAACCTTGTAGACGGCCGTGAACCCTTCTGCCGTGCTCGGTGGCTCGAGTCTGCGAAGCGTCGCGAGGATCGCCTTGTCGGGCACCACGGCTTTGCCGGAACGCTGCCCGTTGCGCGACTGCAACAGTTCCACTGGCGCTTCGAACCAGTAGGCGAGTGCCGAGAACTTCGCCGCGATGGCGGGGGACAGATAACGTGCGCGAGCTTCCCGTGTGGCGTTGGTGTTGTCGACGACGAACGGCTGCTTGAACGCGAGGCAGGCATCCACCAGACCGGCCTCGCGATGCCGCGTGCGCAGCATGTCCAGATTGATCCGGACATGGGTGTCACGGAATCTCTGCTGGAAAAAGGTCGATTTCCCGACGCCCTGTGCGCCGACGAAGACGATCATTTCCATTGGACGAGCGCCATGAGGCCTACGCCTTCGCCACCCGCACCATCCGCGTCCCGCTGGCGCGGTCGTGCCAGGTCAGGCGGTCGCGGTCCAGCCAGGCCCACCAGAAGCCCAAGCCGCCCAGCAGCAGCGACGGGGTGGCGACGGCGAAGCGCAGCCACAGCGCGCGCCAGGACGGCGCGGTGCCGCCGACGGCGGTCACGCGCAGGCGCCACGGACGCATGCCGAGGGTCTGGCCGCCATTGCGCCAGCTGAGCACCGCGTAGAGGCCGGTGATCGCCCACAGTGCGAGCAGTTCGAGCCAGCCGGCGAGGGTGTCCGCGCGGATGGTCTCGCCGCCGTGCAGGGCGACGGCGACCAGGCCGACGACGAACCACAGCGCCAGCACCGGGAAGAGGTCGTACACCAGCGCCAGCAGGCGCCAGCCGACGAGGGACTTCGGGCGGGCCGGGGCGTCGGAAGGCGCGGAGGAAGGCGTGTCGGAGGCGGTCGCGGTCATCGCGACAGGATACGGGATCGTGCCCGCGCTACCCTTGCGCGCATGCCCAGCCGCACGCCCGCCGACCGCCGCATGCTCGCCCACGCGCTGCCGCCGCTGCGCGATGCCGACGCGACCGCTATCCACGCCTTCATCGAGGCGATGTGGGCCGAGCAGGGGCTGGCGAAGCAGACCCAGGCCAGCTACCGGCGCGACCTCGAAGGCTTCGCGCGCTGGCGCGACGGCGCCGGCGGCGGGCTCTGCGGCGCGGACCGTGCGGCGCTGTTCGACTACCTCGCCTGGCGCACGCGCGAGGGCTATTCGCCGCGCAGCAACGCCCGCCTGCTGTCGACGCTGCGGGCGTTCTTCGCGCTGCAGCTGCGCCGCGGCGCCCGCGCCGACGATCCGACCGCGCTGCTCGATCCGCCGAAGCTGCCGCGCTCGCTGCCGAAGGCGCTGGCCGAGCGCGAGATCGAAGCGCTGCTGGCGGCGCCGGACGTCGCCACCCCGGAAGGCCTGCGCGACCGGGCGATGCTCGAACTGATGTACGCCGCCGGCCTGCGCGTGAGCGAACTGGTCGGCCTGCCGGCGACCGCGGTCAACCTGCGCCAGGGCGCATTGCGGGTGACCGGCAAGGGCGGTCGCGACCGGGTGGTGCCGCTGGGCGAGGAGGCGCAGCACTGGCTGCAGCGTTATCTGACCGAGGCCCGGCCGGCGCTGGCCGGCAAGCGTGCGCCGGCCGCGCTGTTCCTCACCCCCGCGGGCGAACCGCCCACGCGGCAGGCGTTCTGGACGCTGGTGAAGCGGCTGGCGGCGGTGGCGGGGATCGAACCGCGGCGGATCAGTCCGCACGGCCTGCGCCACAGCTTCGCCACCCATCTGCTGAACCACGGCGCCGACCTGCGCGCGCTGCAGATGCTGCTGGGCCACGCCAGCCTCTCGACCACCCAGATCTACACGCTGGTCGCGCGCGAGCAGCTCAAGCGCCTGCACGCGCAGCACCACCCGCGGGCCTGACGCGGCGCCGGGCCCGGCCGAGGGGCGGCCGCCGCGCGCTGCGGAAACCGTGAAAGAGGGGGCGCTTCCGGCACGGCCGCGGGCGCGCGTCGCATGCGACAATCTGCCGAAACAATGAACCCGGCCGCCGTTCCGCGGTCCGACGTCCACGCCCTTCCGCCCTTCGATGGAACCGACCTGCATGAAATTCCCGGTGTTCGCCCTGTTGTGCGCCCTGAGCCTGTCGGCCTGCGCGCAGTCCAAACCCGCTGCCGCCGGACAGGCCGCCGCCGACCCCGCGAAGGGCACGCCGGACGCCATGGTCCGTGCCGAACTGAAGAAGCTGGATCCGCGCCTGGTGCCGGACCGCGTGGCCCCGGCCGCCATCGCCGGCTTCCAGGAAGCGATCGTCAACGGCCAGACCCTGTACTTCAGCAACGACGGGCGCTACATGCTGCAGGGCTCGCTGTTCGACCTGAAGGCCAAGCGCGACGTCGGCCGCGAAGGCCTGGCCGCGGTCCGCCGCGAAGCGCTCGCGAAGATCCCGGTCTCCGACCGCATCGTGTTCGCGCCGGTCGGCCAGCCCAAGCACACCGTCGCGGTGTTCACCGACATCGAGTGCGGCTACTGCCGCAAGCTGCACTCGCAGATCGCCGAGTACAACAAGCTGGGCATCGCGGTCGAATACCGGGCCTTCCCGCGCGCCGGCCTCGGCAGCCCGGACGCGCTGGCGATGGAATCGGTGTGGTGCTCGGCCGATCGCCGCCAGGCCCTGACCGACGCCAAGAACGGCCGCCCGGTGCCGCCCAAGCGCTGCGAGAACCCGGTGGCCGCCGAGTACGAGCTCGGCCAGCGCCTCGGCCTGCAGGGCACCCCGATGATCATCGACCTCGAGGGCGAAGTGCTCCCGGGCTACATGGACCCGCCGACCATGATGGCCGCGCTGGACAAGCTGGCCGCCGAGCGCAAGCCGGGCGCCGGCGGCACTCCGGCCGGCGGTCGCTGAGCCGTCGCGATTCCCGTCCTGCCGGTGCCCCGGGGATCCCGGGGCCCGGCGGTCGGTCTGATCCGGCCGCTTCCGGTACAATCGCGGCCCCGCGCTGACGTGTACCGGACATGATCGTCCTCGAGGGCCTCCCGGCCCTGTCGCCGTTCCGCCGCGAACGGCTCGAAACCCGCCTCCGGGCGATCGTCCCCGACATCCGCGTCTCCGGCGCCTGGTGGGTCTACTGGGTCCGGCCCGAACCGGGCCGCACGCCCGACGCGGGCGCCCTCGACCGCATCCTCGAAGCCCGCGCCGCGATCACGCCGCCGGCCGACGGCGCGGTCCCGCGCTACATGGCGCCGCGGCTGGGCACGATCTCGCCCTGGGCCAGCAAGGCCACCGAACTGCTGCGCGGCGCCGGCCAGCCGGTGCTGCGCGTCGAGCGCGGCATGCGCATCGATCTGGTCGGCTTCCCGGATGACGCCGCCACCCGCGCGGCGCTGGCGAAGGCATTGCACGACCCGATGACCCAGTCGCTGCTCGCCGACGCCGGCGAGGCCGCGGCGCTGTTCGCGGTGCCGGCGCGCGGTGCGCTCGAAGTGGTGCCGCTGGCCGACCTCGAAGCCGCGAACGCCCGCCTCGGGCTGGCGCTGGCCGACGACGAGATCGCCTACCTGCGCGAGCGCTACGCCGCGCTGGGCCGCGACCCGCACGACGTCGAGCTGATGATGTTCGCGCAGGCGAACTCCGAGCACTGCCGGCACAAGATCTTCAACGCGTCGTGGACCGTCGACGGCCGCGAGGCGCTGCACAACGGCGGTCCGCAGTCGCTGTTCCGGATGATCAAGCACACCCACGCGCAGACGCCGGACTACACGCTGTCGGCGTACAGCGACAACGCGGCGGTGGTCGAAGGCTATCCGGCGAAACGCTTCCGGCCCGATCCGGCCACGCTGGAATACCGCGCCGAGGCGGAAACGCCCAGCGCGTTCTGCATCAAGGTCGAGACCCACAACCATCCGACCGCGATCTCGCCGTTCCCGGGCGCGTCCACCGGCGCCGGCGGCGAGATCCGCGACGAGGGCGCGACCGGCCGCGGCGGCAAGCCCAAGGCCGGCCTCGCCGGCTTCAGCGTCTCGCACCTGCGCCTGCCCACGCTGCCGCAGCCGTGGGAAGACGCACGCGCGCTCAACCCCCGCATGGCGCCGGCGCTGGAGATCATGCTCGACGGCCCGCTCGGTGCCGCGGCGTTCAACAACGAATTCGGCCGGCCCAACCTGACCGGCTATTTCCGCACGTTCGAAGTGCGCGAGCCCGACACCGGCCTCGTCCGCGCCTACGACAAGCCGATCATGCTGGCCGGCGGCCTCGGCGCCGTCGACCGGCCGATGGTCGCGAAGAAACCGCTGTCGCCCGGCGACGCGGTGATCGTGCTCGGCGGCCCGGCGATGCTGATCGGCCTCGGCGGCGGTGCCGCGAGTTCGGTGGCCTCCGGCGAAAGCGCCGAGGACCTCGACTTCGCCAGCGTGCAGCGCGACAACCCCGAGATGGAGCGCCGCTGCCAGGAAGTGATCGACCGCTGCGTCGCGCTGGGCGCGGACAACCCGATCCTGTGCATCCACGACGTCGGCGCGGGCGGCCTGTCGAACGCGATCCCCGAACTGCTGCACGACTCGTCGGTCGGCGGCGTGATCGACCTGGCGAAGGTGCCCAGCGACGACCCGTCGCTGTCGCCGATGCAGCTGTGGTGCAACGAATCCCAGGAACGCTACGTGCTGGGCGTCGCCCCGCACCGTCTCGCCGACTTCGCCGCGATCTGCGAGCGCGAACGCTGCCCGTTCGCCGCGGTCGGCACGGCGACGGCGGAGGAGCGGCTGGTGGTGGGCGACGGCGCGACCGTCGACGCTGCGCCGGTCGCGCCCGCCATCGACCTGCCGATGGACGTGCTGTTCGGCAAGGCGCCGAAGATGCATCGCGACGCGCGCCGCCCGGCGGCGACGCCGTGGCCGTCGCTGGATGGCACCGGCATCGAACTCCACGAGGCCGGCCTGCGCGTGCTCGCGCACCCGGCCGTGGCCGCGAAGTCGTTCCTGATCACCATCGGCGATCGCAGCGTCGGCGGCCTGACCGCGCGCGACCAGATGGTCGGCCCGTGGCAGATGCCGGTCGCCGACTGCGCGATCACGCTGTCGGGCTTCGACACCTACGCCGGCGAGGCGATGGCGATCGGCGAGCGCACGCCGCTGGCGCTGATCGATGCCGCCGCCGCCGCGCGCATGGCCGTGGGCGAGGCGATCACCAACCTGCTGGCCGCGCCGGTGCCGTCGCTCGACCGCGTGAAGCTGTCGGCGAACTGGATGGCCGCCGCCGGCCACGCCGGCGAGGACGCGCGCCTGTTCGACGCGGTGAAGGCGGTCGGCATGGCGCTGTGCCCGGCGCTCGACCTCAGCATCCCGGTCGGCAAGGACTCGCTGTCGATGCAGGCGCAGTGGACGCAGGCCGGCGAGGCGCACAAGTCGGTGTCGCCGGTGTCGCTGATCGTCAGCGCGTTCGCGCCGGTCGAGGACGTGCGCGGCCAGTCGACGCCGCTGCTGTCGCGCGAGCCCGCCACCGAGCTGTGGCTGATCGGCCTCGGCGCCGGTCGCAAGCGCCTCGGCGGCTCGATCCTCGCCCAGGTGTTCGACGGCTTCGGCGGACGCAACGGCGAGGACGGCGTGCCGGACCTCGACGATCCCGAACGCCTGCGCGGCCTGTTCGAGCTGATGCGCGACGCCCGCGAGCGCGGCCTCGTCCGCGCCTACCACGACCGCTCCGACGGCGGCGCGTTCGCCGCGCTGTGCGAAATGGCGTTCGCCTCGCACGTCGGCCTGGACATCAGCCTCGACGAATGGGGCGGCGACGTGCTGCGCACCCTGTTCTGCGAGGAACTGGGCGCGATCGTGCAGATCGCCGAGGAAGACCGCGCCGAGTTCGCGGACCTCGTCGCCGAGCACGGCTTGATCGAATGCGCGCAGCGCATCGCGCGGCCGACCACCGCCGCCGCGGTGCGCGTGCTGGAGGACGGCGCGGTGCTGGCCGAATGGCGCTGGGAGGCGCTGTTCGACGCATGGTGGGCAACCACCCACGCGATGCAGCGCCTGCGCGACAACCCCGAATCCGCCGACGAGGAGCGCGCCGCGGTGCGCCGCTTCGATGCGCCGGGCCTGCAGCCGAAGCTGACGTTCGACGCCGCCGAGGACGTCGCCGCGCCGTACATCGCGACCGGCGCGCGACCGCGCGTGGCGATCCTGCGCGAGCAGGGCGTCAACGGCCAGATCGAGATGGCGTCTGCGTTCGACCGCGCCGGCTTCGTCGCGGTCGACGTGCACATGAGCGACCTCATCGCCGGCCGCATCGCGCTGGACGGCTTCGCCGGCCTCGCCGCCTGCGGCGGTTTCAGCTACGGCGACGTGCTGGGCGCGGGCCGCGGCTGGGCGACGTCGATCCTGGAGCGCCCCGCGCTGCGCGACGCCTTCGCCGCGTTCTTCGCCCGCCCGGACAGCTTCGTGCTGGGCGTGTGCAACGGCTGCCAGATGCTGTCGCAGCTCAAGGACATCATCCCCGGGGCCGAGCACTGGCCGCGCTTCCTGCGCAATCGCAGCGAGCAGTTCGAGGCGCGCTTCGGCCTGCTGGAGATCGCCGACTCGCCGTCGCTGTTCTTCCGCGGCATGACCGGCGCGCGGCTGCCGGTGGCGATCGCGCACGGCGAGGGCCGCGCGACGTTCGATGCCGACGGCGACCGCGCCGCCGCGACCGTGGCCCTGCGCTACGTCGCCGGCGACGGCAGCCCGGCGACCGGCTACCCGGCCAACCCGAACGGTTCCGAAGACGCCATCGCCGGCGTCACCAGCCGCGACGGCCGCGCCACGATCCTGATGCCGCACCCCGAACGTACGCCGCGCAGCGCCAACCTGAGCTGGCATCCGGCGGACTGGCCGGAGGATTCCCCGTGGCTGCGCATGTTCCGCAACGCGCGGGCGGCGATCGGGTGAGTCTGGTGGCGATCCTGCAGGCATGAGGATCGCCTTCGATCTGGACGGCACGCTGATCCCGATGTTCCCGGGGCAATTCCCGGCGCGTCCCGCACCGGCCCCGTGGGCATGGCCGTTCCGCGAGCCGCTGCGATCGAATGCGCCGGCGTTGCTGCGCGCGTTGCGCGCGGACGGTCACGACCTCTGGATCTACACCTCGTCGCTGCGTTCGCCGGCGCGCATCCGCGGCCTGTTCCTCGCGCATGGCGTGCGGCTCGACGGCGTGCTGACGGCCCGCGATGGCGGCAGCCCGAAGGCTTCGAAATACCCGCCTGCCTTTGGCATCGACCTGCTGGTCGACGATGTGGAGGGTGTTGCCCTCGAGGGCGAACGCCATGGTTTCAACGTCCTGCTCGTGTCTCCCGGGGACGAGGATTGGCATCTGCGGGTGTTGTATGCCGTTCGAATCCGGGAAGGTTCCGGCGTTGTTCGATAGAGCGGATTCGTGCGCGCAGTCGCGTCGTGACGCTGTACCCGCCTCAGCCGAAGACGATCTGGAAGATTCCGTAGATTGCGGTCCCGATGCCGAGGACGAACAGCCATGCCAGTCGTCCGCCGAGGCCGTGATGGAGGCCGAGCGCGACGGCGAAGAGGGTCGCTGCGATCATCCCCAGTCCGGTCAGCAGGATGCCGACGCCCTTGCGCCGCAGTTGCGATGTCGCCGGGCGCTTGCTGCGTTCGACGATCTCCTGTGCCAGGTCCTTCGGGCAGCCGATGTGGCGCAGGGCTTCGACCACGCGGTCCGGCGGATCGCGTACGGCCAGCAGGCGGACGGCGTGTTCCTCCCAGCGGGCGATGCGCTCGGGATCCGGCGGTGGCCGGCCGTCGATCATGTTGCCACGCGCTTCAGCCAGCGTTCGATGCCGGCGCGGTCGCGTGCGCGCAGCAGCACGGCGGCGCGGGCGCGCAGGGACGACAGGTCGAGGGCGCGGATCGCGCGGCGCACTTCCAGCAGCGTGCCCGGGTGCAGGCTGAATTCCTCCAGCCCCAGCGCCAGCAGCACCGGCGCGAACAGCGGGTCGCCGGCGATCTCGCCGCACACCGCCACCGGCTTCTTGTGGGTCTTCGCGGCGCGGATGATCTCGAACAGCAGCCGCAGCACGGCCGGATGCAGCGGCGAATACAGCTCGCCCAGCGCCTCGTTGGTGCGGTCGGCGGCCAGCAGGTACTGCACCAGGTCGTTGGTGCCGATCGAGAGGAAATCGGTGTCGGCGATGAAGGTCTGCAGCGCGATCGCCGCCGACGGCACTTCGATCATCGCGCCGACCGGCACCTGGTCGGCGATC
>JBQCJG010000074.1:0-2916 GCA_051952955.1 Lysobacteraceae bacterium | reverse complement strand
GCCGAGGATCGCCGCGTGGCGGCCGTCGCCGTCGACCGGATCGTTGTTCATGTCGCCGGCGATGACGAAGCGCTCGCCCGCCGGCAGCCCGCCGCAGCGTCCGGCGTCGTCGCACAGCCACGCGCGGTCGGCGGGGGCGTCGTCGAGGTAGGCGCGCCACAGGCCGATCTCGTCGGCGTTGCGCGCGCCGTTGCGGTCCTCGGGACCGTCGAACACCGGCGGCGTCGGATGCGCGACCAGGAAATGCACCCGCCCCAGCGGCGTGTCCACCGGCACGTCCCAGTGCGACTTCGACGACAGCCGCAGCGCGTTCCACACCGGGTCGGGATGGAAGAACTTCCGCGCGCGCGGATCGACCGGCCGCGCGGCATCGGGCATCGCGCTCCACTTCAGCAGCCGGAACGTGCGCACCGCGGCGGTGTCGATCGGATACTTCGACAGCACCAGCATGCCGTACTGGCCGGAATGCAGGCCGAAGCCCCAGGCGTCGTCGCCGCGGGCGCGGCCTTCGGTGGCGACGCGGCCGTTGCCGTCGAGGTCGAGCCCGCTGGGCACGCCGGTGTTCACCGGCGCGAGGTAGCGATGGGGATAGCGCAGCGGCGCGAGGTCCTTGCCCTGCGCGCGTTCGAGATAGTCGCGCTGGAACAGGTCGGCAGCGCGGCCCGCGGCGTCGTAGTCGAACTCGTTCAGCAGCACGAGGTCCGGACGCACGCGCTGCAGCATCGTGGCGATCGACCGCGCCGAGGGATCGCCGCTTTCCAGGCGGCGGATCAGCCCGCCTTCGGCATCGTCGTTCAGCGAGGTGTTGTAGGTCGCCACGCGCAGCCGCTTGGCGGCCATGGCCGCGGGCTCTGCATCGGCGGCGGCTTCGGCTTCCGCGGCAAAATCGCCGTCGACGACGGACGCCGGCGCGGCGCGCGCGGGATCGCCGTGGATCCTCACCTGCACGCAGCCGGCGAGCGCGGTCGCCATCGCGAGCGAGCAGAGCAGGGCGAGCGGACGCAACGTGGAACGTGAAGTCATGGCGGGTCTCCGGACATGGGCGACCACTGGTGCCCGTCGTAGGCTTCCAGCGGGCGGTAGCGGCGTTTGTAGTCCATCTTGCGATGGCCGTCGATCCAGTATCCGAGGTAGAGATGACGCTTGCGGTCGCGGCGCGCCCAGGCGATCTGCTGCAGGATCGCGAACGTGCCGAGGCCGCGCGCGTGCTCGTCGGGATCGTAGAAGGTGTAGACCGCGGACAGCCCGTCCGGCACGACGTCGGTCACCGCCACCGCCAGCAGCCGGCCGGGGCCGGCCGGCGTGGCGCGCGTGCGGATCTCCAGGAACCGGCCCTGGCCCCAGGTGCCGATCAGGAACTGGTCGAACTCGGCGACGCCGTGGTCGTCCATGCCGCCGCCGGGATGGCGTGCGGCCAGGTAGCGGCGATACAGCGCGAAATGTTCGTCGCGGCGTTCGTTCGGGCAGATCCGCGTCTCGAGGTCGGCGTTGCGGGCCAGGCTGCGGCGCTGGCTGCGATCGGGCCGGAAATCGGCGACGGGGATGCGTACCGCGACGCACGCGCGACACTGGCGGCAATGCGGGCGGTAGATGAGGTTGCCGGAGCGGCGGAAGCCCCAGCCCAGCGCCATCGGATAGAACGTGCCGAGGCGCGGATCGCCGGGATCGAGCACGAGGTCGCGCGCCTGTCGCTCCGGCCAGTAGCCGCACGGGTGGTCGGGCGTGTGGAACAGCCGCAGCGGCGCGTCGTCGTCGTCGCGCGGCGGCCCGTCGGATGCGTCGCGGTCGTCGATGGCGGGATCGTCGGTGGCGGGGCTCATGACGGCAGCGCCCCGGCCAGTGCGCCGTGCGCGAGGCCCGCCGCGGCGCCGGCCAGCGTGCCCGCGACCAGATCGCGCGGCCGGTGGCGCCCGAGCCGCAGCCGCGACCAGCCGATCAGCGCGGCGAACGCGAGGCCCGCGACCAGCGCGGCCGTGCCCGAGGGGCGCAGCAGCAGCGCCGCGAACACCGCGAAGGCGACGTGCAGCGAAAGCATCCAGAAGCGCGCGGTCAGCAGCGCCAGTGCGATCAGCGCCGCGCCGAGCGCCAGTGCGAGTGCGGTGAACGCGTCGTGTGCGGTGGTCCACGCTACCAGCGCCGCGATCGACAGCCCGACCAGCAGGCCGCGGTTGAGGTCGCGGCGTTCGCCCGGTGCGCTGGCGTCGACATGCGCCCAGCGTCCGCTGCGCACGCGCCGCCACGAGGCGACCATCACCACCGCGCCGATCGCCGACGTCCCCATGACGATGCGCAGCGCGCCCGCCGGATCGTGCCGCTGCAGCGCCGTCGCCAGCGCCAGCGCGGCCGGCAGCGTCGCCAGCGGATGGCCGAGGATCGAAACGCTGCGGGCGAAGACGCGGGACATGCCGTCAGCATACCCGCTGCGATCGCGGTGGCCGCGATGCGCGATCGCGCCGATGGCGATCGCGTCGAAGTCAATCGTGCGATCGGCGACGTGCGATCACAGCCTTCCGGCGGCGTGCAGGCCCAGCAGCAGGCCCCCGAAGCCGCCGACGAAACCGATGACGCCGCCGATCCACGACAGCGTGCGTTCCCGCTTTCGGCGCCGCGCCGCGGCGACGGGATCGCGCTGCGCTTCGAGCGCATGCCGGCGCGCCATGATCCGCGGCTGCACCACGATCGTCTGGTAGTACACGACGCCCATGAAGCCGAAGCAGGCCAGCACCGGCCACGCCCAGCCGCCGTCGTCGCGGTCCAGCAGCATCAGGTACAGCAGGAAGCCGACCGAGGCCATGCCGTTGAGGCCCGCGCTGCGGATCAAGCCATGCCGCTCCTCGTCGTCGATCGCGCCCTTCAGCTGGCGGCGCAGCCCCAGCCAGATGCCCGCGAACCCGCTGAGGATCGCGAAGCCGGCGC
>JBQCJG010000073.1:0-2910 GCA_051952955.1 Lysobacteraceae bacterium | reverse complement strand
CAGATTCACCACATCCTGGGGCATTCATGCTTCGACAACCTTCGTGGCGCGTTGTGGTTTTGACTTGCCAGGGCCCCTGGTCGCGACGGACTTCGCGGATCAGGCCCGAAGCGCTTGCCCCGGACTTGATCCGGGGGCGCGCGGCAGGAGGCCGCGCATGCTTTGAACAAGGCACATTCGACCAGCACAAGGATGTGCTGTCGAAAAACCCCGCGAAGCCCGTGAACCCGACGCGCAGCGTCGGGCGCGACCGACGGGGGCGAAGGCGCCCGCTTGCGCGTCACTGGCGCGCGGGCGACTGAGCGCCCATGCGCCATGCGCATGGGCCGGAAATGCTTTCTTTGGGTCACCCTTTCTTGACTCGCGCCTCCGGCGCTCGCCCCCGATCAAGTCCGGGGCAGGCTCTCCGGGCCGGCTTCGCCGTTCGCGCCGCAAGCGGCGCAGTGCACAAGCAAAGAAAGGTGACTCGCTCGCGGCAGCGAGCGAAACAACAGAACAACGTCAAAGCCTCAAAGCGGGATCCCGGCCTCCGCCGGGATGACGGGGCATGGAGTTGCCGGGATAAAGCAGATCCCTCGCCTGCGCTCGGGATGACGCAAAACGGGTCGAACTCCGCCGTCGGATAAAAGCGGAGATACCTCAGGCCCGGCCCACGGCCGGATCCCGCCGCTTGCCCGGCCACCGCCGCCCGGCGACACTCGGCGCATGCGCATCCTGCTCATCGAAGACGACGAATCGCTCGGCGAGGGCGTCCGCACGGCGCTGCGGCGGGCGGCGTTCACCGTCGACTGGCTGCGCGATGGCGCCAGCGCGCTGGCGGCACTGAAGGACGGCGGCGTCGACTTGGCGGTACTCGACCTCGGCCTGCCGCAGCTTGACGGCATGGAGGTCATCCGCCAGGCGCGTCGTGCGGGCGTGACCGCGCCGATCCTGGTGCTCAGCGCGCGCGAACGCGCGGCCGACCGCACCCTCGGTCTCGACGCCGGCGCCGACGACTACCTCGGCAAACCCTTCGACACCGGCGAACTGCTGGCCCGCGTGCGTGCGCTGCTGCGCCGCACCGGCGGGCGCGCGGCGCCGACCCTGCGGATGGGGGCGCTGGAACTGGATCCGGAACGGCTGGAAGTGATCTGGCGCGGCCGCAGCCTCGACCTGCCGCGGCGCGAATTCGCGCTGCTGCGGCTGCTGATGGAACAGCGCGGCCGGCCGATCTCGCGCGAATCCGCGCAGCAGCGGCTCTACGGCTGGGACGAGGACGTCACCAGCAACACGCTGGACGTGCACATCCACGCGCTGCGCAAGAAGCTCGACCCGGCGCTGATCCGCACCCTGCGCGGCGTCGGCTACGCGCTGGACGAACGCGTGGCGCAGGACGCCGGCGACGGCAGCGCGCCGGCATGAGCGGGCCGGCATGAACGCACGGCCGGACGCCGCGCCCGCACGCCGGCTCTCGATCCGTCGCGCGCTGCTGATCGGCCTGCTCGGGCCGACCACGCTGCTGCTGCTCGCCGCGGTGGGCATGAGCTACCACACCGGCCTGCAGGAAGCGGGCGAACTGTTCGACGCCAAGCTCGCGCATTCCTCGCGGGTGCTGATGAGCCTGGTCGACGAACCGCTGGCGCACCTCGACGACACGCCCGGCGAACATCACGCGCACGCGCTGCTGGTGCCGGTCTGGCGCGGCCAGGTCGACGGCGTGGGCACCGTGCTGGCGAAGACCGAAGGCCATGCCTACGAGACCAAGCTGGCGTTCCAGGTGCGCGATGCCGACGGCAGGCTGCTGCTGCGCTCCGACAGCGGCCCCGACCAGCCGCTCGCCGCGCTGGCGCCGGGGTTCGCGGACCGGATCATCAACGGCCAGCACTGGCGCACCTTCACCCTGCGCGCGCCGTCGGGCCGCTGGTACCAGTCCGGCGAGCTGGCCGCGATCCGCCAGGAGATCGCCGAGGACATCGCGCTGGGCACGCTGCTGCCGCTGCTGGTGGCGCTGCCGCTGATCGCGCTGCTGACCTGGGGCGTGGTCGGCTGGGCCAGCCGCAGCGTCGAGACCGTGTCCGACGCGGTGGCCCGGCGCGAGCCGGAGCACCTCGAACCGATCGAGACCGCGCGCGTGCCGCAGGAAGTCCACGGCCTGGTGCAGGCGGTCAACGGCCTGCTCGGACGCCTGCGCCGCGAACTCGCGCGCCAGCGCCGCTTCACCGCCGACGCCGCGCACGAGCTGCGCACGCCGATCGCCGCGCTGCGCGTGCACGCCTACAACGTGCGCCACGCCGCGAACGACGACGAGCGCGACCAGTCGCAGGCGTACCTCGACGCCGGCATCCGCCGCATGGAGCAGCTGGTCGCGCAGTTGCTGGCGCTCAGCCGGATCGAAAACGCCGGCGCCACGCGCACGCACGTCCCGGTGGACCTGGTCGCGCTGGTGCGCCAGCACGAACGCGACTTCGCCGCGCTCGACATCGCCGTGGGCAAGCGGCTGCGGCTCGACCTGTCGCCCGCCGTCGCCTCAGGCGACGCCTCGGCGCTGGACGCGCTGGTCCGCAACCTCGTCGACAACGCGCTGCGCTACACGCCGGCCGGCGGCGACGTCCTCGTGCGCACGGCGCGCGAACCGGGGAACGTGGTGATGACCGTCGAGGATTCCGGCCCCGGCATCGCCGAAGCCGCGCGCACGCGCGTGTTCGAGCGTTTCCACCGCGAACTCGGCACCGGCGTCGAAGGCAGCGGACTGGGCCTGGCGATCGTCGCCGAAGCGCTGCAGCAGCACGGCGGCCGCATTGCGCTGGACGTGTCGCCGACCCTCGGCGGACTGCGCGCGAGGGTGACGTTGCCGGCGGGTTGAGCGCCGCGCGAGTGCGGGCAGACGACACGGGGTCGCGACTCACGTCGCTCCTACAGAAGCGGGGTGCC
>JBQCJG010000072.1:0-8491 GCA_051952955.1 Lysobacteraceae bacterium | reverse complement strand
GTGGTGGCGCGCGAGTTCTCGTTCTCCCTGTCGCGTCTCCGCGTGCATTCGGGGACTGCGGTCATCGAGCTCGC
The DNA here is from genome assembly GCA_051952955.1 of Lysobacteraceae bacterium. GTDB lineage: Bacteria > Pseudomonadota > Gammaproteobacteria > Xanthomonadales > Xanthomonadaceae > Lysobacter_I. The sequence continues at coordinate 8,417 of JBQCJG010000072.1, read as the reverse complement.
GAACTTCGGCCAGGACGTTCACGACCTGCGGGTGCAGCGCATCGGTGCGCGGCATATCGCCGGCCTCGGCGACGTCGCGAAGGCGCGCAAGCTCGACGCCGCGGCGCTCGGCGCGGGCATCGAGACCATGCCCGCCGACAGCGCCGCCGCGCAGGGCGACCTCGCGAAGTACGCGCTCGGCCCGAAGTGGGTCGACGGCGTGAAGACGCAGGAGGAAGTCGACGACCTGCTGGTCAAGCGCGGCGTCGCCGACGACGGCGCGGACGGCGGCTTCCGCCAGGTGGACTTCGGCGCCTACCTCGCCAGCCTCAACGGTGCCCTGCCCGACTTCGGCGACAAGGGCCACGTCGCGGTGGTCGTCGCCGAGGGCGAGATCCAGGGCGGCGAACAGCCGCCGGGCAGCGTCGGCGGCGAATCGACCGCGGCGCTGCTGCGCGAAGTGCGCGACGACGACAACGCCAGGGCCGTCGTGCTGCGCGTGGATTCGCCGGGCGGCGAAGTGTTCGCCTCCGAGCAGATCCGCCGCGAAGTCGTGGCGCTGAAGAAGGCCGGCAAGCCGGTGATCGTGTCGATGGGCGACCTGGCCGCGTCCGGCGGCTACTGGATCAGCATGAACGCCGACCGGATCTACGCCGATCCCTCGACCGTGACCGGATCGATCGGCATCTTCGGCATCGTCCCGAACATCACCCACACGCTGGAGAAGGTCGGCGTGAACACCGACGGCGTGGCCACCACCTCGATCGCCGGCGCGTTCGATATCACCCGTCCGCTGTCGCCGCAGGTCGCGCAGGTGATGCAGACCGTGATCGAGAAGGGCTACCGCGACTTCACCGGTCGCGTGTCCGAAGCGCGCAAGAAGCCGGTCGCCGACGTCGATGCCATCGCCCGCGGCCGCGTGTGGACCGGTGCGCAGGCGAAGGAACGCGGCCTGGTCGACGCCTTCGGCGGCCTGCAGGACGCGCTGGCCGATGCCGCCAAACGCGCCAAGCTCGGCGACAAGCCCGGCACCTACCGCGTGCGCTACGTCGAACGCCAGCTCACGCCGTTCGAGCGCTGGTTCGGCGGGTTCGCCGCCAGCGGCAGCGGCCGCGCCCTGCTCGGCCATTCCGACATCGCCCGCGACCTGGTCGCCAAGGCCGCGCCGCAGGCGGCGCGCGATCTGGAACTGTTCCAGCGCGCCGTGGAAGACAACGGCAAGGGCCCGCACATCCGCGCCCTCGCCTACTGCTTCTGCCGCTTCTGACCGAAGCCGGCACACGGCAGGCACCACGCGACGCCCGGCTTCGGCCGGGCGTCGTCGTTTGGGGGCACTGGGCAAAAGGCACGCTCAGCCGGCGGGCGGCGCTCCGGCAGCGTCGGTCGCCAGCAGCGCGCGGGCGACGTCGATGAACGCACGCAGCTTCGGCGCCAGTGACGCGCGGCGGGGGAAATACAGGAACAGTCCATCCTCGCGCATCGCCGCCTGCGGCAGCACACGCTGCAGCCGGCCGTCGCGCAGGTCGTCGCGCACCAGCGGCTCGAAGACGTAGGCGATGCCGACGCCGGCCAGCGCCAGTTCGCGCGCGAAGGTCGGATCGCCCAGCACGACGCTGCCGCCGGTGCGCACGGCGACGTCGCGGTCGTCGTCGCGGAGGTCCCACGCGTACAGCGCGCCGGAGCCCGACAGCCGCAGGCCGATGCAGTTGTGCGCGCGCAGGTCCTGGATCGATTTCGGCACGCCGCGCGCGGCGAGGTACGCCGGCGCGGCGACGAGGATCACGTCGAACGGCGGCGTCAGGCGCACGCCCACCATGTCCGGGTCGCCCGCCTCGCCCAGGCGGATGCCGGCGTCGTCGCCGGCCGCGACGATGTCGACGAAGGCCTCGTCGGTGCGCAGCTCGACCACCAGCCGCGGATGGCGTTCGGCCAGCCGCGCGAGGATCGGCGGCAACGCGATGCGCTGGGCGACGCGCGAGGCGTTGATCCGCAGCGTGCCCGTGACTTCGCCACGCCGAAGCGGTGTCCGCGCGTTCGATGTCCTCCAGCGCGGGCGCGAGCGCCGCGAGGAAATGGCGCCCGGCCTCGGTCGGCGCGACGCTGCGCGTGGTCCGTGCGAACAGCGGCTCGCCCAGCTGCGCCTCGACCGCGCGCACCGCGTGGCTGACCGCGGACGGGCTCATGCCCAGTGCCGCGGCGGCGGCGGCGAATCCGCCGAGCCGGCCCACGGCGGCGACGGCGGGAAGATGCGGCAGCAGGCTCCGGTCCATGCGCGTCGATGATTCGTGAATGAAACCGCATGGTACATGCGATTGTCGACGGATTATCTTTCGGGATCGAGGCCTGCAGCATGGCGTCACGGCGCGGCGATTCCCGCTGCCGCCACCCGCCCACCTTCTGGAGTCACGCCATGACCGCTTCGACCGCCTCGGCCATTCCGGCCGCCCCCGTCTGGTTCATCACCGGCGCCTCCGCCGGCTTCGGCCGCGCCTTCGCCGAGCACGCCCTCGCCCGCGGCCATCGCGTGGTCGCCCCCGCACGCACGCCGTCGCGCCTGGACGACCTCGTCGCCCGCGCCCCGGACCGCGTGCGCGCGGTCGCGCTGGACGTCGACGTCCCCGGCCAGGCCGAGGCCGCGGTCGCCGCCGCGCTGGCGCAGTTGGGCCGGCTCGACGTCGTGATCAACAACGCCGGCTACGGCAGCGTCGGCGCGGTCGAGGAAACCTCCGACGCCGAACTGCGCGCGCAGATGGAGACCAACTTCTTCGGCGCGGCCGCGGTCATCCGCGCGGTGCTGCCGACGCTGCGCGCGCAGCGCGGCGGCGCGATCGTCAACGTCACCAGCATGGGCGGCCAGCTGTCGTTCGCCGGCTTCGGCGCGTACTCCGCCTCGAAGTTCGCGCTGGAAGGCCTGTCCGAAGCGCTGGCGCAGGAAGTCGCGCCGTTCGGCATCAAGGTGCTGATCGTCGAGCCGGGCGCGTTCCGCACGTCCTTCGCCGGCGACGCGCTGCGGCGGATGCCCGTGCTGGAGGCGTACCGCGACGGCATCGGCGCGACCCGCGCGTTCGCCGACGGCATGCACGGCACGCAGGCGGGCGATCCGATGCGCGCCGCGGCCGCGATCGAGGCGGCGCTGGCCGCGGATGCGGCACCGCTGCGGCTGGCGCTGGGTGGCGACGCGGTCGACGCCATCCGCGACCACGCCGAAGGCCTGCTGCGCGACTTGGCCGCGTGGGAAGCGGTGTCGCGCGACACCGGCTTCGCCGCGGCCTGAGCGGGCTTAGAGCGTGTCATGCACTTTTTCATGCGCCGCGAAGCCCGTGCGCGGGCGCGAGTCAAGGCGCGACCCGCCGCCACGGCCGGTGGCCTTGGCATGGGACGCACCGCCGGATCGCGCCCGCGCACGGGCTTCCCGAAGGGTTGCGCCCCCGGACCAGCGATGCGGTGGCCCGCAGCTTGCCTTGGCCCCAGCCAAGGCGGCGCCGCGGACCTTGCCTCGGCGGCCCGGGGGCGCAACGCGGTGCATGAAAAAGTGCATGACACGCTCTAGCCGCCGGTCGCGTCGTCGATCGCCTTGCGCTGGTCCTGGCCGGCCTGTTCGGTCTGGGCGCGCACGTCCCTGGCCTGGTCGATCGGCTGCCGGATCGCCTCTTGCAGCGCCCCCGGCTGTGCCGCAGCCGCGGGGGCGGCGGCCTGCGGGTCGGGCGGGGCGTCGTGCGACGGCGGCTCGGGCTTGGAGCAGCCGGCGAGGGCGCAGAGCAGGCACGGGACGGCGAAGACGGAGAAGGTCAGGCGGCGCATGGTCGTGCTCCCGGGAGGATGCGGCTTATCCTACGCCGGTCCTCCGCCACCGCCGCCCGCACCCGCCGCCCATGCCCTCCGATCGCTGGCGCCTCGACGGTCAACTCGCCCTGGTCACCGGCGGCAGCGCCGGCATCGGCCGCGCCATCGCCCGCGAACTGCTGGGCTTCGGCGCGCGCGTGCTGATCGCCGCGCGCGATCCCGGCGGCCTCGACGCGGTGCGCACCGAACTGGAAGAGGAATTCCCCGACGGCGAAGTGCGCGCGTTCGCCGCCGACGTCAGCGACGACGAACAGCGCCGCGAACTGCTGGACTGGATCGAGGACCTCGGCGACGGGCTCAACATCCTCGTCAACAACGCCGGCGGCAACGTCACCCGGCCGGCGAACGACTACGGCGAGGACGAGTGGCGCGCGATCTTCGAGACCAACCTGTTCAGCGCCTTCGAACTGTCGCGCAGCGCCTACCCGCTGCTGACGAAGCACGCGGCCTCATGCATCGTCAACGTCGGCAGCGTCTCCGGCATCACCCACGTGCGCAGCGGCGCCCCGTACGGCATGAGCAAGGCCGCGCTGCACCAGATGACCCGCAACCTCGCGGTCGAATGGGCCGAGGACGGCGTCCGCGTCAACAGCGTCGCGCCGTGGTACATCCGCACGCGACGCACCTCCGGCAAGCTGGCCGATCCCGATTACCTCGACGAGGTGCTGCTGCGCACGCCGCTGGGCCGCATCGGCGAGCCCGAGGAAGTGGCCGCCGCGGTGGCGTTCCTGTGCCTGCCGGCGTCGAGCTACGTCACCGGCGAATGCATCGCGGTCGACGGCGGCTTCCTGCGCTACGGCTTCTGAGCGCGTGACCGACGCCGACCGCATCGCCACCGCGCCGCCGCGGTCGGCGCTGATCGACGCCCTGCGCGGCGCGGCGCTGGCCGGCGTGCTGCTGGTCAACCTCGGCGGCTTCTCGCTGTACTACTTCCTCGACGATGCGCAGCGCGCGGCGATGCCGACCGCGCGCGTCGACGCGTGGCTGCACATGGCGATCCAGCTGCTGGCGCAGGACAAGGCGATCACCCTGTTCTCGCTGCTGTTCGGCGTCGGCACCGCCTTGCAGGCCGGACGCGCGACGACGCAGGGCCCGGGCGACGGCGCGCTGCCGCGCCGGCTGCTGGTGCTGCTGGCGATCGGCCTGCTGCACGCGCACCTGCTGTGGTGGGGCGACATCCTCGCGTACTACGCGATCGCCGGGCTGCTGCTGCTCGCGCTGCGGCGGTTGCCGGATCGATGGCTGCTGGCGGGCGGCTTCGGGCTCGCGCTGTTCTGGCCGCTGCTGACGCCGGTGGCGAACCGGCTGCTGCCCGTCGGCCTGCCCGACGACGCGGTGGCGCACGCCCGCGCGCTCGCCGCGTTTTCGTCGTCGGACGTGGCGACCGCGCTGCGCGGCAACGTCGCCTACGCGCACTGGAACTGGATGGCGTTCTGGGGCGTGTTCCCGTTCGTGCTGGCGCGGCTGATGATCGGCGACTGGATCGGCCGCCGCGGCATCCTCCAGCAGCCGGACGCGCATCGCGCGCTGCTGCGGCGCACGTGCTGGATCGGCCTGACGCTGGGACTTGGCACGGGCATCGCGCTGGAAGTGATGGAAGCCAGAGGAATGACCACGGCGCTGCTCGAAGGCGGCCGCCTGGGCGAATTCGCGCTGCGCACGCTGCGCCGCGTCTCGCCGCTGGCGCAAGGCCTCGGCTACGGCGCCGGCTTCGCGCTGCTGTTCCTGCAGCCGGCCTGGGCGCGACGCCTCGTGTGGCTGGCGCCGATGGGCCGCATGGCGCTCACGCTGTACCTGATGCAGAGCCTGATCGGCGTCGCGCTGTTCTACGGCACCGGTGCCGACCTCGGCCCGCAGGGCGGGCTGCCGCTGCGGTTCGCGGTGTGGATCGCGCTCTTCGGCGCACAGGCGCTCTTCAGTCGCTGGTGGCTGGCGCGCTTCCGCCTCGGTCCGGTCGAATGGCTGTGGCGCTCGCTGGCGGCGCGGCATCGCCTGCCGCTGCGGCGCGCGACGACACCGGATGCGGCCGGGATCGGGTGATCGCTCCGTTATCATGCCGCGGGGCGCACGACGGGGCAGGCACGACGATGACGGCGAAGCGGGGCACGGCGGACGCCGCGCGCGGATGCGTCGCGGGCCGGGCGAACGCGCCATGAGCCGGCGCGCGCTGTCCGACACCGCGTACGGTTCGCTCGCGGTCTACGTCGAATACCTGTTCGGCCTGATCGCGTCGATCCTCACCGCGCGCGCGCTGCTGCCCGGCGACATGGGCGTGTACAGCCTGCTGGTGTGGCTGGTCGCGAACGCCGTGGTCGTCGCCAACGCCGGCATCACGCTCGGCGCGATCAAGTTCATCGCCGAACTGCGCGGCGCCGGTCGCGAGGCCGACACCGCGCGGCTGGTGCGCCGCCTGCGCGGCCTGCAGCGGACGATGCTCGCGGTCGTCGGCGCGGCGCTGCTGCCGGTGTTCGCGCTGTTCCATGCGCGGCTCGCGCCGGGCGTGCCGGCCTGGGTGTTCGCGCTGCTGCTGGGCGCGGTGGCGCTGCGTGCGCCGTACATGTTCAACATCGCGGTGCTGAAGGGCCGGCAGGATTTCCGCTCGACCGCACTCGTCGCGGCGATCGGCGCCGCCACCAACCTCGCGCTGATCGTCGCGCTGTGGTCGGGCCGCACGCTGCCGGCGACGCTGCCCGCGTTCGTCGTGGTCTACGCGTTGTCGAGCCTGGTGTTCTTCGTCGTGTCGCACCGCCGCGCGATGCGTTCCGCGCCGGGCGACGCCGGTGCAGGATCGCTGCCGCCGGAACTCGAAGCGCGCATCCGCCACCACCTGCGCGTCGCCGGCGCGACCACGGTGCTCGGCGCGATCGGCGCCAGCGAGATCGAACTGCTCGCGCTCAACCTGCTGGGCGATCCCGCGCACGCCGGCCTGTTCAAGGTCGCGAACGCATTGGCCGCCGGCGTCGCGCTGCTGGTGCCGGGCGTGCTCGGCGCGCAGCTGCTGCCGATGATGGCGAAGGCGCACGGCAGCGGCGGCGGCGAGGCCGGCCGCCGCTTCGTCGCGATGACGACGTGGCTGTGGGTGCTGGGCGCGCCGCTGGTCGCCGCCGGCAGCGTGTTCGCCGACCACGCCATCGGCCTGCTCTACGGCGCCGCGTACGCCGCCGCGTCGCCGGTGCTGGTCGCGCTGCTCGTCGCGCGCACCGCCGCGGTGCTGGGCCAGGGCGCGACCGCCTATCTGCTCAGCGCCGACCGCCAGACCGCGCTGATGCGCCTCACGTTGCTGTTCACCGCGCTGCGCGCGCTCGGTGCGTTCGCCGGCACGTGGATCGGCGGCCTCGACGGCGCGGTGACCGCCACCGTCGTGCTGTCGCTGCTGGCGACGATCGCGACCGTGCGGCTCGCGCTGCGGGTGTCGGCGACGACGCTGCCGTGGGCGCGGCTGCTGCGCATCGGCGCCGCGGCCGCGGTGCCGGCGGTGGCCTGCCTCGCGTTCGCACGGCATCTGTCGCCGATGTGGGGCCTGGTCGCCGGCACGGCAACGTTCGCGACGCTGTATCCGGCGGCGCTGTGGTTGCTGCGCGGACTTGATGCCGAGGACGCCAGCCACGTGCGCGCGATGGCCGCGAAGCTGCGCTGCTGCACCGCTTCCTGATCGCTCCGCCCTTTCCTTCAGGCCTTTCCGCATGCGCTTCTTCGATCTCCCCGAACGCCTCGCCCGCCATGCCTGGCGCGTGCCGCTGCTCGGCCGCGTGCTGGCGGCGGACTACGCGCGCTGGTTCGATGCGAAACGTCCGTCCAATCGTTTCCGCGGCGTGTATGCGAGCTTCGCCGAAGCCGAGGCCGCGATCCCGCGCGACCAGCGCACCGGCTACGACCACGACGCGATGCAGGGCATGTACCGCCATCGCATGGACAAGCCCTGCGAGAGCGACTACCCGGTGCTGTTCTGGCTGCGCGAGGCGCTGGGCGAGCAGCGCGGCGCCGCGGACCACGTGTTCGATTTCGGCGGCCACGCCGGCGTGAGCTGGTACGGCTGGCGCGAGGCCCTGCGGTTCGCGCCGACGCTGCGCTGGACGGTGTGCGACGTGCCCGCGATCGCACGCGAGGGCGAGGCGCTCGCGCAGGAGCGCGGCGTGCAGGACCGCCTGCGCTTCACCAGCGACGCGGCCGACGGCGCAGACGCGACCGTGCTGCTGGTCGCCGGCTCGCTGCAGTACGTCGACTTCGGCATCCCCGAGCTGCTGGCGAAGATGGGCGCGCGGCCGCGCTGGATCCTGGTCAACAAGCAGCCGCTGCACGACGGCGACACGTTCGTCACCGTGCAGTCGACCGGCCGCGCGTTCCATCCGTACCGCATCGACAACCGCGCGCAGTTCATCGCGGGCATCGTCGCGCTGGGCTACCGCGTGGTCGACGACTGGACCAACCGCGAAGTGTCCTGCCGCATCCCCTTCGTCCGCGGCCACGACGTCGAGATGTACAGTGGCTACTGCTTCGTCCGCGACGAGGGTTAGGCACCACGACACCCGCTTCCTGGTTTCCTGGTTTCCTGGTTTCCTCATTATTCTTTGGTTCTTTCGCGCTTTCGTACTTTC
>JBQCJG010000071.1:0-10769 GCA_051952955.1 Lysobacteraceae bacterium | reverse complement strand
GCAGGCGATGCGGTCCTGCGTGCGCAGCGCGTGCGCGAGCAGCCAGGGCGAACCCGGGCAGGCATCGTCGCCGCAGGCGGCGCGGCAGGCGCGGACGGCGTCGAGGTAGCGCGCCACCGCGGGATCGGCCGGCGGCGCGGCCAGCAATCGCAGCAGACCGCCCACGGCCTCGCCGGTGCGCCGGGCCGCATCGTCGCCCAGCGCGTACACGCCGGCCCCGGCGTGGGTGTCCAGCGCGAACAGCGGCCCCGGCTTCACGGTCAGGGCGTCGCACAGTGCCAGCAGCAGCACGTGCTTGAGCGCATCGGCATGGTTGCCGGCGTGGAAGGCGTGGCGGTAGTTCATGCGCGGACGGCGAAGGCGGGGCAGGGCGGTCGGGACGCCATGGTAGGCCAAACCCGCCGCGCGGACCGCCTACAATGCCGGCGTCCCCACGCGATGCGCCCATGGCCGCGACCTCCACCCTGCTCGTCGTCGAAGACGAAACCGCGATCGCCGACACCGTGCTCTACGCGCTGCGCGCCGAGGGCTTCGCGGTCGAGCACGTCGCCCTCGGCGGCGCCGCGGTGCCGCGGCTGCGCGCCGGGGGCATCGACCTGGTGGTGCTCGACGTCGGCCTGCCGGACATCACCGGTTTCGAGGTCTGTCGCGCGATCCGCTCCTTCAGCGAGGTGCCGGTGATCTTCCTCACCGCCCGCGACGGCGAGATCGACCGCGTGGTCGGGCTGGAACTCGGCGCGGACGACTACGTGGTCAAACCCTTTTCGCCGCGCGAACTCGTCGCCCGCGTGCGCGCACGCCTGCGTCGCCGCGCGCAGGCCGACGCCTCCGCGTGGCGCACGCACGGCACCTTCGCGATCGACCGCGAGGGCCGGCGCATCCGCTATCGCGAACGCGCGCTCGACCTCACCCGCTACGAATACGGCCTGCTAGATGCGCTGCTGCAGCGCCCCGGCGCGGTGCTGTCGCGGGCGCAGCTGATGGACCGGGTGTGGGCCGACGCGATCGAAAGCGGCGACCGCACCGTCGACACGCACGTGAAGACGCTGCGCGCCAAGCTGCGCGCGGTCGACGACGCGCTCGGCCTGCCCGACGAGGATCCGATCCGCACCCATCGCGGCCTCGGCTATGCGCTCGAGACCGGCGAGCGCTGAGCCCCGCGCATGCGCATCGGCCTCCGCATCCTGCTCGGCTACTTCCTGATCGTGGCGGTCGCCGCGCTGCTGCTGGGCCGCGTGTTCCTGCAGGAAGTGAAGCCCGGCGTGCGCCAGGCGATGGAGGACACGCTGGTCGACACCGCGAACCTGCTCGCCGAGCAGGCGGCGGACGACATGCTCGCCGGCCACATCGACGACGGCCGCTTCGCCGCGCACGTGCGCGCGCTGACCGATCGCGACCTCGGCGCCGACATCTGGGGTTTCCGCAAGCGCCGCGTCAGCACCCGCATCTACGTCACCGACGCGCGCGGCATCGTCGTGTTCGATTCCGACGGCCGCGACGTCGGCAAGGACTATTCGCGCTGGAACGACGTCTATCTCACGCTGCGCGGCCGCTACGGCGCGCGCTCGACGCAGACCGATCCGGACGACGAGACCTCGTCGGTGATGCACGTCGCTGCGCCGATCGTGCAGCGCGGCGACGGCGCGAACCGGATCGTCGGCGTGCTCACCGTCGCCAAGCCGAACCAGACCATCGCGCCGTTCATCGCGCGCAGCCAGGAGGTGATCCTGCGCTGGGGCATCGTGCTGCTGGGCGTGGCGCTGGCGATCGGCCTGCTCGCGGCGTGGTGGCTGTCGCGCCAGCTCGGCGCGCTGCGCCGCTATGCCGACGCCGTGGCTGCGGGCGAACGCGCCAGCCCGCCGGACAGCGCCGGCGAGTTCGGCGATCTCGGCCGCGCGCTGGAGACGATGCGCGCGAAGCTGGAAGGCAAGCAGTACGTCGAGCAGTACGTGCATGCGCTGACCCACGAACTGAAGAGCCCGCTGGCCGCGATCCGCGGCAGCGCCGAACTGCTGGACTCCGCGGGCGGCGCGATGCCCGAGGCCGATCGCGCCCGCTTCGTCGCGACCATCCACGCGCAGAGCGAGCGCATGGCCGAGATGATCGACAAGCTGCTGGCGCTGGCGGCGGTGGAGCACCGGCAGCGGATCGAACAGCCGCAGCGGCTGGACCTGCGCGCGATCGTCGACGAGGCGGCGGAGCGTATCGCACCGAAGTTCGCGCAGCGGACGCTGCGGCTGGAGATCGGCGAGGACGCGACGGCGCATGGCGTGCGCGTGTCCGGCGATGCCTTCCTGCTGCGGCAGTCGCTGCTGAACCTGCTGGAGAACGCCGCGGACTTCGCACCGGCCGGCAGCGCGGTCGAACTGCACCTGCGGCGCGCGGGCGATGTCCTCGTCGTCGAGGTGATGGATCGCGGTCCGGGCGTGCCCGACTACGCGCTGGATCGTGCGTTCGAGCGCTTCTACTCGCTGGCCCGCCCCGAAGGCGGCAGCCGCAGCAGCGGTCTCGGCCTGTGCTTCGTCGCCGAAGCGGCCGAATTGCACGGCGGTACGGCGAGTCTCGGCAACCGGGATGGCGGTGGTGCCGTCGCGTCGCTGCGGCTGCCGATCGCCTGAGGCGATTTTCAGGCGTTGGTAGAGCGGCCTTCAGGCCGCTGCTTTTTTCGGCGTGTCGAAAAGCAGCGGCCTGGTCTTCAACAGCCGAATGGCTGGTCAGGCCGATCTACCGAGCTGTGCACGAGACACCGGGTCGCCAGCGTCTGCGTTCCGCCCCGCTTCACCTTCGCTTCACGCAAGCGCCATCGCTGCTCCGCGCGGGCGGTCGAGACTGGCCCCGTTCCCAACCACGGAGGCCGCGATGCGCCTGCTCTTGAAGACCCTGATGGTGGTCGGCATGACCATCCTGCTGCTCGTCCCGCTGATGATGATCCGCGGCACCATCCAGGAGCGCCAGTCGTTCCGCGACGAGGCGGTCCGCGCGGTCGCCCGCTCCGCCGCCGGCGCGCAGTCGCTGGTCGGCCCGGTGCTGGTGGTGCCCTACGTCCCGACGATCGAGGTCGAGGAAAAGAACAAGGACGGCGTGGTCGTCCGCAAGGTGAAGAAGGACGGCGAGCCCGGGCAGTGGCTGTTCTTCCCGGACACGATGGACGTGAAGGGCACGATCGTGCCGCACAGCCGCTTCATCGGCCTGCACGAAGTCCGCACGTACGAGCTGAAGGATGTCACCACGGCGGCCTTCGCCGCGAAGATCCCGGCCGACGAGACTCCCGACCTTCCGACGCGGATCGGCGAGCCGTGGCTGATGTACGGCATCGGCGATGTCCGCGGTCTGGTCGGGCTGCAGAAGCTGCGCATCGACGGCGCCGAAGTGGCGCTGGCGCGCGGCCTCGGCGCACGCGAGGGCAGCGGCCTGCACGCGCGCTTGGCCGCGCCGAAGGCCGGCACCACGCTGAGGTTCGCCAGCGCCCTCGAATTCTCGCTGGAAGGCACCGAGACGCTCGCGATCGCGCCGATCGCCCAGCGCAACCGGGTGATACTGGATTCGGCGTGGCCGCATCCGCAGTTCAACGGCTCGTTCACCTCGCGCAGGCAGTCGATCGGCGACGCCGGCTTCCACGGCGAATGGGAAGTGTCGTCGCTCGCGACCAACGCACAGGCGCAGTACCTCGGCGGCAAGACGCTGCCGAACCTCGGTGCGATCGGCTACGGCGACGCCGGTGGCGGCGACACCGGGCTGGACGTGGTGTCGGTGTCGCTGGTCGAGCCGGTCAACATCTATTCTCAGGCCGATCGCGCGACCAAGTACGGCATCCTGTTCGTGGTGCTGACCTTCGTCGGCTTCTTCATGTTCGAGCTGATCAAGCAGCTGCGCATCCACCCGGTGCAGTACGGCTTGGTCGGGCTGGCGCTCGCGATCTTCTTCCTGCTGCTGGTCGCGCTCTCGGAAAAGATCGCCTTCGGCCAGGCCTACCTCGCGGCCAGCGCGGCCTGCATCGGCCTGATCGGCTACTACGTCAGCCACGTGCTGCGCTCGTGGACGCGCGGCCTCGGCTTCACCGCGATGCTGACCACGCTCTACGGCGTGCTGTACGGCCTGCTGATCTCCGAGGACAACGCGATGGTGCTCGGCGCGGGCCTGCTGTTCCTTATCCTGGCCGCGATCATGATCGTCACCCGCCGCATCGACTGGTACAGCCTCGGCAGCGGCGCGACGCCGAATCGCGAAGCCCCGCCGCCGATGCCCGCCGCCTGACCGGAGCGCATGCCATGAAGACGCTGTCCGGATCGTTCGTCGCGATGCTGTGCGGCCTGTTCTTCGCGACCGCAGGCATCACCAGCTGGACGCTGTACCGCGAGACGCTGCGCCAGGACTGCGGGCTGGTCGAGACCCAGGCGCGGGCGATGGTGATCGAGGACCTGCGTGCGCGCGGCCTGCCGGCGCACGGCCTCGATCCGGACGCCGACGCCGGGCTCTGCCGCTTCGACTACCGCTACGCCGGCGACGGCCTCGCCATCGACTACGCGGTGCGCGCGGACTGGCGCCGCGGCGTGACGCTGGCACACCAGGACCGCAGCGGTCGTTGATCCGCACGCCATGCCGCTCCGGGCGAACGCCCGGGGCGGCCGCGCCGTTCCGGTGGCCTGCCGTCTAGAATCCGCGGATGACCGCTTCCGTTCCCGACATCCGCCGCTTCTCCGGTGCCGACGTGCGCCGCCATCTCGACGCCGTCGCCGCGCTGCGCATCGCGGTGTTCCGCGACTGGCCGTACCTCTACGACGGCGACCCGGCCTACGAGCGCGAATACCTCGACGCCTACGCGAACTCGCCCGACAGCGTGTTCGTGCTCACCTTCGACGGCGACGCGGTGGTCGGCGCGTCCACCGGCCTGCCGCTCGCCGACGACACCGCCGAATTCCGCGCGCCGTTCGACGCCGCCGGCCTCGATGCGGCGCGGGTCTTCTACTTCGGCGAATCCGTGCTGCTGCCGGCGTATCGCGGGCGCGGCATCGGCCATGCGTTCTTCGACCATCGCGAGGCGCATGCGCGCGCGCTCGGCCGCTTCGACCTCACCGCATTCTGCGCGGTCGATCGCGGCGACGACGATCCGCGCCGGTCGCCCGACCATCGCGGCAACGAGGCGTTCTGGACGAAGCGCGGCTATGTGCGCCGTCCGGGCATGACCGTGCGCCTGCACTGGAACGAACGCGATCGCGGCGACATCGAACACGGGCTGACGTTCTGGACGCGCCCGCTCGCGCAGGAGACGCCGGCATGAGGATCGCGGTGGCGAAGTATCCGATCGACGCACCGGCCACGTTCGACGATTTCGCCGCCAAGCAGGCGCGCTGGATCGCCGAGGCGGCCGCGCTCGGCGCGCGCGTGGCGGTGCTGCCCGAATACCTCTCGCTGGAGCTGGGCGCGACGTTCGCGCCGGATATCGCCGACGACCTGCACGCCTCTCTCGCCGCGATCCAGACGCATCGCGCTGCATGGATCGATCTATTTTCCGGACTGTCGCGCCGGCACGACCTGCACATCGTCGCCGGGACGTTCCTGCTGGACGTCGGTAGCGGGCGCCACCGCAATCGCGCGTACCTCTTTTCGCCGGCTGGCGGCCACGCTTGGCAGGACAAGCTGCAGCTCACCGGCTTCGAGAAGCAGGCCGGCGTGATCGACGGCGGCGACGCGCTGAAGGTGTTCGAACTCGACGGCGTGCGTGTCGGCATCGCGATCTGCTACGACATCGAATTCCCGCTACCGGTGCGCGCGCAGTGCGAAGCCGGCGCGCGGCTGCTGCTGGTGCCGAGCTGCACCGACACCGCCGCGGGCGCGACCCGCGTGCGCATCGGCTGCCTCGCGCGCGCGCTGGAGAACCGCGCCTTCGTCGCGAAGGCGGTGACCGCGGGCGAGGCGCCGTGGAGCCCGGCGCTCGACGTGAACACCGGCGAGGCGACGCTGTACGCGCCGATGGACGTCGGCCTGCCCGCCGACGGCGTGCTCGCGGTCACCGGTACGCCGTCCGGCTGGGCCTGCGCCGACTGCGACCCGCACGCGCTCGCCGACAGCCGCGCGCAGGCGCAGGTCGCGAACGACCGCGACTGGGCTGGGCAGCTTGCGCCGGGCCTGCAGCGGGCAAAGGTCGAATCGTCGCGTTGAATGAGGCGTCTTCGCGCACCCACGCGAGTGGAGTGTCTGTTGGTAGACGCCGTGGTCAGAGCGGCAGGCTCGTGATCGTGTCACGCACCCACAGCGACCCCGTCGCTAGCGCGGTGCCGAGGCCGGTCGCGGCGATCACGTCGCTGGGGTAGTGCAGGCCCAGCACCACGCGCGAGGCGGCGACGCTGGCGGCGAAGGGAATCAGCAGCCAGGCGAGTGCGGGCACGTAGCCGAGCGCGACGATGGTGAACGCGACGGCGTGCAGGGTGTGGCCGGACGGGAAGCTGAATTCGTCCAGCGGCGCGACGCGGGCGCGGATGCGCCGATCCGCCGCGCAAGGGCGCGGGCGGCGCGTGCCGGCCTTCAGCGCCTTGTAGAGCACGAGCGAGACGATGCCGACGGCGATCAGGTGCAGCGCCGCCGCGCGTCCCGAGGCGCCGCCGAACAGCGCCAGCATCGCCATCAGCGCGTACCAGAACACGCCGTCGCCGAGGCGGCTGACCGCGGCGAAGAAGCGCAGCGTCTTGCGCCGATCGCACAGCGCATTGGCGCGCAGGCACCAGCGCGATTCATTCGCCCGCAGGCGATGCCACAGCGAGATCGGGTTCGTGATCGCGTTCATGGCGCGGCTCCGCATGGGCGTGGGCGAGGCGTTGCAGGATCGCGTCGAAGTCCGCGGCGACGCGTTCGGGCCGCAGCATCGAGACCGCGTCGCGCGCGGCCAGCCGCATGTGCGCACGCAGCGCCGGATCGGTGGCGATGCGCACAGCGGCGTCGACGAACGCGTCGTCGGCATGCTCGGCGCCATCGTCCACCGCCGCGCCGTGCACGCCGTCGCGCAGGCATTCGCGCGCGGCGCCGTAGTCGAAGGCGACGGTCGGCACGCCGCTGGCCATCGCTTCCAGCGTCACGTTGCCGTAGGTCTCGCTGCGGCTGGGGAACAGGAACAGGTCGGCGCTCGCGAAATGCCGTGCGAGCGCATCGCCGCGCTGCATGCCGCAGAACACGAAGTCGGGATGCTCGCGCTGCAGGCGCGCGCGTTCCGGGCCGTCGCCGACCCAGACGAAGCGCGCCGTCGGCAGCGCACGCTGCAGGGTGCGGAACGCGCGCACGGCGAGGTCGAGGTTCTTCTCCGCGGCGATGCGGCCGACGTGCACCACCGCCAGATCCTCCGCACGCAGGCCCCACGCCGCACGCAGCGCATCGTCGCGCCGGCGCGGATCGAAGTGGGTGGCGTCGACCGCGCGCGGCAGGCGGACCGGCTGCGTGAACCCGAGCCCGCGCAGTTCCTCGCGCAGGGCCTCGGTCGGCACCAGCGTCGCCTGGCCCGCATTGTGGAAGCGACGCATCCACGCCAGCGCCACCGGGGCCATGAACGGCACGCCGTAGTCGCGCATGTAGCGATCGAAACGCGTGTGGAAGCCGGTCGCGACCGGGATGCGCAGTGCGCGCGCGGCGCGCAGCGCCGACCACCCCAGCGGGCCTTCCGTGGCCACGTAGATCGCGTCCGGGCGCTGGAAATGCCAGCTGGCGATGAGCTTGTCCGTCGCGGGCAGGCCGAAGCGCAGGCCCGGGTACCGCGGCAGCGGCAGGCCGGCGACGAGCCGCTCGTGTTTCGCGGGGCGCTGTCCGCGGCGCTGCCGTGGCCGGATCAGTTCGACCGCGTGTCCGCGTGCGCGCAGGCCCTGTTCCAGGCTCTGCACGGTGAGGGCGACGCCGTTGATCTCGGGCGCCCAGGTTTCGGTGACGATCGCGTAGCGCATGCGCTGGCTCCGGTTTCGCAGAGTCTGCGCAGCGGCGATGAAACGCCGGTGGCGGCGGGATGAACCGGCGGTGGCGCGGTCGTGACGGCGCGATGACGGGCGCGGGCCCGGTCGGCCATGCCGTCAATCATGCGCTCGTCCGCCGATCCCCGCTCGATCGCGCCGTCGTCGCGCACGAGGCGCGGACGTCGTCGACCGCGGTGCCCCGGCTCAGGCTTCGAGCCAGAGTTCGATGCCCAGCCCGGCCATGTCTTCGGGCTCGTGGAGCAGGTCCGACAGCAGCAGCGGGCGTTCCTCCAGCCAGGCGGTCGACAGCGAGAGCGCGAGGCTGGCGTTGCCGCAGCGCAGTTCGAGCCGCGGGATGGTTTCCGCCTCGTGCGAACGGTGCAGCAGCACCGCGAGCCGCAGCAGCGCTGCGCAGCGCCGCGCGGGCGCGAGCAGGCGGTCCGGCAGCGCTTCGAGCAGCTTGTTGGAGACGTTGCGGCGGTGGTTGCGCACCAGCGCGGCGAGGAACAGCTGTTCCTGCCGCGAGAAGCCCGCGATGTCCGAGTGCTCCAGCACGTAGGCGCCGTGCACGTGGTACTGGCTGTGCGCGATCGCGAGGCCCAGTTCGTGCACGCGCGCGGCCCACACCAGCATGCGGCGCTCGTCGTCGCCGAGGTTCCAGCGCGCGGCGACCTGGTCGAACATCCGCAGTGCGGTGTCCTCGACCCGCGCGGCCTGCGCCTGGTCGATGCCGTAACGCTGCATCATCGCGTCGATCGATCCGTCGCGCGGATCGTCGGCGCCGCCGCGGCCGAGCATGTCGTACAGCACGCCTTCGCGCATCGCCGCCTTGCTCACCAGCATGCGCTTGAGGCCGAGGGTTTCGAACGCGGCCTCCAGCACCAGCACGCCGCCGGCGATGATGGGGCGGCGGTCCTCGGGCAGGCCGGGCAGGTCGATCGCGTCGATGCGATCGGCGGCCAGCAGGCGGTCGCGGACCACCGACAGCGCTTCGGCGGTGACCGCGCCCTTGGTGAGCTTCATCGCCGCGCAGATCTCGCCGATCGCCTTGTTGGTGCCGGACGAGCCGATCGCTTCCTGCCAGCCCAGCGCGCGGTACAGGCCCGCGAACTGCTGGAATTCGGCTTCGATCTCGGTCAGCGCTTCCTTCCAGCGCTTCTTCGACAGCTTGCCGTTCGGGAAGAAGCGCCGGGTGCTGGCGACGCAGCCGATCTGCAGGCTCTCGCGCTCGATCGCGTCGAAGCCGGAACCGATGATGCATTCGGTGGAGCCGCCGCCGATGTCGATGACCAGCCGGCGCTGCGCCGGCTTCGGCGGCTGCGCGTGGGCCACGCCGAGGTAGATCAGGCGCGCTTCCTCGCGGCCCGACACCACTTCGATGCCGTGGCCGAGCGCGGCCTCGGCCTCGGACAGGAACACCTGCGGCTGGCGCAGCGCGCGCACGGTGTTCGTGGCGATCGCGCGCACCGCGTGCGATGGCAGGTCGCGGATGCGTTCGCCGAAGCGCGAGAGGCAGTCGAGCGCGCGCTGGCGCGCCTCGGGCGAGAGACCGCCGCGTCCGTCCAGGCCGTCGGCCAGGCGCACGGCCTCGCGCAGGCGGTCGATGGTGCGCAGCTGGCCCAGCACGTTGCGGGCGACGACCATGTGGAAACTGTTCGAGCCGAGGTCGATGGCGGCGAGCAGGGCGCCTTCCTGCAGCAGGAGGGCGGGCGCGCGGCCGGAGGCGGCGGATCGATTCAAGCGGGGGCCTTCTGGGGCGGGCCGGCGCGTACGCCGGCGAATGCCGCGCAGACTACCAACACGCCGGCCCGAACGGAATCGTTTTCAGGCCCTCGACCATGGTCGGATCGACAGCGCGATGCGGACCGCGATCGAGACCGCGACCGGTGCGACCATCGAAGCAGCGATCGAAGCGACGCTCGCCGGCGTGTGGCGCGATCGATGCCGTCAGAGGCCGAGCACGCCCAGCAGCATGGCCTGCGCCGAGTGCGGGGGATGGTCGTCGTCGGGCGCGATCCGGCGATAGCTGCCGTCGGCCGCCAGCTCCCACGCATTGAGGGTGTCGCGCAGGTAGTTGTCCAGCGACTCGGTCTTCACCCGCCTCGCCAGTTCCGGATCGAGGATCGGGAAGCCGGTTTCCACGCGGCGCAGCAGGTTGCGCTCCAGCCAGTCGGCGCTGGAGCAGAACAGCTCCGGCGTGCCGTCGTTGCCGAACCACCACACGCGGCTGTGCTCGAGGAAGCGGCCGACGATCGAACGCACGCGGATATGCTCGGACACGCCGGGCAGGCCCGGCCGCAGGGTGCAGGCGCTGCGCACGATCAGGTCGATCTCCACGCCGGCCTGCGACGCGGTGTAGAGCGCGCGGATTACCTGCGGTTCGTTCAGCGCATTCATCTTGGCGATGATCCGCCCCGGCTTGCCGGCGAGCACGAGCTGCGTCTCGCGCTCGATGCGCTTGAGCACGCCGGCGTGCAGCGTGAACGGCGATTGCAGCAGCCGCCGCAGCTTGATCGCCGGGGCGAGGCCCGAGATCTGCTGGAAGATCTGCTGCACGTCGCTGCCGATGTCGGGGTTGGCGGTGATCAGCCCGAAGTCGGTGTAGGCGCGCGAGGTCCCGGCGTGGTAGTTGCCGGTGCTCAGGTGGGTGTAGCGGCGCAGCGTGCGGCCTTCGCGACGCACGATCAGCAGCATCTTGGCGTGGGTCTTGTAGCCGACCACGCCGTAGACCACCTGCACGCCGGCGTCCTGCAGGCGATCGGCGAGGCGCAGGTTGGCCTCTTCGTCGAACCGCGCGCGCAGCTCGACCACCACGGTCACGTCCTTGCCGTTGCGCGCGGC
>JBQCJG010000070.1:0-4688 GCA_051952955.1 Lysobacteraceae bacterium | reverse complement strand
CTTGTCGTTGCCGGCGACCGCGCGCTCGATCAGCGCGCGGGTCAGCGGATGGTGCGGCGCGGCGCAGGCGACCAGCGCGTCGATGTCGGCCCAGCCGCCTTCGTCCAGCACCGGCCGATGGCCTCCGGCCGGTGGCGCAGCACGAGCGCCAGGAACTTGCTGGCGGCGATCACGGGATCGGACATGCCGGCAGCATAGAGCGTGTCGCGCTCCGGCGGAGGCCGGCATGCCGGCGCCGCGGCCGCGGGCGGCACGGCCACCGCGGCGGCCAGTGCCGGGGCAGGCTGTTCCGGACGCCGTTTCCCCGTATCCTGAAGGTTCGGCAGGGAACCGGGAGGGAGTGATGCGTTCAGTGTTGGCATGCGTCGGGATCGCGACGATCCTGCTGGCGTCGGGCTGCAAGCGGGCGGAACCGCCCAAAACGCCGGATCTGCCGATCCCGCAATGCAAGGAGATCCCGCCGGAAGGCGTCAAGTCCTTCACGCGCCTCGTGCATGCCATGGATCGCGCCGGCGACCTGCCCGCGGTCACGCAGACCTTCCTCGACTACCGCAAGGCGCTGGAGACGCAGCTCGCGAAGCGCGATCCCGCGCTGGTGCCGAAGCTCAAGCCGGTGCTGGACAAGGAATTCTCGCAGGACGCGCTGCGCGCGCGCGCGGCCTGCGGCTTCGCCGCGATCGCCGCGAAGGGCGGCGCCGTCCGCGCCATCGAGGCCTGGTCGAAGTCGCCGGAGATGCACGCGGTGAACGTCTCGATCTGGAACCGCGCGCCGGTGCCGTCCGAAGATGATCCGGTGCCGAACACCGCCAAGCGCATCGACCGCATGCGCGACATCTACACCGCGATGGCGCTGGAGCAGGTGGCGGTGAACCGCATTGCCGGCCTCGGCCCGGAACCGGCCGCGCTGGTCGCCGCGCTGGACGCGGCCGTGCTCAGCCTGCCCGCCGCGGCGCCGAAGGAGCGCATCGACCGCCAGACCGTCCTGCTCGACAAGTGGCTGATCCCGGCGCTGGCGAAGACGTCCGACAAGGACATCGAGACCTTCATGGACTTCGCCGAGAGCCCGACCGGCGCCGACTACTACGTCGCGCTGGCCGCGGCCTACGACTTCCGCAACGGCGACTGGTACAGCCAGCTCTACCAGGCGCTGCGCGAAGCGGCGGCGCCGGGCGAACTTCCCGGCGGCGCGCCCGGCGGCAAGGACGCGGTGATCGCGCAGGCGCGGCAGCTGCTCGTCAACGTCGGCACGCCCGCCGCCGCGGCCCAGGCGCTGGCCATGCTGCAGGAAGTCGAGCGCATCGATCCGCGCAACGCGCTGGTGCGCCGGCTCGTCGGCGAGGCCGCGATCAAGAGCACGCCGCCGGTGCCGCTGGCGCAGGACCAGCTGCGCGCGGTGATCGACGCGCCGAGCTACTACATCGCCGACCAGGAACTCGCGAAGTCGCTGGAACTGGCGCCCGACGACGCCGACGCGCTGATGTGGCTGGGCCGGCTGCGCTACCTGCAGGGCCGCGACGCCGAGGCCGGGCCGCTGTTCCAGCGCGCCGCCGAGATCAACGAAGAGCATCCGTACCTCAATCTCTTCAACGCCGACCTGATCTACGAGACCGGCGACTACACCAAGGCGATGCGCTACTACCAGGCGGCGCTGGCCAAGCCGGAAGGCCTGCCGTTCGTGTACGACACGACGATGTCGCACCTGATGAGCGCCATGCGCCGCGCCAACCGCGCGTCGGATTTCCCGCGCGTCGCCGATGCCTTCCTCGCCCAGCATCCGCAGTACTGGAACGTCCGCCTGGACTACGCCGACTTCCTGATGGCGACGCCGGGCATCAAGTCCGACCGCATCGTCGCCGTGGTCGACCCGGTGCCCGACACCTGGCTGCCGGCGCGCAAGTTCGCGGTGCTGTCGGCCGCGCTGGTGCGCAAGTCGACCGAACGCCTCGACAAGAAGACCGGTGCGCCGGTGGGCGACAGCCAGGCCGCGATGAAGCGGGCGATCGCGCTCAACCCCGATCCCTACACGCTGGCCGAAGCGATCTGCCGCGCCGGCGCCGACGCCAAGATCGCGCAGATGTACGTCGATGCGTCCGGCAAGGCGAAGGCCACGTCCACCGCGCTGACCGTGTGCGCCCTGCGCTGGCAGCGGATCGACATCCTGCGCGTCGTCTCGCCGGGGGGCGACCCGATCGTGCTCAGCAGTCCGCAGCCGTCGCTGCTGGGCGACACGCCGCTGTGCTACGCGGCCGCGACCAAGAACGTGAAGGGCTTCGTCGCGCTGGCCAAGCTGCAGGTGAACCCGGGCCAGCGCTGCAACGACGGCAACTCCGTGTCCGAGCGCCTGTCGCGCCTGGCCTACGGCGGGGATCCGTCGATCGCGCAGATGCAGTCGGTGCTGCAGCGCTTCTACCGCAAGCCCTGACCATCGCGGGCGCGTTCCGCGCCCGCCTGCCTGTGCGCCATGATCCGGCCCGACGATCGAACTCGGGTGCGATCCCGCCGCAGACGCCCGGGGGTTTCGCGCAGCGTGCGGCGGGGGCCAGCCGTGCGCGCACCGCGGCGCGGAGGCCACGGCCGTCCCCGACGGACGTGGGCATGACCGGCTTCGCGCCGACATTACGATAGTCACACACGAGGATCCGAAGGTCGGGCGCAGGCCCGGCACAGGGACAGTCAGGATGGCCGCTTCGGCCGGACGCACCACCAGCACAGGGAGAAAGAGATGGAATTCCGTGGGGAAGATGAAAAGCAGCTCGATCGTCTGACGTTGGCCGCCCATCTGGGGACGGTCGATCGCCGCCGTTTCCTGAAGACGTTAATCGCCGCGGGCGTTTCCGCGGTCTTCGCTGCCGAACTGTCGGAACAGGCGGCGATGGCGGCCGACAACCAGCGCACGCGCCGCGCGAACCTGCTGGCCAGCTACGACTACATCGTCGTGGGCGCAGGGGCCGCCGGCTGCGTGCTGGCGAACCGGCTCTCGGCGAATCCCGCAGTGAACGTGCTGCTGCTGGAACCCGGATCGGCCGATGTCGACCAGCCGAAACTGTACGATCCGGCGTTGTGGTCGCTGAACCTGGGCAGCGAGACCGACTGGGCCTTCACCAGCGCGCCGCAGGCCGGCTTCAACGGCCGGGAACTGCCGCTCGCGGCGGGCCGCGTGATCGGCGGTTCGGCCAGCATCAACGGCCTGGCCTGGGTGCGCGGCGACGCCCGCGAGTACCTCGCCTGGGAGCGCATCGCGGGCCCGGAGTGGGGCGCGTTCCGGATGATCTCGAACTTCCACCGGATCGAATCGTATGCCGGTGCGCCCGATCCGCGCCGCGGTCGACATGGCCCCATCGGCGCCACGACGCTCGTCGCCGACCACCCGTTGACCCGGCCGATGATCGAGGCCGGACGCGAGTTCGGGCTGCGCGAAGTGGCGTTCAACGCCGCGCCGCTCGTCGATGGCGTCGGCCCGTCCGATCTGAACATCCGCGATGGCCGCCGGTCCGGCCCTGCGCAGGGCTACCTGCTGCCGGTGCTGTCGCGCCCGAACCTGACCCTGCTGACCGGCGTCGAGGTGATGTCGCTGATCATCGAAGGCGGCGTGTGCCGCGGCGTCAATGCCGTCGCCGGCGACACGCCGGTGAGGTTCCGTGCCGATGGCGAAGTCGTGCTGTCGACCGGCGCGCTGCGCAGCCCGAAGCTCCTGCTGCAGTCGGGCGTCGGCCCGGCGGACGACCTGCGTGCGCTCGGCATCGCGGTCCATGCCGATTCGCCGCGCGTCGGCCGCGGCCTGCAGGATGGCGTGTCGGTCACCGGCGTCGAATTCCAGACCCGGCAGACGCTGCCGCCCGCGGTCGGCAACGGGCTGGGCTGCTTCTTCTACACGCGGACCAATCCCGGCTCGGAAGGACCGAACCTGCAGATCATCAGCACCCAGTTCGGTACGGGCGCGGAGCCGGGCGATTCCTTCCTGCTGGTGCCGTGCCTGATCAAGCCGCACAGCCGCGGCGAGCTGCGGCTGACGAGCGCCGATCCGCGCGCGCCGGCACGGATCGATCCGCGCTGCCTGACGGCCCCCGAGGATCTGGAGATCCTGTCGAGGGGCCTGGAGCTGACCACCGAGATCGGGTTGTCGCGCGGGTTGTCGTCGATCGCGAACGGCGTCGCGTTCCCGGGCCGCCTCTCGCGCCAGGCGCGCATCGCCTACATCCGCGATGCGTCGTACACGTCCGACCATCCGACGTCGACCTGCGCGATGGGGCTCGATCATCGCAGCGTGCTCGATCCGAAGCTGCGCGTCCGCGGTGTCCGCGGTCTGCGTGTGGTCGACGCCTCGGCAATGCCGCAGCTGCCGGCGAGCAACATCCAGGCGCCGACGCTGATGCTGGCCGAGAATGCGGCGCGCCTGATGGGCTTCGGCGCGATCTGATCGGCGGCCTGCGGCCGCTGCCCGGAGCGACCGGGCAGCGGCGTTGCCGGCGGCGGGTCGCATCCGCGATCCCGCGCCGGACGCTTTCCATCGTTGCCGCGTCGCGCTCCGCTGCCGTGGGCGCAACGCCTTTCCGCGGGCTTGCCGACTCAGCCCGCCAGCGCGCGCAGCATGCGCACCCAGTGCTCGATGTCGTCGTCCAGCGCCTTCGCCGGCAGGCGTTCGTCGCGGCGGGGGGCGGGCGTGTCCTCGGGCCCCCCGCCCCCCCAGC
>JBQCJG010000069.1:0-18868 GCA_051952955.1 Lysobacteraceae bacterium | reverse complement strand
CCGCCGCCCGGCCCTTCCTTCCGGAGAGTCCCATGTTCAAGTCGTCGTTCGATCGCTACGCGCAGCTCGTCGTGCGCCACCGCGCCTGGGTGCTGCTGGCCGGCCTGCTGGTCACCGGCCTGCTGGGCTCGCGCATCGGCGTGCTCGCGCTGAACAACGACCCCGACATCTGGGCGCCGCAGAACCACGAGTTCACCCGCACCACGCGCGAACTCGAGAAGGTCTTCGGCGGCCGCAACTTCACCATCGTCGGCGTCTTCCCGAAGCAGGGCGACGTCTACCAGCCGCAGGTGCTGGCGAAGATCCGCGCGCTGCAGGCGGGCATCGAACAGATGCCGCAGGCGGTGCGCCACAACGTGGTCAGCCTGGGCGCGCGCCGGGTCAAGGACATCGCCGGCGACGCCGACGGCCTGCGCGCCCGCGAACTGCTGTCGCCGATGCCGGAGACGCCCGAGGCGCTGGCCGAACTCAGGCGCGCGATCGCGCGCAACCCCGCCTACGTCGGTTCGCTGGTGTCGTCCGACGGCCGCGCCGCCGCGGTCATCGCCGACTTCGAGGTGAGCGGCCGCAACGCCGCCTACGCGCCGCTGTACGCGAAGATCGAGGCGCTGGTCGCGCCGCAGCGCGACGCCACGGTCGACATCATCCTCGGCGGCCAGCCGGTGAACGCCGCGCACCTGGAGATGGCGATGCAGAAGATGCCGGTGTACTTCGGCATCGCGCTGCTGATCATCCTCGCGGTGCAGTACTTCGCCTTCCGCAGCGTGCAGGGCATGCTGCTGCCGCTCGCCACCGGCCTGCTCGCGGTGATCTGGGGGCTCGGCATCATGGCCCTGGCCGACATCCCGCTGGACGCGCTCAACACCACCACGCCGATCCTGATCATGGCGGTGGCCACAGGGCATGCGGTGCAGATCCTCAAGCGCTACTACGAGGAATACGCGGGCCTCGCCGCCGCGATGCCCGGCGACCTCGCGGCCGCGAACCGCGCCGCCGTGGTCGCGTCGCTGCAGGGCGTGGCGCCGGTGATGGTGGTCGCCGGCCTGATCGCCGCGTCGGCGTTCCTGTCGCTGCTGGTCTCGGACGTGGAGATGATCCGCCACTTCGGCCTGTTCGCCGGCAGCGGCATCCTCGCCGCGATGCTGATCGAACTGAGCCTGATCCCGGCGCTGCGCGCGATCCTGCCGGCGAAGGCGCCGAAGACCGCGCGCGGGCCCGACGCGATCGACCGCGGGTTGTCCGCGCTCGGCGCGTGGCTGGCGCGGCCGGCGAACGCGCGCCGGGTCGTGGTCGTGTCGGTCGTGGCGCTGGGCGCGATCGCGCTGGGCGCGCTGCGGCTGCAGTCCGACAACAGCTTCAAGCAGTACTTCGCGCCGGACAGCGCGGTGCGCCAGGCCGACGCGCGCCTGAATCGCGCCTTCGGCGGCACCGACTCCATCGCCTTCCTCATCGAGAGCCCGCGCGAGGACGGCCTGAAGGATCCGAAGGCGCTGCAGGCGATGGCGAAGCTGCAGGCCTTCCTCGAAGCGCAGCCGGACGTCGGCAAGACCCAGTCGGTCGCCGACATGATCGAACGCATGCACCAGGCGATGCACGCCGAAGCGCCGGCGTTCCACGCGATCCCGGACGACCCTAACCTCATCGCGCAGTACCTGCTGCTGTACTCGCTGTCGGGCGATCCGCAGGACTTCGACAACCTCGTCGACGGCGGCTACCGCCGCGCCGTGGTCTGGACCTACCTCAAGACCGACAGCACGCGCTACGCGATGGAACTCTACCGCCGCGCGCAGCCGCTGATCGCGCGCGAGTTCCCGGCCGACGTCAGCGTGCGCCTCGGCGGCAGCCTGCCGGTGACGGTCGCCTCCAACACCGCGCTGGTCGAGACCAAGACCTGGAGCATCCTGCAGATCGCGCTGATCGTGTTCGTGCTGTCGAGCCTCGCGCTGCGCTCGGCGGTGGGCGGCGTGCTGGTCGCGGTGCCGCTGGCGGCGATCGTCGCCATGAACCTCGGGCTCATGGGCTGGCTGGGCATCCCGCTGGACATGGGCACCGCGTCGATCACCGCGATGGTGGCCGGCGTCGGCGCCGACTACGAGATCTACATGCTGTTCCGGCTGCGCGAGGAGTACCGCCGCAGCGGCGACCTCGACCGCGCGCTGCAGCGCTCGCTGGCCACGTCGGGCAAGGCGGTGCTGTTCGTGGCGCTGTCGATCGCCGGCGGTTACGCGGCGCTGCTGGTCTCCGACTTCAGGTTCTACCCGCGCATGGGCGGCACGATGATGGCGACGATGGCGGTGAGCGCGGCGCTGTCGCTGCTGCTGCTGCGTGCGACCGTCGCGCTGGTCCGCCCGAAGTTCATCGTGGGCGATGCCGCGTCGCCGGCGCTCGCGCCGGCCGCCGCCCGGCCCGCCGTTCCTTCTCCCCTGTCCTGAGGCATCTTCCATGTCCCCACGCTTCCTGTCGCTCGCGCTCGGCGCGCTCGCGCTGGCCTCGGCCTTCACCGCGTCGGCGATCGACGCCGCCGACGTGATGGAAAAGAACTTCATGTCCACCAAGCTCGCCGGGTTCGCCGGCGACGTCAGCCTGCGCCTGGTGGACGCCCGCGGCGATACGCGCGTGCGGCGCATGGCCGTGCGTTCGCGGCTGCGCGACAACGGCGTCGATTCGGCGGTGCTCACCCGCTTCGCGCAGCCGGCCGACATCAAGGGCACCGGCTTCCTGCAGCTGGAGAACAGCGCGGCCGACGACGACATCTGGGTCTACCTGCCGGCGCTGGGCAAGACCCGCCGGCTGGCCGCCAACAACAAGCGCGACAGCTTCTTCGGCACCGACTTCGCCTACGGCGACATCCTGCTGCCGCAGGTCGCGAAGTACCAGCATGCGCTGCTGCGCAACGAAGCCGTCGACGGCAGCGACTGCTACGTGATCGAGTCGAAGCCGCGCGACGCGAAGACTCGCGACGATTCCGGCTACAGCAAGCGCATCACCTGGGTGGACGCGCGCAGCTTCGTCGAGCGCAAGGTCGAGTACTACGACCTCGCCGGCCGGCTGCTGAAGACCCAGACCACCTTCGACGTGAAGGCGGTCGACGCCGCGCGCGGCCGCTGGCTGCCGATGCGGCGGCAGATGGTCAACCACCAGACGAAGCATTCGACGCTCTACCAGTTCGACCGCTTCGAGGTGCGCAAGGGCCTGCGCGACGCCGACTTCACCGTCCGCCAGCTCGAGGAAGAATGAGCGATGCGACGTCGGACGACGTGGGCGCCGGCGCTCCCGCTGGCGCTGCTCGCCGGCGGGCAGGCCTGTGTTTCCCCCGGACAGTCGCAGGCAGGTGAGGGGACTTCCGTACAGGATCCGATCGATCCGGCATCGGCCGAAGCGATCGACGTCGATGCGACGGTCGAGCCCGCCGCCGCGACATTCGGCGACATCGCCGGAGCCGCCGACAGCACCGACGCTGACACCGGCGCATCGTTCCCGCGCCCCGTCGTCGGCGGCAACGTCCGCGTCGGCTGGTTCGGCTCGACGCGCGACCTCGACGATCGCCGCGACCCGATGCAAGTGTCGACGGAGCTGTCGCTGAAGCAGTCGATCGGCGACGACGCCCGCCTCGAGTTCAAGGTCCGCGCGCTGCGGGAGGACGCCTTCGGCGGCAGTGCCCGCACCCGCGTCGACTGGCTGCAGGCGCTGTGGTTCCTGCGCACCGAGCGCGTGGACCTGCGCATCGGCCGGCAGAAGGTGCGCTGGGGCAAGGCCGACGGCCTCAACCCGGGCGATTTCTTCACCCCGATCGACTACACCGTGCTGCTGCCGCTCGAGGACGACCGCTACCTCTCGGTGCCGGCGATCCGCGCCGACGTGCACCTCGACGACACCGACAGCCTGTCGCTGGTCGCCGCGAAGGACGTCGCGCCGACGCGGATCCCGTGGCCGCGGCCGTCGCCGGTGCCGCTGCGCACGGTGGATCCCGAAGGCTGGCAACTCGGCGCGCGCTGGCAGCACACCGGCGAGCGCCTGGACTGGTCGATCTCCGTTTTCCACGGCAGCGCGACCGTGCCGCTGCTCAGCGCACCCGCCGCGGGCGCGACGACCTTCGTGCGCGACCATGCGCGGATCGACGGCATCGGCGCGGACCTGGCGCGCAGCGTCGGTGCCTACGGCCTTCGCGCGGAGGCCGCCTGCCAGCGTCCGCACGCGCGCGACGCGCGGCAGACGGTCTCGACGTCCTGCCGCCTCGTCGCCGGCTTCGATCGCAGCTTCGACCGCTGGAACATCAACCTGCAGGGCGTGTTCCAGTACACGCCCGGCTGGCGCGACCGCACCGTCGATCCCGACCCCGCGCGACGCTTCGCCGCCACCTGGAACGCGATCCTGCACGGCCAGCAGCGGCGCGCGCAGGCGGGCATGACCGCGCGCATCGCCACGGACTGGCGCCACGAGACGCTGAAGGCCGAATTGCTGGTCGTCGCCTATGCGGCGCCGCACAGCGCGTTCGCGCGGCCGATGCTGACCTGGGCGGCGAACGACCGGCTGACCCTGCGTGCCGGCTGCGAGTGGTACGACGGCGGCGAGGAGACCCTGTTCGGCGCGCTCAGGCAGAACCGGACGGGATTCCTGGAGTTCCAGCTGTCGTTCTGATCGCCGGCCATTCGCCGGTCGCGCGATCGAAGGTGCGCGGCAGCCGCACGCGCGCGACCAGTCCGCCGCCTTCGCGGTTCTCCAGCGACAGCTGCCCGCCCAGCGCGTGCGTGAGCTGCTGGGTGATCGCCAGCCCCAGTCCCGAACCGCCGGTGTCGCGGTTGCGCGAGCGTTCGAGCCGGTAGAACGGCTGCAGCACGGCCTGCAGTTCCTCTTCCGGGATGCCCGGGCCGCGGTCGAGCACCCGGATCGATACGTGCGGCGTCGCCTCGTCGATCGCGTCGCGTTCGATCCGCACCTCCGCGCTCTGCCCGAACTTGAGCGCGTTGTCGATCAGGTTGGAGAAGATCCGGCGCAGCGCGTTCGGCCGGCTGACCAGCGGTTCGTCCAGCGTGCCGGCCAGCGTGACCGCCTTGCCGCTGCTCGCGTAGTCGTCGACCAGGCTGTCGAGCAGGGCGTCGAGGTCCAGCCGGCAGGCCGCTTCGGTCACGCCCTGGCCGTCGCGGGCGTAGGCGATGCCGTCGGTGACCAGCAACTGCATCTCGTCGAGGTCGCCGTGCAGGCGTTCGCGCAGTTCGGCGTCGTCGAGCAGCTCGGCGCGCAGGCGCATGCGGGTCATCGGCGTCTGCAGGTCGTGCGAGATCGCGGCGAGGATCTGCATGCGCTCGTTGAGGTGGTCGTTGATGCGGCGCTGCATCAGGTTGAACGCACGGGTGGCGCGGACCACTTCGGACGGGCCGGATTCGCGCAGCGGGCGCGGCACGAAATCGGTGGCCAGCGTGTCGGCGGCGGTGGCCAGCCGGGTCAGCGGCTGCGTCACCCAGCGCACCGCCAGCCAGCTCACCGTGACCAGCAGCAGCAGCTGCAGGCACAGCGCCGCCACCATCCATGGCGACAGCGGCGCCACCCTCAGCATGAATTCCAGGTTCAGCGGACTGCCGTCGCGCAATTGCAGCTGCAGCAGCAGGCGGCCGTGGTCGCCGTGCAGTTCGGTGGCGCGCAGGCGGTAGGCCGGGCCCAGCGCCTGCGCGATCGCCGCGACGATGCGGCGCGCGACGCCGGAGGTGACCGCCTCGCCGGGCGCGACCGTGCCCAAGGTGTAGCGGTAGTTGCGGCGGTCCAGCCGCTGCAGCCATTCCGCGCGGTGTTCGGGCGTCTCGTGCTCGAGGATCGCGACCGAGCTGGCGACGTCCTTGCCGACGTAGCGCACCATCAGGCCCAGCGAGCTCTCGGTCCGCTCGTAGAACGCCAGTCCGAACGAGATCGTCTGGGCGACGACCAGACCGACGATCAGGATCAGCATCAGCCGCCCGAACAGCGAACGGGGCAGGGCGGCGAGGCCGGCGAACGTGCGGCGCATGGCTCAGCTCCGGCTTTCGACCGGCGCCGCGAAGACGTAGCCCTCGTTGCGCACGGTCTTGATGTAGCGGGGTTCGCGCGCGTCGTCGCCCAGCCGCTGGCGTAGCCGGCTCACCAGCAGGTCGATCGAACGGTCGAAGGGTTCGGTGTCGCGGCCCTGCGTGAGCATCAGCAGCTGGTCGCGGTTGAGCACGCGCTGAGCGTGGTCCATGAACACCCGCAGCAGCCGGTATTCCGCGCCGCTGAGCGAGACCATGGTGCCGCTGGCGTCGAGCAGGTAGCGGCCGCCGATGTTGAACACCCAGTCGCCGAACGCCAGCTGCTGCGCGGTCTCGGCCGGGCCCATGTTCGGCGGCAGCATGCGCGTGCGGCGCAGCACCGCGCGCACGCGCGCCAGCAGTTCGCGCGCCGCGAAGGGCTTGGTGAGGTAGTCGTCCGCGCCCATCTCCAGGCCGAGCACGCGGTCGGTCTCCTCGTTGCGCGCGGTCAGCATCAGGATCGGGATCGAGCGGGTCTCGTTGCGGCGCAGCTGCCGGCAGAGCGACAGGCCGTCCTCGCCGGGCAGCATCAGGTCCAGCACGATGAGGTCGATGCGCTTGACCGCGAGCGCCGCGCGCATCTGCCGTCCGTCGTTCACCGCGGTCACGCGATAGCCGTTCTTGACCAGATACTTCGTGAGCAGTTGGCAGATGTCGCGATCGTCGTCCACGATCAGGACATGGTCGTTCATCTCCATGTGCACATCCTCTCAATTCCATTGAGCGCGAGGGGGCATGGTAGCGCAACTTTTTTGTATCGCGATGTATCGCGCGGCGCGGCGGATACACGCCGACGCACGCTTCGCGAAGCGAGTGCCTATCATCGCGACGGTCGGATTTCCCGGCCGCCACACTCGCGATGGAGCCCGCCTTGAAACGTCGTGTCCTGCTCGTCTCCGCGTCCTTCGGCCTGCTGCTGGCGATCGCCGGCGTGTCCGCCAGCCTGTCCGTCGGCGCGCGTTCGACGGTGGATCCGCAGCTCGTCGCGGGGCGCTGGCTGACCGAAAGCGGCAACCTCGAGATCGACATCGCGCCGTGCGGCGCACGGCTGTGCGGCACGGTGTCGAAGGTCGTGTCGGAACGGTCGATGGTCGACCCGCGCAAGGCGATGGTCGCCGCCGACGGCCGCTCGCCGATGGGCATGACCATCCTCTCGCGCTTCGTGCTGGAGGACGGCGTGTGGCGCGGCCGCATCTACAACCGCGAGAACGGCAAGACGTACGACTGCCTGATGACCATGCCCGGCGCGGACACGCTGCGCGTCCGTCCCTATGTCGGCCTGCCGCTGATCGGCAAGACCCAGCTGTGGACGCGCGTGGCGCCGGCCCGGCCCGGAGCGCCGACGTGAACCGGTGGCTGCGCGGCGCGCTGGCCGCGGCGCTGTGCGCCGCCGCGCTGGCGCTGTCCGGGTGCATGGGCGACGCCGCCGGGCTCGACGGCCCGCCGTGGAAGCAGGCGCCCGAGTTCGCCGGCATCGATGCCTGGCTGAACTCGCCGCCGCTCACCCTGGCGCAGCTGCGCGGCAAGGTGGTGCTGGTCGAGTTCTGGACCTGGCGCTGCGTCAACTGCAGGCGCGTGCTGCCGCACACGGTCGGCTGGGACCGCAAGTACCGCGACCAGGGGCTCGTGGTGATCGGCGTGCACACGCCGGAGACCGAGGAGGAACACGCCAACGACGGCGTGCAGGCCGCCATCCGCCGGTTCGGGATCGGTTTCCCTGTGGCGCAGGACAACGGCTACCGCACTTGGGACGCCTACGGCAACTTCGCTTGGCCGGCCACCTACCTGCTCGATCGCGACGGCCGCATCATCCGCCGCCACTACGGCGAAGGCGATTACGAGGGCATGGAGGCCGCGATCCGCGACGCGCTGGCCGAGCGCCGCTGATCCGCGCGGGTCGGGTCCGCGCGCATCGTGCGGTCCGCAATCCCGCAGGCTTTCGCTATGCTGGCGGCCCCGTGCCGCAGCAGGCGAGGAAGACCGGGTGTTCAACGCCGACTATCGCGAGATCAGGCAGTGGCTGGTCGAGCAGATCCGGGCGGGCCAGCCCACGGAGGCGCTGTTGCGTTCGATGCGCGACCGCGGCTGGAACCGCGACGTGGCCATGGGCCTGATCGCCCAGGCGATGTCGATCCGCGCCGGCGCCGGTGCCGAAGGCGTCGCGCCGGCCGTGGCGCCGGCCGTGGCGCCGGCCACCGCGAATCCGACCGCGCTGCCGCGTCGCGCCGAGATGCCGAAGCCGATCGTGCCCGAGGGCGCGATGCACGTGGACCTGGGCGACCGCAGGGTGACGGTGCTCGCCGCGGTCGACGCGCCGCCGGTGGTGCAGTTCGACGGCTTCCTGAGCGACGCCGAATGCGACGCGGTCATCGACCTGGCGCGGCCGCGCATGGAGCGCTCGCTGACCGTCGACATCGACACCGGCGAGAGCCGCAAGGACCTGGTGCGGACCAGCCGCGGCATGTTCTTCACCCGCGGCGAGACCGCGCTGGTGCGCACGATCGAGGCCCGCGTCGCGCGGCTGCTGGCGTGGCCGGTCGAACGCGGCGAACACCTGCAGGTGCTGCACTACCGGCCGGGCGACCGCTACGAGCCGCATTACGACTATTTCGATCCCGCGGGACCCGGCGCGCAGGCGGTGCTCGCGCGCGGCGGCCAGCGCATCGCCACGCTGCTGATGTACCTGCGCGAACCGGAGCTCGGCGGCGAGACCACGTTCCCCGACCTCGGCATGCGCTTCATGCCGAAGCGCGGCAGCGCGCTGTTCTTTTCCTACGAGCAGCCCGATCCGCGCACGCGCACGCTGCACGGCGGCGCGCCGGTGATCGCCGGCGAGAAATGGGTGGCGACGAAGTGGCTGCGCGAGGGCCACTTCGAGTGAGCAGGCTCGGATGAGCCCATGCGCTCCGCAGCGACGCGGCGCGCATCGGAACGGCCCGCGTCCGCTCAGCGCTTCAGTGCGCGCAGGGCGTCGGCCATCGCGGTGTTCGCCGGCGGCGCCGACTGGCCCGGGCGCGGCTTCGCTCCCTGGCCGCCGCGGGCGTCGCGGCCCTGCGGACGGCTGATGCGATCGTCGGGCCGGCCCGCGCCGCGCGCGTCGTCGCGCCTGCCGCCGCGCGCTTCGCCCGGCACGTCATCGAGGCGCCGGGTGAGCGCGATGCGCTTGCGCGGCACGTCGACCTCCATCACCTTCACCTTCACCACGTCGCCGACCTTCACCACCTCGCGCGGGTCCTTCACGAATTTCTCGGCGAGCGCGGAGATGTGCACCAACCCATCCTGGTGGACGCCGATGTCGACGAACGCGCCGAACGCGGCCACGTTCGTGACCACGCCTTCCAGCACCATGCCCGGCTGCAGGTCGGCGATCTTCTCGATGCCCTCCGCGAAGCGCGCGGCCTTGAACTCGGGGCGCGGGTCGCGGCCGGGCTTCTCCAGTTCCTTCACGATGTCGCGCACGGTCGGCAGGCCGAAGCGTTCGTCGGTGAAGCGTTCCAGCTTCAGCCCGCGCAGCGTCGCGCCGTCGCCGATCAGCTGCGCCACCGGGCGGCCGCAGTCCTTCACGATGCGCTCGACCACGGGATAGGCCTCGGGATGCACCGCCGAGGCGTCCAGCGGTTCATCGCCGCCGGCGATGCGCAGGAAGCCCGCGCACTGCTCGAAGGTCTTCTCGCCGAGGCGCGGCACCTTCAGCAGTTCGCGCCGCGATCGGAACGCGCCGTTCGCGTCGCGCCACGTCACGATGTTCTCCGCGACCGAGGCCGACAGGCCGGACACGCGCGACAGCAGCGCGGCGGAAGCGGTGTTCACGGACACGCCGACCGCGTTCACGCAGTCCTCGACCTTCGCGTCCAGCGCGCGGGCGAGGGCGTACGGATTCACGTCGTGCTGGTACTGGCCGACGCCGATCGCCTTGGGCTCGATCTTCACCAGTTCCGCCAGCGGATCCTGCAGGCGGCGTGCGATCGACACCGCGCCGCGCAGGCTCACGTCGAGGGTGGGGAATTCGCGCGCGGCGAGTTCCGATGCGGAATACACGGACGCGCCGGCCTCGCTGACCACGACCTTCGCGAGCTTCAGTTCCGGATGCCTGGCCATCAGTTCGCCGGCCAGCTTGTCGGTCTCGCGCGAGGCGGTGCCGTTGCCGATCGCGACGAGTTCGACGCGGTGCGCGGCGCAGAGCTTCTTCAGCGTCGCGATCGACGCGTCCCACTGCCGCTTCGGTTCGTGCGGATAGATCGTGTCGGTCGCGACCAGCTTGCCGGTGGCGTCGACGATCGCGACCTTCACGCCGGTGCGCAGGCCCGGGTCGAGGCCCAGCGTCGCGCGCGGCCCGGCGGGCGCGGCCAGCAGCAGGTCCTTGAGGTTGTCGCCGAACACGGCGATGGCTTCATTCTCGGCCTTCTCGCGCGCGGCGGCGACGAGGTCGAGCGAGAGATTGGTCAGCAGGCGCGCGCGCCACGCGAGGCGGCAGGTGTCGGCCAGCCACTTGTCGGCGGCGCGGCCCTGCGCGGCGATGCCGAACGTCAGCGCGACGCGGCCTTCGGCGTAGGCGTGGCCCTGCTCGACGTCCGTCGTCGGTTCGAGGTCGAGCGAGAGCATTTCCTCGCGCCGGCCGCGCAGCAGCGCGAGCATGCGGTGCGAGGGAATACCGGCCAGCGATTCACTGTGGTCGAAGTAGTCGCGGAACTTCTCGCCCGCGGCCTCCTTGCCCGGCAGCACCTTCGCGCGCAGCACGCCCTTCTGCTGCAGCCACGTGCGCAGTTCGCCGACCAGCGCGGCGTGTTCGCCGATGCGTTCGATCAGGATCGCGCGCGCGCCGTCGAGCGCGGCGGCCGCGTCGGCGACGCCCTTGTCCGCATCGCCGAACGCGGGGGCGCGCACGTCCGGCGCGACGGTCGGGTCGGCGAGGATCGCGTCCGCCAGCGGCTCCAGACCGGCTTCGCGCGCGATCTGCGCCTTGGTGCGCCGCTTTGGCTTGTACGGCAGGTACAGGTCTTCGAGCCGCGCCTTGCTGTCGGCCGCGAGCACGTCGTCGAGCAGCGGCTTCGTCAGTTTGCCCTGCTCGGCGATGGACGCGAGGATCGCGTCGCGACGATCTTCCAGTTCGCGCAGGTAGACCAGCCGCGATTCGAGATCGCGCAGCTGCGTGTCGTCGAGACCGCCGGTGACTTCCTTGCGGTAGCGCGCGATGAACGGCACGGTCGCGCCTTCGTCGAGCAGGCCGACCGCGGCGCGCACCTGCGCCGGCTGCGCGGCGATCTCGGTGGCGATGGTCTCGGCGATGGCGGCCGCGATCGCGGCGGCGGGACGGACGGGGGCGGCGAGCGTTTCGATTGCGGCGGCGGGACTGGACATCGGCTTTCGTGGCGGTACGTCGAAGCCCGATTGTCACCGCCGCGCGGCGCGGGGACCAGACTGGCGCGCCGAAGTGCGATGTGCTGTGCGCCGTCGCGATGCGTCGTCGCCGCGTGCGCGGCGATTGACGGTGCGGGATCGATGTGCGACTTATGGCCGGCCATCGCAGGGACGCGAAGCGGTCCGGTGCATGGCACGCCTCGTGTCATCAGACCTCATCGGAGACTCGTTTCATGGAGATCGCATTCCGTTCACGAACGCGGGCGGCGGGCACGGGCCCGCGCCCGGGTCGCGCGTTCCTGTCGTTGCTCCTGCTGCTCGCCTGTTCCGTCGTGCCGTTCCGGGCCGCGCATGCGCAGGCCTGGCTGCTGACGCCGGCCGAGCGCAAGGCCTACCTGGAGTACTACGCGCCCATCCTCATGCAGCGCGCGGAGGAGAATTCCGGCAAGCCCGGGCGCGATTGGCTGGCGAACTACGACTTCGACCGCGACGGCGATTTCGCGAACAATCGCTACGCCTGGGTCAACCTGCTGCCGCAGTACGTGGCAGGGGCGTCCAGCGGATCGACGGCCTACCAGCATTGGCGCATCCGGCCCACCCTGTACGCCTCGATCGTCGAATACATGGACGGCAACGGCAAGGCGCTGGTGCTGCTGTTCCACGTCTACCATCCGGTGGACAAGAAGGGCAGCGAGATCCACGACTGGGAACGGATCGAGATCGTCGTGCGCTCGGTGGCGGGCGTTCCCGGAGGCGCCGGCGAGTACGTCGGGCACGTCACCATCACCAGCCACAAGGACCACGTGCTGCGCAGGAACGGCAGCTCGGATCTGAATTTCATGCAGGTCGCGGGCGGCAAGCACGTGATGATCTGGCAGGCCGACGAGGACGGCACCGAACTCGGGACGCACGGCCACGAACTGCATTTCGTCCAGGATTCCTACGGCACGATCAGCGCCCGCGTCGCCTCCGGTGCGTCCGCGGAAGTCGACGTGACCAACGACGACGACAAGTCCGTGCATTACGTCTGGGTGCCGGAGACCTCCGCCAGCGCCGTGGCCGCCTGGGGCGCGCGCGCGATCAACTACACCAACGCCGCCAGCCTGGCGGCCGGGCGCGATTCCACGGTCCACTGGCCGCAGGTGAAGCGCATCACCTACGAACTGCAGGATCTCGCGGATGTCTACCAGAGCCACTGGTCCGGCGCCAACTGGTCCCTCAACTGGTTGAGCAGCCAGTCGACGGACATCCAGCTCGACACGCCCCTGCTCGACGAGGCCGGCGTCGTGCAGGTGCCGGCCGGGCGCCAGCGCTTCTACGTGGCGTCGCGCGATACCTACAGTTCCAGCCTGACCGACGGGCGCGACGGCGTGCTCGGCAAGAACTGGCTGTGGGGCGCCTACTCGGCGGAGACCAACGCCGACACCATCTCGGGATCGGACGACTTCGGCGGCTACGGCGGCCTCGGTCGCGGCAGCGACAACTACAGCCGCGCCGACGCCAGCGGCGACTACGCGTCGCTCAACGCCTACTGGCGCCAGCACGATCTCTTCGTGCATTCCGGAACCATCGACACCCGCGAACGCTACGAAGCGGGCGTCTGGCTGCGCGGAGGCTGGTACCAGTGGCAGAACGGCGGCTACGACGGGCGCTGGGACCAGCTGTACGACGACCGCGTCGCCTACGAGGCGATCGCCGCGCTGGTGTTCTCCATGCCCACGTTCGTCAAGGGCTGCGGCGAGAGCGTCTATGTCAGTCCGTTCGTCGACGGCGGCAGCCTGCCGTACCGGCTGGTCTGGAGCAACGTCCTGTGGGTCTCGCCCGACGGCCGCACGGCGGAGGTCGCCAGCGGTGCGACCGCGACCGTCGTCGCGAGCAGCGCGGACGGCCAGAGTGCGACCGGAACCTTCACCAATCGCGTGACGTGCCCCATCGACGGCGGCGGAGGCGGAGGTGGCGGCCCGATTCCCTGAACCACGACGCGAAAGCCCCGCATCGCGCGGGGCTTTCGCTTGTTCGCCTGCGGTCCGTGCGGGGCCTCAGTCGCCCAGCGTCAGCAGCGAGGCGTTGCCGCCGGCGGCCGTCGTGTTCACGGTGACGGTCTTCTCGGTGGCGAAGCGCGGCAGGTAGTGCGGGCCGCCGGCCTTGGGGCCGGTGCCGGACAGGTTCTGGCCGCCGAAGGGCTGCACGCCCACGACCGCACCGATCTGGTTGCGGTTGACGTAGATGTTGCCGACCTTCGCGCGCTGGACGATGCGGTCGATGGTCTCGTCGATGCGCGAATGGATGCCGAGCGTCAGGCCGAAGCCGGTCGCGTTGATGGTGTCGACGACCTGGTCGAGCTGGTCGGCCTTCCAGCGGATCACGTGCAGCGCCGGGCCGAAGTTCTCGCGCGTCAGCTGCGACAGCGACGCGAGCTCCCACGCGCGCGGCGTGAAGAACGTGCCGTGCGCGGTGCTCTCGTCGGTCGCGGCGACCGCGATCTGCTTCGCGCCGGTCGCCATCTGCGCGGCGTGCGCTTCCAGCAGCGCCAGCGCGTCGGCGTCGATCACCGGGCCGACGTCGGTCGACAGCAGGGCGGGGTCGCCGACCTTCAGCTCGGCCATCGCGCCGGCGAGCATGTCGACGACCTTGTCGGCGATGTCTTCCTGCACGAACAGCACGCGCGCGGCCGAGCAGCGCTGGCCGGCGGAGGTGAACGCGGACGAGATCGCGTCCTTCACCAGCTGCTCCGGCAGCGAAGAGGAATCGGCGATCAGCGCGTTCTGGCCGCCGGTCTCGGCGATCAGCACGCCGATCGCGCCGTCGTGCGCGGCCATCGCGCGGTTGATCGCGCGCGCGGTGTCGTTGGAGCCGGTGAAGGCGACGCCGGCGACGCGCGGGTCGCGGGTCAGCGCGGCGCCGACGGTGGCGCCGTCGCCGGGCAGGAACTGCAGCACGGCCTCGGGGATGCCGGCCTCGTGCAGCAGCTTCACCGCGGCATGGCCGATCAGGTTGGTCTGTTCGGCCGGCTTCGCGATCACGCTGTTGCCGGCGGCGAGCGCGGCGGCGACCTGGCCCATGAAGATCGCCAGCGGGAAGTTCCACGGCGAGATGCAGACGAACACGCCGCGCCCGGCGAGCTGCAGCGTGTTGGATTCGCCGGTCGGACCGGGCAGGGCCTCGGGTGCGAAATGCTTGCGCGCCTGGCCGGCGTAGTAGCGCAGGAAATCGACCGCCTCGCGCACTTCGGCGATGCCGTCGGCGAGCGTCTTGCCGGCTTCCTTGGTGCACATCGCCATGTAGGTCGCGATGCGCGCTTCCAGCAGCGTGGCGGCGTGTTCGAGGATCGCGGCGCGGCTGGCGGCCGGCGTGGCGTCCCACGCGGGCTGCGCGGCGACGGCGTTCTTCAGTGCCTGCTCGACGGTGGCGGCGTCGGCCGGCAGCCAGTGGCCGACGGTCTCGCGGCGGTCGGCCGGATTGGTCACGGCGATCTTCTCGCCCACGGGCTGCGCGCCCGGCACCAGCGGCGCGGCGGTCCAGGTGCCGGCGCCGGCGTCGTTGATGCGCTCGGCCAGCGCGTGCAGCGCGGCGTCGTTGGCGAGGTTGATGCCCATGGAATTGTCCCTCTCGTGGCCCTGGCTGCGGTACAGGTCCACCGGCAGCGCGATGCGCGGATGCGGAATGCTGTCGAACGCCGACACCGTTTCGACCGGATCGCGGACGAGGTCCTCGATCGCGACCGACTCGTCGGTGATGCGGTTGACGAAGCTGGAATTGGCGCCGTTCTCCAGCAGGCGGCGCACGAGGTACGGCAGCAGGTCCTCGTGCGAACCCACCGGCGCGTACACGCGGCACGGCACGTTCAGGCGATCGGCCGGCACGACCTCGGCGTACAGGTCGTCGCCCATGCCGTGCAGCTTCTGGAACTCGTACTTCGACGCGGCGTTGCCGGCGGCGGCGTCCGGGCCCAGCAGCACCGACGCCATGCGGTGGATCGCGGCGATCGTCTGCGCGTTGTGGGTCGCGAACATCGGATAGACCGCGTCGGTCGCGCCCAGCAGGCGGCAGGCGCAGGCCTGGTACGACACGTCGGTGTTGGGCTTGCGCGTGAACACCGGGTAGCCCGGCTGGCCGTCGACCTGCGCGCGCTTGACCTCGCTGTCCCAGTACGCGCCCTTCACCAGCCGCACCGGGATGCGCCGGCCGAGCGCGCGCGCCTGGTCGGCGATGTGGTCGATCACGAAGGGCGCGCGCTTCTGGTAGGCCTGCACCACGATGCCGAAGCCGTGCCAGCCCGCGAGCGAAGGATCGGCGAGCACGCCGAAGATCAGGTCCAGCGACAGTTCGAGGCGGTCGGTCTCCTCGGCGTCGATGGTCAGGCCGATGCCGTAGCCCTTCGCCAGCTGCGACAGCTCCAGCAGGCGCGGGCCGAGTTCGGCGAACACCCGCGCGCGCTTGGCGTGCTCGTAGCGCGGATGCAGCGCGGAGAGCTTCACCGAGATGCTCGGCGCAACGAACACATCCCCGCCGGCGAAGTTGCCGCTGCGACCGATCGCGTGGATCGCCTGGCGGTAGGCTTCGAGGTAGCGCAGGGCGTCGCGGGTGGTCAGCGCGCCTTCGCCCAGCATGTCGAAGGAGTAGCGGTAGGCGGCGTTCGCGCCCTTGCGGCTGCGCGAGAGCGCCTCGCCGATCGTGCGGCCCATCACGAATTGATGGCCCATGATCCGCATCGCCTGGCGCACCGCGAGCCGGATCACCGGCTCGCCGACGCGGCCGATCAGGCGCTTGAAGGCATTGTGGACGTCGCGCTTGGTGTCGTCGGCCAGGTCGACCAGCGTGCCGGTCAGCATCAGGCCCCAGGTCGAGGCGTTGACCAGCACCGACTCGGACTGGCCGAGGTGGCGCTTCCAGTCGGCATCGCCCAGCTTGTCGCGGATCAGCCGGTCGGCGGTGTCCTGGTCCGGGATGCGGAGCAGGGCCTCGGCCACGCACATCAGCAGCACGCCTTCCTCGCTGCCGAGGTCGTACTGGCGCATGAAGGCCTCGATCGCGCCCTGGTCCTGCGCACGGGCGCGGACCCGGCGGACCAGGTCGGCCGCGGTGGCCTGGATGGCGGCGCGGTCGGCATCGCTCCAGTCGGGATGGGGCTGGCGGGCGGTAGCCAGCAGCTCGCGGACGTGTTGGGCTTCGTCGCGGACCCAGGCCGCGGTGATCGCGGCGCGGCGCGGGCCCGGGGCGGCCGGCAGTTCGGGGGTGAGCAGGGCGTTCACGGCGGTCCGGGGGACGGCGAGGCGCGGATACTAGCAGTGCCGCCGGGGCCTTTCACACCCCTGCGCACGCGTACGGGGGCCACGGCTCGGCTTGCCCGTCCCCGCGGCGAACGGCTACCATTCTCGGGTTTCCCGGGCGCCGGACCGCGGCCGGCCGGGCATCCGCCCGCGTCCGCCGCCGGTGTGGCGCATTCCTGAAAATATTTCGAGAAGATCGATTCCCGCCGGGGTCGGTCGGAACCGGCTCTCCGGAGCCGAGACAGCTTGGGGTTCTGGACCATGGTGCAAATGCGTGCGGGTGGGACGAAGGGGAGCCGGACGTGGCGGGCGGGTGCATGCGCATTCCTGGCCGCGCTGCTGGCGCCGGTGGCGGCGATCGCGCAGTCCACCGAGCCCAAACCGTGGCAGCTCAACATGGGCAAGGGCGTCACCGCGATGTCGGAGAACGCCTACAGCGCGCACATGATGGCCCTGTGGATCTGCGTGGTCATCGGCGTGGTGGTGTTCGGCGCCATGTTCTACGCGATGGTGAAGTTCCGGAAGTCCAAGGGCGCCGTGGCGGACGTGGACTTCACCCACAGCACCCGGCTGGAGGTCGTCTGGACGATCGTGCCGGTGGCGCTGCTGGTGATCATGGCCGTGCCCGCCACGCAGAAGATCTTCAAGATGTACGACGTGCGCGATGCGCAGATGACGGTGAAGGTCACGGGCTACCAGTGGCTGTGGAAGTACGAGTATCCGGGCGACAAGCCGTCCGACACCGTCGCCTTCACCAGCCGCCTGGACCGCAGGAGCGACGAGATCCGCCAGAGCCACGTCGACGCGCGCACCGCGAACCACCCGGAATACCTGCGCGACGTCGACAATCCACTGGTCGTGCCGGTCGGCACCAAGATCCACTTCCTGATCACCGCCGACGACGTGATCCATTCGTGGTGGGTGCCGGCCCTGGGCTGGAAGCAGGACGCCATCCCGGGCATCGTCAACGAAGCCTGGACGCAGGTCGACCAGCCGGGCCTCTACCGCGGCGTATGCGCCGAACTGTGCGGCAAGGACCACGGCTTCATGCCGATCGTGGTGAAGGCCGTGCCGAAGGCCGAGTTCGAGACCTGGCTGGCCGCCGAGCGCGCGAAGAACGCGCCGGCCCCGACGGCCGAAGCCGCCGCCCCGGCCGCGCCCGCCGACGGCACCGCCCCGGCCGACGCCAAGCCCGCCGATGCCAAGCCCGCCGATGCCGCCGCCGTCCCGGTCACCGCCGACGCCGGCCAGAAGAATGCCGCAGCCGCCGCTCCGTCGGCCGGCTGATCGCAGCTCCTTTCCGAGGTACACGTCCCATGGCAAGCACCCACGCCGATCTCGACCACGGTCACGACGCCCACGGCCACAAGCAGGGTTTCGTCGAACGCTGGTTCTTCTCGACCAACCACAAGGACATCGGCACGCTGTACCTCGTGTTCAGCTTCGTGATGTTCATTATCGGCGCCTTCATGTCGGTGATGATCCGCTGGGAGCTGATGGAACCGGGCCTGCAGCACCTCAAGCCTGAGACCTTCAACCAGATGACGACGATGCACGCGCTGGTGATGATCTTCGGCGGCGTGATGCCGGCGTTCGTGGGCCTCGCGAACTGGATGGTGCCGCTGCAGATCGGCGCGCCCGACATGGCGCTGCCGCGCATGAACAACTGGTCCTTCTGGATCATGCCGTTCGCGTTCGCGCTGCTGCTGATCACCTTCGTGATGCCGGGCGGTGCGCCGGCCGGCGGCTGGACGCTGTACCCGCCGCTGTCGCTGCAGAGCAACAGCCTGTCGTTCGCGATCTTCGCCATCCACATGATGGGCATCAGCTCGATCATGGGCGCGATCAACATCATCGCGACCATCCTCAACATGCGCGCCCCGGGCGTCGACCTGCTGAAGATGCCGATCTTCTGCTGGACCTGGCTGATCACCGCCTTCCTGCTGATCGCGGTCATGCCGGTGCTGGCTGGCGCGGTGACGATGCTGCTCACCGACAAGTTCTTCCTGACCAGCTTCTTCAGCGCGAAGGGCGGCGGCGACCCAGTGATGTTCCAGCACATCTTCTGGTTCTTCGGGCACCCCGAGGTCTACATCATGATCCTGCCGGCGTTCGGCGTGGTCTCGGAGATCATCCCGACCTTCAGCCGCAAGCCGCTGTTCGGCTACCAGGCGATGGTCTACGCCACCGCCTCGATCGCCTTCC